>PLMX01000104.1 GCA_003142635.1 Syntrophaceae bacterium | reverse complement strand
GCTGTTGCCCAAAGCCTGCTTTAAAATTCGGGCAAGAGGTCTATGAGCCGGGGAGCTAAAAAATAATCCATTTCCCGGAATGCATTAAATCGAAGCTTTATGCCCTTAAATAATACCCTCTCCTCAATGGACGAGATGCCGGATCTATGAGGTAGGTATCTCCTATTATGGCCGGACCTACGAAGAAGGCAAGAAAATCAATTGGAAAGACGGACTTTGGACGCTTTACTGTATCATCAAATATAATCTACTGCGATGAAAGAACCCATTCTAGCGCCTGTCCTGCGAAGAATGAGGGTAAGAAAAGTACTGCCGACGATTCACCGGTATCCTGATTGCCGGCTTCTGGATGTCGGCTGCGGGTGGGATTACCGTTTGCTGAAAACAGTAGAGCCCTTTATTGGCAGCGGCGTCGGCATAGATTTTAAGGTTCGGGATATGGAAAGCACGAAAATAAAGACTGTACGGATGCGGCTGACAGGCCAGCTACCCTTTGAATCAGAGTCATTCGACATCGTAACCATGCTGGCTGTTCTTGAACATCTCTCAGATCCGCTTCATATGATAGCTGAAACGAAGCGGGTTTTAAAAAAAGGAGGCCGACTCGTGCTCACCGTTCCTAGTAAGATTGCCAAACCCATCCTGGAATTTCTGGCATATAGGCTCCATATCGTCAGCGAGGTTGAGGTCAAAGACCATTCACAATATTTCAATTACCGTGATCTGAGGGAACTCTTATGTTATTCCGGATTGACCATAGAGCAACATCGGTATTTTCAGATGGGCATGAACAATTATTGTGTTGCCATAAAGACAAAGCCAACGGACAGCAAACTATGAAAAGTAATAAAAGACGTGAGATTCCTATTTATTAATCCCAACCGATATATTGCAAGAGACAACATCTGGAGTGTGGTCAACTCCATCACTCCGCCTTTAGGGATTGCCATCTTAGCTGCCATTCTTGAAACAAATGGCCACAAAGCGGAAATCATGGATGCATACGCCGAGGATTTTTCCTTTGAGCAAATTCTGTCCGTGATAAAGCCTGATGTAGAGATTATTGGAATTACATCAACGACGCCAGAAATCGACAGCGCCACCGCACTCGCTCGTACAATCCGGACCCGCTATCCCCATAAAAAAATTCTTATGGGCGGTGTTCATCCGACCATTTTTCATAGGCACCTGGTTGAGGACGGTGTTTGCGACATGGTGATTCGCGGCGAGGGTGAAAAGGCAATCCTCCGCCTTGCCGAGCAGCAACCGATGAAGGATATTACGAATCTGACCTGGAAAGCAGCGGATGGGGAAGTTGTCGTTAATCCGGAAGAGGATGAATTTGTGCAGTTGGATGATCTACCCATACCTGCCTATCATAAGCTCCCACTTGGGAAATACCGCTCCGCAATTGGCGCAGCCATTCGACATCCATCCATTGGTATGATCACCTCACGGGGATGCCCGGGAAAATGTACGTTCTGCTACTCTGGCATGTTCGGCGGGAAAACCCGTTTTCTGTCTGCAAATAATGTTTATGAACAGATTTTATTTCTGAAATCTCACTATGGAATTCGGGAAATCTCCTTTTACGACGATACTTTTACTGCAAATCAGAAGCGGGTTGAACAGCTATGCAATTTGCTGCTTTCCAATCGGCTGGATGTTTCTTGGTCCTGTTTCGCCCGGATCGATACTGTTAAACCCGAGATTCTCAAACTAATGAAAAAGGCAGGTTGCCATCAAATCATGTACGGTTTCGAAACTACAGACGAGAATGTACTGAAAGCGGTGAACAAACGCGTTGAGACATCACAATATGCCGATGTGGTCGCCTGGACAAGAAATGCAAAAATCGATATTCGCGGCGCATTCATGCTCGGCAGTCCTGAGGAAACGGAAGACGGCATGAGGGCAACCATCGAATATTCAAAAAAAGTCGGTATTCAGTATGCCATCTTCAATATCACAACGCCTTTTCCTGGTACGGCGCTATTTGCCTGGGCTGAGGAGAATGGATTCCTGAGGCATACCCGCTGGCAGGAATACGACTTATCGCATGCCATTCTGAATCTTCCGACTGTCTCGCCGGAAGCCGTGGGGGTCTGTTATAGAACTGCCTACAAGGAGTTCTATTTTAGAGGCTCCTATATTTTCTCACATCTCTTGTCGCTGAGAACATGGGACAGCGTAAGGATACATGTCGAAGCAGCCAGAAACATCTTTATGAATATCGTGAGGGGTCAATAATATGGTTGGCATAACATATGCGATCACATGGTGAAGGTGTCCCTTCGAAGATAATGCGGGTTAACCGTAAACGGTTGTGGGTTATGAACTTTGGGACTAAATGCTAACTCTAACGTACCGCTTATAAATGGCAATCATCACGTTAATTGAAAATCGAAAACCGTCGACTTGGAGGTGGAGACAGCATTTGGTTCTTCTTGTACTATACAATCAGGCAGAGCCAAAAAAGTTGATGGTATCAATTAGTAAACAGCATCTGATGATCATTATCTCATTGACAAACAAGTCCGTCCTGCTTACACTTCTCCAGTGCAAAGGCAATGTCTTATCAAAGGGGAAGGAGGAAGCTTAATAACTATGAAGGCAAATGGCAGATGAGGGAAAGATTCCGATTGACAGGTGTGCAAGAGCCGTTGTGCAGGGCATACGGAGTAATTCTTTGAGTATGACGGCTTGCGGCACAATCCCGCAGATAGACTTTTCCCGAGATCGGCAACGAAAGGAGAATAATGTTATGGCTACACCAGAATTCAAGTACCAGGACCCATTCCCACTCGGCCCGGACAGCACCAAATACCACCTCCTGACCAAGGAAGGCGTATCGGTTGCTGCCTTTGAGGGGAAGGAAATATTAAAAGTCAATCCGGACGCTCTCACCAACCTTGCCAACCAGGCCATGCGGGATGTTTCGTTCCTCCTGCGCCCTGAACATAACGAGATGGTTGCGAAGATCCTCGCCGACAAGGAGGCATCCATGAACGAAAAGGGGGTTGCCATCGCCATGCTGCGCAACGCCGAAGTTTCCGCCAAGTTCGTTCTTCCCCTCTGCCAGGACACCGGCACAGCCACCATCGTCGGCAAGAAAGGACAGCAAGTATGGACAGGTGTGAAGGACGAGGAGTACCTCACCAAAGGGGTCTACAAGACCTACACGGAGGAGAATCTTCGCTATTCCCAGACCGTGGCATTGGACATGTACAAGGAGATCAACACCGGCACCAACCTGCCGGCCCAGATTGACATCTACGCAACCGAAGGAATGGAGTACAAGTTCCTCTTCGTCACCAAAGGCGGCGGCTCCGCGAATAAAGCCATGCTCTATCAGGAGACCAAGGCCCTCCTCACCCCTACGAATCTCTTCAAGTATCTTGTAGACAAGATGAAGTCTCTGGGCACCGCAGCATGCCCGCCGTACCACATCGCCTTTGTCATCGGAGGCACGAGCGCCGAAACATGCCTGAAGACCGTGAAGCTCGCTTCAACCAAGTACTATGACAGCCTTCCCACCAAAGGGAACGAACTCGGTCAGGCCTTCCGTGACGTGGAACTGGAGAAGCAACTCGTCGAAGCAGCCCAGAAACTTGGAATCGGCGCCCAGTTCGGCGGCAAGTACTTCGCCCACGATGTGCGCGTGATTCGTCTGCAGCGCCACGGCGCCTCCTTACCCGTTGGGATGGGCGTTTCCTGCGCTGCTGATCGCAACGTCAAGGCAAAGATCAACAAAGACGGTATCTGGCTCGAGGAACTCGACCGCGACCCGGGTCGTCTTATCCCCGAAGCATATCGCCGCAAGCATGATCACGGCGTGAAGATCAACCTCAACAGGCCGATGAAGGAGATACTGGCCGAGCTGACCAAGTACCCGGTCTCCACATCATTGATGCTAACCGGTACCATCGTCGTTGGCCGGGACATTGCCCATGCCAAGTTCAAGGAACTCATCGACGCCGGCAAGCCGGTCCCCGAATATCTCCTCAAACACCCGATCTACTATGCCGGCCCGGCCAAGCAGCCGGCGAATAAACCTTCCGGCTCCTTCGGCCCGACCACAGCCGGCCGCATGGACTCATACGTCGATCTGCTCCAGTCTAAGGGCGCCTCACTGATCATGATTGCCAAGGGAAACCGGAGCCAGCAGGTAACGGACGCCTGCAAGAAGTACGGCGGCTTCTACCTCGGTTCCATCGGCGGCCCAGCTGCACTTCTCGCTGAGGAGAACATCACGAAGGTCGAATGCATCGACTTCCCCGAACTCGGTATGGAGGCGGTCTGGAAGATAGAGGTTGTAGACTTCCCTGCATTTGTCCTGGTGGATGACAAGGGAAATGATTTCTATAAGCAGTTAGGTTGTTAATGCAAAGAACGAATCCCCCGGTTGCAACAGCGGCTGGGGGATTTTTTATCTTGATATCACGACTGTCCGGTTAAAGTT
>PLMX01000070.1 GCA_003142635.1 Syntrophaceae bacterium | reverse complement strand
TGCTGGGGGAGGATCACTTCTGAGTAAATCTGCGGAAACGAGTGCAAGTCGCAAAAATGAGACTTGAATGCTTGATGTCAGAATCTGTACGACGCTCCTGCAGGCAGCAAATGGATGTGGACGTGTACTGCTCGGGCGGATATTTGTTGATTTTATTTGCCACATATCGTTTTCGAGTGCGGGAAACAAGGACTTATGCGAACTGTAACGAAAGTGTCTCCCCTTACACTCATTTCTTCTTTATGTCAAGTAACCATAGTTAATAAAGTTAGTAAAATCAGGAACATATGTCAAAATTGATATATGTAATTTTCAGCATTAATATGACTCTTGATTTATCGAAAATCCACCTTGTCGCAACGAGTGTTTTGAAAGGTCATGGAAGTAATTGACATCTGATCAGAACCAGTTTTCAAGCGTCTGATTGCAGAAGCAAGGCTTGTTCAATGTCAACAGAATTCCATTACAGAATGTGGCAGGCACATGCTTTCCGCGGGTTTCGGCGGTTCTTCTCAGGGTAATGCAAAGACAGTTGCGAGAGATTTGGCCGGTACAATCGGCGGCAGGAGATGTCTTCAAGGCATAGTAGGATAACACCCGCTTTCCTCGAAAGATCATCGTGAAATAGACATGCATCAGCAGGCTCAGATAGTCACTATACGATGTTTACGGGTATCAACTGAATAGACCTGCTTTTTCGAAAGCTCCTATTTCCTCTTCTTTGTAGCCCAGTTTCACGAGGACTTCCTTTGTGTGTAGACCGGGAGGTGCGCCCGCATTCTTGTATTCCGGGATTGTCTCGGAGAACTTGATGGGACTTGCGAATTGCCTTACCTTTTTCCCATCAGGAAGATCGACTTCGACCACCATGCCACGTTCCATTGTATAAGCATCGTTTAAGGCTTCTGTGAGGGAGAGGACGGGTTCGCAACAGGCGTCAACTTTCTTGAACAGCTCCGTCCACTCGTCCCTTGTTTTCGTCTTGAATATTTCTCTTACCCGCTTTTTGACGTTGACGCCGTCCTTCGGTTGGACTCCTCCGGGAATCAATTCCGGCATATTGATGGTTTCACAAAATGCAGCGAAGAATTGAGGTTCGAGACCGCCGAAACTGATATATCGTCCGTCCTTGGTCTCATAGAAATCATAGAGAGAGCCGCCGTTGAGGAGTGTATTTTCGCGCATAAGGTCCTGGCCGTCGACCAGGAAACCGGCTCCGAACATGGCGTTGAAGGCTATCATGCCGTCCGTCATCGAAATATCGATGTGCTGGCCATCGCCTGTTCTGTCGCGGTGAACGACTGCGGCAAGAATTCCGATGACGGCATTGTTCGAACCAGATGCGACATCGGCGATCTGCATGCCTGTCAGACTCGGGCCCGTCTCTTTTTTCCCTGAATAGGACATGAGACCTGAGCGGGACAGATAGTTGATATCGTGACCCGCCCTGTCGCGAAAAGGACCTGTCTGGCCATAGCCCGTAAGCGAACAGTAGATGAGGGAGGGTTTTACTTTCTTCAGGCTCTGGTAGTCGAGAGAGAGCTTTGCCATGACCCCGGGACGAAACTGCTCAATCAGGATGTCATAGTCCGCAACTAACTGGTGTATGATTTTTGTGGCCCGGCTGTCCTTCAGGTTGAGCGTCATGCAGCGCTTTCCCCTTCCGAGATAGGCGAAGGCGGCGGACATTTTTGTACCGGGAACGAAGGGGGGTATGTAGGCGACCACATCAGGCCGCGACCCGGAAACAACCTTTAAGACATCGGCTCCCATATCCGCGAGAGCCATTGTAGCGTAAGGACCGGGGAGAAGGGTTGTAAAATCGAGAATTTTCAAATTGGAAAGGGGACCAGGCATTTCCTTCACCTCATGGGATTTTAGTGTTTATGTTGTAACCCGGTAGCCGATCAGGCCTTGACGGCCTACCGTATATCAGTATTCACATTTTCCCGCAACAGCAAGAGAAAAATTTTTCTCCTGCAGGATCCTCAAAATTTGAATAGCCGCGTAATGAGCTGCGACTTCATAATATCTCCGCCAATTTTAAGCTTGCCTGATGTGAAGGCCTGCATCGCCGGCAACTTTCCATTTATCATATCGACGAAATCTGCCGCATCCATCTTTATCGTGGTGGTGGGATTAGGATGCACACCGGCTTCCACCTTGCACGCCCCCCCTTTAATCTCGGCGTACCAGTCGCCTCCGCCTTCGCCCGAAATGTTAAACTGAAATGTTGCATCTACACCTTTCGCCGCCTCGGCGTTGAAAATACCGGGCATTTTTTCAAAAATAGCTTTTACCATGGAAAGTTCTCCTATCTCGGCTGCAACTGCCGGTCTGTCCTCCTTTGTCCCGGAGGTTGGGAGATGATCTCCCGTTAAATGAGTCATATGTTCATGTTTCCGCACACCCTCTCCGGCAGAGGGGATTTCACCATATTCAAATACGCCCTTGTCGATTACAACATCTCCGGTGCCGGCATTTATCGTCCGCCAGACTGCCGTGCCCTCTTTGGTTTTCCAGACCAGAGTCTTTATGGGCTCACCGGGATAGAGGGCCTGCAAGAAACGGCAGGCAAGACGCCGGACCTTTTCCGGTTTCCTCGGCGTGAGGCTTGCCATCAGGGCGCGGCAAGCGAAACCGTATGTGCATAGTCCGTGCATAATCGGCTTTTCGAAACCGACCATCTTTGCGAATTCAGCGTCCACGTGAAGCCCGAATGTGTCACCGGAGAGTCTGTATAAGAGCGGCTGATCCGGCGACGGTAGCGCCTCTATCATGAAGTCCGGCTCTCTGTCCGGGAAATCCACGATATCATGCGGTGCATTTTTGCCTCCGAAACCACCATCGAGTCTGCCGAACAGTGTAGTGATACTTGTGAAAAGTTTTTCCCCGGCGGAATGAGATGTCTCGCTTCGGGCTACGACCAGTGCGCCTTTTGTGCCTTTGTCATAGTAATTGGTGATCATCCCTTCCGTCGCCATGGTTCCCGAAGGCGGGATAGGGTTGTGAAAAATGATATCCTGCCCGACGTGGAGGACGCCGGCAATATTTATATCTGAGGCAGCCGCCACCTCCCGGAAGAAATCGAATATCATGGCTACAGAAAAGGTGGGAATGACCTTGAGTCTTTTTTCGTACGTGTAATCAATCTCATGAAATCCTGCCCCAATACCCAGGGCATACAGAATTACATCTTTCCAGGTATAATCTTTTATGAGAGGGCCTATCTTTTTGCCTATTGCGTCCACTTTCAGCGGCACTTTCAGCGCTCCACAAAATTTTTTCTCTTCCTCTTCTGCTGATACTCTCCCGTCAGATCCAGGTTCCGGAAGTTGTATGAACCTTGTCAGTCTTGTTATGGAGAGGTCTCATTTTTTACTCTTTCGCATCGATAAGGGCGAGAGACTCGCCCGTAAAACCAGGCTTTCCGCGTAAGGAACAAATTCTCTTAGAAATGAACCAAAGAATCTTTCTTCCTGCGGAAGGATGTTCTTGCGGGATGGTCGGAATATAGCCAAAAGTTACGACGAGGCCTTAACGAGCATTTCCGGAGTAAACAATTGATAGTTATTCCGGCCCGATCCTTTAGCGCGATACATTGCAATATCCGCGTGCTTGATGAGGGTCTCAACGTCATCCGAAACGTCCGGGTAAATTGCAATTCCGATGCTTGTCGTAATACGAAGTTTACTATCATCAATTATAAAGGGACTTTGGAAGGATTCGACGATTTTCTGCGCTATCGTTGTCGTAACTCCCACATTAGTGATTTCCGGCAATAGAACCAGAAACTCATCACCGCCCATGCGGGCTATGGTGTCACCCTTTCGCAAGAGTTCCGTCAGACGAGAGCCCACAGCTTGTAACAGCTTATCTCCCATGTGATGGCCCAGTGTGTCATTGATGTCCTTGAAGTAATCAAGATCGAGCATCATCACGGCCAGATATTGCTTGTTACGTTTGGCCCTGGTTATTGCCATATTAAGACGGTCCGTGAACAAGAGACGGTTGGGTAATCCCGTAAGGGGGTCATGATAAGCCAATCGCCTGATGGTTTCTTCTGACTTCTTGCGTTCAGTTACGTCGCGAATGACATTTCGGAACCCTGATTCGTGACCTCTTGCATCCAGGATCAGCGACACGGATATCTCAACCACCCTCATAGTTCCATCTTTCTTCATTACCTCTATCTCAATGCCTCTGGATGGTTTCCCCGTTTTGTAAACTTCGTCGCAGACCTGCAATACCTGACGGGCCGTTTCCTCATCAGTGAGATCTCGGTAATTCATCCTTGCAAATTCATCACGGGAATATCCCAGCATTCTTAAGAGGGCGTCATTAAAGAAAACGATATTGCCGGAGAAATCAAGCTCGTGATAGCCGTCTTCAATGTTTTCAATAATCGTCCTATATTTTTGCTCGCTTTCCCTGATCGCCTCTTCAGCCAGCTTATGCTCGGTTATGTCCGTGGAAATGATGGCGACACATGTTATCTCTTCATGGGGGCCGCGATCCCTTACAGGACTGAACGTCCGGAGGAAATATCTCATGTCCCTCTGGCTCTTGTGCTCGTGCTGGATGGACTTGCCGGTTGAAAACACCTTGTTAACCGCTTCTGCAAAGATTTTATCCTGCTCGGGAGAGTGAAACTCACTGTAGCGTTTACCTATGACCTGTTCAGCCGGCATACCAAGCCTGGACAAGTGCTGATTGTTCATGAAGAGATATCGATATCCTTTGTCCACCATATATATGGAATCGCTCGTGGACTCTACTACCGAGCGATAAACCTCTTCCAGCCACCTATGGTCGGAGATTATTTTTTCGAGTTCCTTGACCTTAAGCATCAACTCATCGTTAGACAGCTCATTCTTCATGAAGGGTTCCTTTTATCGCGCCTTCTTCAATCATTCTTGGATTTATCATTATCCGTTTCGGCGATATGGGCTCAAATAGCAGATAGGATATTCTCATGTGTGTAGCAAGGCTGATTAACTGCCTGACGCTCTTTTCCTAACGGGGAACAAATATAGGATAAAGATGTTGAGATGTCAATGACAAAAGGAAACTCTCGAGAATTTCAAAAGAGTCCTTCCAGCCAGACGCGGATTGTAGGTACTTAGCAATACGCGCCTGGTAACGGCAGGGATGGGCGGAAATATCACGTTTTAATTTTTCTGCCGGCAAACTCTTTGCTGATCTTGACAGGATCTGCGGAAGGAAGATTCTCTGCTCTAATTCCCACCTCGTCGATCACTGAATTGACGGCGATTGTTAAAAATCCGACGGCCTGAGGCACTGTGCAGTTTTTCGTCGATTCCAGCGCCAAGGACGTTTTGTGCTGCTGATAAAGGGCATAGTATGTGAGCGATCTTCTCTGCTCCTTGTGAACGGATTTATTGCTCGCCGTGTTGGTGTTGTTGACCTGAAAATGATATTTTTTATCTTTGATTTTGGAATTTGAACTGGATGCTATCTTCTTGGCAAAGCTCGCGAGTTCAAGTTTATCTCCATTAGGCAGATCGAAGATGGGAGCGTCGATGACGTTGCACTGCCCCCATCTGGAAGGATTTCTCTTGTGGGAAATCCACTTGGGGGAATAGAATCCCTCACCTTGATGGAGATTAAGGACATAGTCGGCGCGTTTAATAAGAGATTTGGCGAGGTTCACCACTTTCGTATCAGGAGTGGAATGGGCATCTTCAGGGAGATGAAAAAGGCGATTCATGTCGCCGGTCAGGCCCTGGCGTTTCCCCTTCACTACGGCGGGCAAATTAAGACGCGGCACTACAATCAATGTCCCCTTTTTTACTTTGATGTCGGCATATCTTTCTGCCGTCAGATAACCACCGGATTCATCACCATGGATTCCGGCGATGATAAGCAGGGTAGGGCCTTTCTCTTCTCCGGAAATAAAATATACGGACACTTCCTGATTTGTGCCGCCAAAAAACTTTTGAAGCTGAAAAGAGGATTTTTGCGGTTTGGTTGAAACATTCTGCTTAATTGTAAGAGAATTGATTGCAATAAAAAGACAGACAATTGTGATGCATATTAATATGAAGATTCGCCTATGATTTGCCATCCGGCTTGCCCTTTTTTCAGGTAGAATATTTTCTTGCTGTCGCTCTTGAAATTGTTGGAAGCGTATCTTTGCTGAAATCTTGCTACGGCGACATTGCCCCCATATTCCGGTGGCATAAGGATCGCGAGATTTTCAACTTTTACGCGAATGAATTTTTTGCTCTTGTTGGTCTTTTCCTTATGATGCTTGAAGGCGTTATAGCTCATCCCCTCGCTGTTAACAAATGTCGGGGAATAGAAGCTCAAATATTTTTTCGTCTTGATGCTCTCCCATGAGAGCCTCCAGGAATTGATAAAGTTCCTCAGTTCCTTTGCCGATTCCTTCTGACTTTCGAGTTTCGTAAACTGGAGCTTGTTGACAATTGCGATGGGAGTACCGTTCGCCTTCAGGTAACCGCTCATTTCTCTCAATGCATCATTGCTCACAACGATGCAGCCTTTTGTATCCGGTACATCCGCTCCCAATACTTTGCCCGCGCTGTGGCCATGCAGCCAGATGCCTCCGCCGTCTTTTCTTTCTTTCCGATCCAGGAAATTCGGATAATTCAAGACGAAGGCTCCGTACCCATAGTTTTCCGCGAGTGTCTTGCCTGGGGCAAATCTTAAGAAGAAGTAAACCCCTTCGGGAGTTGCAAAGTCCCCTTCCCTCATCTTGCCATGATTATTCGCCCCGATGACACACGGGTACTGTTTTACGAGGGAGAACCTGCCGTCTGAAAAACGGAAGATGTAGAGAATTTTCGTGTCTTTTTCACAGATGAGAAGGTATTCGCCCGTATCGGCAAAGACAAAGGCATAGGGCGCATCCTGGGGAGAGACGGGTGCACTTGCGACAGTCGTGTCCGCTGCTTTAGCCTGCGTCGGCTGCGCGGGCGGCTGCTCTTTTGTCGCCGTCACCGCCTTTTCTGACGGTACGGGCGCGGCCGGCAGCATCGCTACTACCTGTTTTTGCGCCTCTGTCAGATACCGGAAGGCTTTTTGCATATCCTTCTGCTTCAATGATTCATGGATTTGGTTAAAGTCCTTGCCCGCTCTGTCGATAAGACCGATGAGATTCTTATTGTTACTTCTTTCTTTGACAAAGAGGTATATTAAAAGCAGGTTCGAAAGAAGCAAGAGTACGATTGCGAAGACGCCGACCTTTAAATAAACAGGTCCCGATGAATATCTATTAATATGGAAATCTTTCATATATGAATTAGTCAAAAATTATGGTGTTGATTATATCCGACATACGGGTTAACCACAACATAATTTTGATCTTCAATCCTCTCAATGGCATGAAGCTTTTACTTGAAAATTTATTTTTGTCAAGAAATGAATGCAACACGAAGAACAAGGAGTGAGAAATCATCACACCCGTGACTAAAGTAATACTGAGAAAATCCACTTATGACTATGACGTGGTCAAAGCCCTGTTCTTCGAGACCATGGACGCAATCGGAGGTGGTCTGATCGGCAGGGGTAACCGTGTCCTCATCAAACCGAACCTGCTCTCACCGGCGTCGCCGGGGGATGCTGTGCTGACACATCCCACGATTGTCAAAGCGGCAGTGGAGTATGTCCTGCAAAAGGGCGCCCGCCCGCAGGTTTCGGATAGCCCCGCCATAGGTTCTTTTGAGAAAATCATGAAGGATAGCGGCATAAGGGGTGCGCTTGCGGGGCTTGACGTCACCTGCAGGGCATTTGAAAACTTCCTGAGAACCAATATCGGCGAACCGTTTAATCAAATTGAGATGGCCGAGGACGCCATTAACGCAGACTTGATTATCAACCTTCCAAAACTCAAGACGCACAGTCAGATGCTGCTGACCCTCGGCGTGAAGAACATGTTCGGCTGCATTGTCGGTTACAGAAAAGCGGAGTGGCACATGCGGACAGGCATCAACCGCGCCATGTTTGCAAAGCTCCTCGTTCTCATTTATCAGAGAATCAGGCCGTCATTTACAATTCTTGATGGAATCCTGGCTATGGAAGGCGAAGGTCCGGGGAAAAGCGGTAGACCGAGAGAGCTTGGCATCTTAATGGGCAGCCGTGATGCCTTCGCCGTGGATAGCACGGTCTGCAGGATGTTGGGGTTGGACGCTGAAAGGCTGCCGACCCTGAAAGTGGCAAGAGAGATGGGCATCATGGAAACAGATATCGAGATCGATGGCGCCTTCCCGATAGTTCACGATTTCATACTTCCCCGTATCAGTCCTCTCTTGTATGGGCCGAGAAAACTTCACGGATTTATCAGGAGACACCTTCTCCAGAGGCCTGTCTCTCATGATCCAACCTGCCAGATGTGCGGCGAGTGCTGGAAAACTTGTCCTGCAGGGGCAATTTCTTTGCGTGAAAAGAAGCTCTCTTTTGATTATGACCGGTGCATCCGCTGCTTCTGTTGCATTGAGGTTTGTCCCTATGGCGCCCTCCATGCAAGGGAAACATTTCCCGGAAGGCTAATAAGGAAAGTCATCGCCAGACATTTTTGATGGCACCCATCAGAGAAAAAAGCTTGGCTATCCGGAGAAGGAAATCTAGAACGCATTGGATAGTTTAACTATGACTGAAAGACAACTCGAGAAAATGGTCGGGGAAAAAAGCTCAGGCCATATCAGGACATTGCTTTCTCGATCCGCTCCATTGCCTCCCGGAGCCTTGCCTCCGGCACCGTAAGAGCTATCCTTATATACCCTTCACCATACTGGCCGTACGCCGTACCCGCCGCTACGACAATGGCTGCCTTATCAAATAACAAGTTTGTAAATTCGAGGGATTTCATACCCCGGGGCACGGGGACCCATAAATAGAATGTCCCCTTGGGAGCATCAAAGACTATCCCGATGCGCCTCAGTGTTTCGAGCACCATTTCCCGCCGACGTCCGTAGATCTTAAGCATGTGGTCTATGTTCTTTGCTTCGTATTTCAGGGCATGGAGCCCGGCGTACTGGATAGGATTAAAGATGCCGGAATCCGTATTTTCTTTGACCTTGCTCATGGCGGAAATGATGTCGACGTTCCCTGCGGCCATACCGATCCGCCAGCCAGTCATATTAAAGAGTTTGGAAAGGGAGTTTAACTCAACGCCCACGTCCTTGGCCCCGCCGGCCATGAGAAAACTCAGGCGCTCCTGTCCGTCAAAGAGGATTTCACCATAGGGATTGTCATAGCAGACGGCAATGTCAAACTGCCTGGCAAATTCCACCAGGCGATGGAAGAACTCCCTGGTTGCGCAGGCGCCCGTCGGATTATTGGGGTAGTTGAGGAATATCCCCCGCGCCTTTTTTGCGACATCCGTCGGGATGTCTTCGAATACGGGGAGATATCTGTTCTCCGCCAGGATCGGTACGTTGTAAGGAACGCCGCCGCCCATCAGGATGCTGGCACGATAGGCCGGATATCCGGGGTCCGTCATCAGCACGGTATCGCCGGGATTTATGCAGCCCAGAACGAAGTGATGGCAGCCTTCTTTGGAGCCGATGAGACCAAGGATTTCCGTTGCCGGATCGAGCGCCACAGCGTATCTCGTGTTGTACCACCGGGCAATCTCCTGCCGGAAGGCGAGCATGCCTTTTTCCTCATCCGTAGGGTACCGGTGATTTTCCGGGTCCCGCGCTCTCCTGCAGAGTTCATCGATGATCGAATCCGGCGTTGGTTCCACGGGATCTCCGATGGCGAGACTGATGACGTCAATGCCCTCAGCCTTCGCCTTGTTAATTTTTTTTCTCAGCTCCACAAAGAGGTAAGGCGGAATCTTCTTCAGTCGGTCGGCAATCTGCAAAACAAAAACACCTCCGGTTCTTTCTATCTATGTCTGAGGGCGCTTGTAAGCCTCGTCCCAGATGCGCCCTTCATAAACTACATTGGCTTTTCCTTCAAGATAAATATCCTGAAACCCCCGGTCCTTTTTGTGGAAATATATCTTCAATGTCTCTCCGCTTTTCACCCTCGCATCAACCGGCGATTCCACCAGTCCCCGCGAGGACGATATCAGGGCAGATGCCACGGCGCCGGTGCCACAGGCTAAGGTTTCGTCTTCTACACCTCTCTCATACGTCCTGATTCTGATAGTGTGCCTGTCTATCACTTCCATGAAATTCGCGTTCGTGCCCTCAGGCTGGAATTCACTGTGATGGCGAATCTTCCGGCCCGTGTTAAATACATCATACCTGTCGAGACCTTGGACGAAACAAACGGCATGGGGTACGCCCGTGTTGATGAAGCTGACTTCAAGCGGTTTCCCGTCGATCATAACTGAAATGTTGGCCTTCATGGCCTGCGGGTCTGTTAATCTCAGTTTTACGACATCTCCTTTGACCTCGGCGTCGATGATGCCTGCTCCGGTCTCGAAGGACATTTTTTCCTTTGCGATCCCTTTAATACAGGCGAAACGGGCGGCACACCTCCCTCCGTTTCCGCACATATCCACTTCACTCCCGTCGGCGTTAAAAAACCGCCACCGGAAATCAGCGCGCTCCGAATCTTCGATAATGATCAATCCGTCTGCGCCCACCGACACCTTACGTTCGCAGACGGCTCTCACGAATTGTGCGATGTTTTCAACGGCCAGGGATTGATCCCTGTTATCGATCAGGATGAAATCGTTGCCGCTGCCGCTCATTTTAAAGAAATCTATCATGGGTGCCAACCTCGCGATGAATAGGGACAGCTTCCCCTATTTTCTTAAATATACGCTTCTGATCTCCTTGATCTGGTCATCTGTAAGGATATCGGGTTCTCCTATCTGCAGGGCCAGAAAAAAAACCTTTGCCGCCATTTCGATGCGGCAGGCTATGGAATATGCGTGGGACAGGTTTGCTCCTGTGACGAGGACGCCGTGGTTCTTGAGCAATGTTCCCATCACAGGGGGCGGCCCCTTCATGGCCTTAATCGCAGCCCAGCCTTGTGCCGCCGTGCCGGGACACGCATAATCGGCTACCGGGATGGGCCCGCGCACAGCCAGTCCTTCGGTGCTGATGACAGGAATGCTTTTTCCGACTGCGGCAAAGGCGAGCGCATAAGGCGAGTGAGTATGCGCAACGGCCTTCACGTCATGTATATTCTTATATACGGTTGCGTGCATTGGCGTTTCGGATGAGGGTTTGTGTTTTCCCTCAACCAGGCTGCCATTGAGGTCAATTACCACCAGATCTTCTTCCGACATGTCATCATAGGATATCCCCGTCGGTGTGATGACAAGATGTTCCTCTGATACGCGGACGCTGACATTGCCCGAATTAAACTGAACAAGGCCTTTTTGGCAAAGCCTCAAGACACATTTAAGTAGAGCCTTTCGCGCATCCTCGTATAACATGCAAAACCTCTCCGGGATCGTGTCTATAAAAAATATGCCTCCAAGCCGGATGGCGGGAAAACACCCTTCGGCGTAACTATGGCGCGTATCAATCCGGGGGGCGTGATATCAAAAGCGGGATAATATCCCTTCACACCATCCTTGGCCGTACGGATTCCCATGGCATGCACCGTTTCTTCGGGGTCTCTTTCTTCGATCTCAACCTTCGAGAGGTCGGGATTCGTTGCCGATGGCGTACCGAGAGCGTAAAAAGGCACGTTATAAAAATGGGCCGCCAGGGCTATCTGAAAGGTGCCGATCTTGTTCACAACATAACCATCGAGCGTGATGACGTCTGCGGCGGACATGAATGCCTGCGCCATTCCTTTAGACAGGATGTATGCAGGCATGTTGTCGGTAATAACCGTCACCGGCACACCCATGTCACAGGCCACACTGGCTGTCAATCTGGCCCCTTGCAGATAAGGCCTGGTCTCCGGGCAAATCAAAGATACTTTTTTCCCCTTCTCCTGAGATACCAGCAGCACAAACCCGATGAGGGTTTCCGCATAACACTGGGTGAGAAGGCTCACGTCATCGGGCACCAGGTCTACGGCATACGCTGCAATCTGGCGTGAATTGCAGTAGCGCTTTTCCAGATTCTTCTGCACATAGGCATATGTAGCGGATTCTGCGTCTTCCCCGCGGTCAATTGCTTCCTCCGCTTTCTTGAAAATTCGCATGATGTGGGTTCTCATATTTGCCGATGTGGTCGGCCGTGCACAGATCAGTACGTCTGCCGCGCGCTTCAGTTCTTCCTTAGCCTTTGCATGAGAGAGGTTACGCACCCGCCTCGCCGCGTTTACCATTCCGTAAGCAGTTGCGAGCCAGGGTCCCCCGCTCTGCGTTACCATGTCTGCGATAGCCCGGGCAACCTCCCGATAATCCGCGCAGCGGACAAACTCTTCTCTCGCAGGATATTTTCGCCTGTCCAGTATCCACACCTCGCCATCCCTGTAATCCGCCACATTCTCATAGCGCAGGAGGAATGGCAGTCCTTCGTCAGCCCTCACGATGTTTATCCACCTTTTGAAAAAATACTTGTATCATTATTAGTAACTCAAGCTTCTGTGTCAAACGAAAAAGAGGATCTGATGCTGGCAGGTACACGGTAATCACATTTTTGTCAAACTCATGTTCATATAGCACAAAAATGTCACATTGATTCCTGCCCGCAGCCACTCCTATAGCACATTAATTAATATAATCAACAGCTTTTATGCATGGCACCCAACTTGCTATTGTAGGGATTGAAAACGGATTTCAAGAATCAGGAGGTGCATATCATGAATTCGGGCGATACAGCATGGGTCCTGGCATCATCAGCATTGGTGTTGCTTATGACGGTGCCTGCACTGGCCTTCTTCTATGGAGGCCTGGTGCGGCGGAAAAATGTTCTTTCCCTGTTGATGCAGTGTTTTATCATATTGTGCGTCATCAGCTTACAGTGGATCTTATATGGATATTCTTTAACATTCGGTCCGGACACCGGTCATGGCATCATCGGGGGTTTTGACTGGGTGGGATTGAGGGGTGTAGGGGGGCAGCCCAACGCTGATTATGCTGCGACAATCCCCCACAGCGTTTTCATGATTTTTCAGTGCATGTTCGCCGTCATCACACCGGCATTGATTGTAGGCGCCTTTGCGGAGCGGATCAAATTTTCCGCCTTCCTTCTTTTTACGATTCTCTGGGCGACCTTTGTCTACGATCCTTTAGGCCATTGGGTCTGGGGAATGGGCGGCTGGCTGAAGAATCTGGGCGCCCTTGATTTCGCGGGCGGCATCGTTGTCCATACCAGTTCCGGTATATCGGCGCTGGTGATGGCGTTGCTCATCGGTAAAAGGATCGGCTATCAGCAACAGCCTTTCCGGCCGCATAATCTGCCCTTTACTGTTCTGGGGGCGGCGCTACTCTGGTTTGGCTGGTTCGGATTCAACGCCGGGAGCGCGCTGGCGGCAAACGAACTGGCGGCAAATGCCTTTATCACAACCAACACGGCAACTGCTGCTGCGGGATTGACCTGGGCGCTTATTGAATGGCAGCAGCATGGCGCCCCGACCATCCTGGGAGCGGCGACAGGCGCGGTTGCAGGCCTCGTCGCCATTACACCGGCCTGCGGATTTGTGAATCCTATGAACGCCATATTCATAGGCGCTCTCGTCAGTGTCTTCTGCTACATTGCCATTGCCAAGGTGAAGGCGCTATTCAAGTACGATGATGCGCTCGATGTTTTCGGCGTGCACGGCGTCGGCGGGATGTGGGGAACCATCGCAACGGGTCTCTTTGCCGAGAAGGCCGTGAATGAAGCCGGTGGAAACGGTTTGTTCTTCGGCGACGTTCATCAGTTTCTGATTCAGCTGCTGCTCATCGTTGTGACCGCCGTCTTCGCGGGTGTCATGACCTGGATAATCTTCAAATTCGTAGATGCCTTAGTAGGCATTAGGGTGGAAAAGAACGATGAAATCATCGGCCTTGATCTTACCCAACAGAGTGAAGCCGCCTACACGGTCGTAGAATAAGGAGGTCAACGGATATGAAATACATAATCGCGATAATACAGCCCCACAAACTGGACGAGGTAATGAAAAGCCTCGAGGATGTGGAGGTAAACTTGGTGACCGTATCGAATGTGCTCGGACGCGGCAGGCAGAAGGGATTGACGGAGGTCTACCGTGGCGCGAGGGAGGTAGGGAGCCTGCTGAAGAAGATAAAGCTGGAGATAGCGTGCAACGAGGATTTTGTGGAGCCGACAGTACAGGCGATCATCAAGGGAGCGCGGACGGGTGAGATCGGGGACGGAAAGATATTCGTTTTGGATCTTTACGAGGTAGTGCGCATCCGCACGGGTGAACGTGGCGGCAAGGCCATAGGATAAGGACCCTCCCAGCCTGATTCTCTTATTCCCCCTGCAGCATGTGATCTATACGGGATGCGGGGGCGTCATGGACAGTGACGCCTCCGCGTTTCTGTTTTCTTCTCTTATTTCGGGCTGGAAATCAGACCACCTGGGAAGGCTTGTCTTTGTGCGGTGGGGGCTGCTGATGAGCAGCGTGGCCTTTGCCGCCCAACTCCTCGCGCACAGTGTCCCGGCCTTAATTATAGTTCGGGCAGCCGTAGGATTTGCCCTCGGCGTTGCGGTTGCGGCAACAATCACGTACGCCTTTGAATGTGGCGCCAATATGGGGAAGTACAGCTCCTATGGATCCCTCGGATGGATTTTCGGAGCCGCTGCATCGTCAATGATTGGAGATATCGAACTTCTTTTCCCGCTTAGTTTTCTGTTCTGCCTGCTGGCTTTCTTCATCTCTCTGGCCTTTCAGAAAGTGCCTACGTATAAATTTTCCAGACCTCCGAATCTGTGGCTTGTAATGCGCCGGGACTAGTATAACGTTTCACTA
>PLMX01000178.1 GCA_003142635.1 Syntrophaceae bacterium | reverse complement strand
CTGCTGGGGGAGGATCACTGAAAAGGGACTGGCGGCAGATGCTCTAGTTTCAAGATTAAGCGTTTTGGAAGGCAAGGAGATTTATTGTGAAAAAGATACCGTGAATCTAGGAAAAGCGTTTGGCCTCATTAAAAGTAATTCCACCCAGCAATTAGGCGCGATCGAAGTACTTGTGTCTTTTGAAATAGATCTTTAGAAAAAAGGTTAAGCCGACTGCTTTTTTCCAAGAGTCAGATATGTCTTGTTGCCGAATGTGTAGTGTGGCCCCAACAACTGGACATCAGTGATTCCATTAGTTTTAAAGAATTCGGCATAACTGGGCGCATGGCCAATATCAAGTATAGCGAGCCTTCCACCAGATTTTAGAACACGAATGATTTCCTGAAGTGCCTTTTCACGTTCGGCTTTGTTGTGGATATTGTGGATCGCCCAACTTGACGTGATCGTATCAAATGACCCACTTGCGAAGGGCATCTTTCTCATGTCGCCGCTATGGATCTCAATCTTACCTTCTACTCCTTCAATCTTTGCATTTTCTAATGTGGCATCACGAGAATTGGATGCTTGATCCTCTTGTACCCAAAGGTCGATACCGTGAGCTTTGCCTGCAGTAAGCCGCTTTGCTGCTCCGATCAGTAGAAGGCCGTGCCCGCATCCGACATCCAGCACGACTTCATTTCCAGTTAGGGCAAGTTGTTCAAAGAGCCAGTCCCTGTCCCTGAATTTAAACCACAGGCTTCCCATTGTAAGTGTTGCCGTGGGCACGAGGAAAAAGAAGGCTACGCAATAGATGAAGGTGGTGACTATATAGGCCCACCAATTGGATGGTAAGTAGATTGATGCCGCAAGGGCGATCATCAGGCTGACGATGCCGATAGCGCCCCACTTTTTAATGGTGGCTGGTGCATCCAAGCCGTAGTTGGGTTTTTCTCTCATTTAACAACTTGATAACATGATTGAGGACGATTTTCATTACTCGCAACACTAATAGTTCGTAGCGAGGGCAGGAGCTTAGTCTTTGCCGGAACCAGCTTAATTTTCTTTGCTCCAAAAATGGATAAGAATAGCAATCCTTCTCCTGAATCAATACAAAATATAGAACGATAATGACCGCCAAGTCTTCAACTGTCAATTATCATTTTGTTACGTATAGCGGACAGAAATCTTGAATTCATGCTTACTAAAGAGAGAAGTGGAGATTATGGATTGATAACTATATAGTTCTATCGGTTATGTCAAATGTGGACTTCAAGAAAAAGCCATTATTTAAAGGCTAAAAAGGCACATTTAAGAGAATGCGTATTATCCAAAAATATTTTCTTAAAAATTTGCCTTATGAAGGTGTTTCCTTCGCCCGGAGCATCAAGACGGCGCTTCATAACGTCCGTGGAGATTAACAAAGATACTGCAAGCGCTCGCTAATCGTTGAGGATTTCCCTTGCAATGATGATGCGTTGTATCTCGGATGTCCCGCCCCCGATGGTCTGGAGTTTTGCATCCCGCATCATCCTCTCCACGGGAAATTCCTTCATGTAACCGTACCCGCCAAGGACCTGCACAGCTTCCGTCGTCACGCGCATCGCTGCTTCCGAGGTATAAAGTTTAGCATAAGCGGCTACAAGGTTCAATTCACGATGCAGCCCCCGGTCCGCCATGGCTGCCCCTTTATAAGTAATCAGGTGCGAAAGCTCTATCTCCATGGCCATATCCGCGAGTTTGGCCTGGATCAGTTGAAAGGCAGCGATGGGCTTACCGAACTGAATGCGCTCTTTTGCATATTTCAAAGCGCATTCGCAAGCCCCTCGTGAAATCCCGAGGGACATGGCCCCGAGAACGATGCGTTCCGTATTCAGCCCGCTCATCAGCACAATGGCGCCTTTGTTTTCCTCGCCTAGGAGATTTTCCGCCGGTACCTTGCAATCCTCGAAGACAAGTTCTCCTGTTGGTGAACCGCGCCACCCCATTTTCTCGAATTTCTTGCCCCGTTCAAAACCGGGAAAATCGTTTTCCACAATGAAGGCGGAAACTCCCTGCGCTTTCTTTTCGGGAGCGGTCTTGGCGTAGATCACAAAAACATCTCCCACGGGCCCGTTAGTGATGAAGGTCTTCGTGCCATTGAGGATGTAAAAACCGCCCTTCCTTTCTGCCCGGAGGTTCATGGACATAACATCAGAGCCGGCAGACGGTTCCGTCATCGCGAGCCCGCCTATTTTGTCGCCGCTGCACAAGGAAGGCAGGTATTTTTTCTTTTGATTGTCCGTGGCATTTCTACGGATGTTATCGATGCAAAGGTCGGCATGATCTGCATAGGTCGCCGATGTGGACGCGCAAAATCGGGCAAGCTCCTCCGTCACGATGCACATCTCGGTGTATCCTGTACCGGCGCCGCCGTATTCAGCAGGAACGGTGATCCCCAGGACTCCCAGTTCTGCAAGTCTTTTGAAACTCTCTGTAGGGAAACGCTCATCGCGGTCGATCTCGTAGGCAAGCGGTGCAACTTCCTTCTCGGCAAAATTGGCGATGGTATCCCGTAGCATTTTCTGCTCAGCAGTAAATGCCTGCACAGTTTTCTCCTCTCAATGACTCGACGAATCGCGGTTCTTTGAAAGAAAACAATTTTCAGAAACGAAGAAGGGAGATAACCTTTAATTGTTTCTCCCGTCTTTCAATCGAGCTTTATTGTTTCACTGAAATATGCCTCTTCCCTTGGCAGCCTTGACCAATTCCTCCTGGAACTTTGGATGTGCGATTTTGATCAGCGCTTCGGCACGTTCAGTCACCGACATTCCTTCCAGAGGACCTGCAATGCCGTTTTCCGTGACCACGTAATCCACAAGATGGGCAGGGATGTTCACCAGGCTACCGGGCTGCAGGTGCTTCACGATACGAGTGATGGGATTGCGATTCTCATCCCTTCCAATGGATTCTGTGGCAATGATCATCCGCCCAAACTCCGACATGCGGCAGGCCATGGCAAAATCGATCTGACCGCCATATCCGCTGAAGATCCTCTCTCCGCAGGTCAATGACGCTATCTGACCGGCAAGGTCGATTTCAAGTGCCCCGTTGATGCCCACAAGCTGGTCTTCGGCGCCGAGGGTGGCGGGATGGTTGGTCACGTTGCTGGGAAAGAATTTTACAAACTCATTCTTCTGGATAAACTCATAGAGTTCCGCAGAGGGACCCATGAAGGTGCAGTTGATCTCCCCGGTTCTGAACTTTTTGTATTTGCCTGTGCAGATGCCTTTTTCCACCCACTGGGGAGCTCCCGTTGGCAGCATCTCCGTGAGAACGCCGATGTCTCTGAGGTCGGACTTGACGATAAGGTCCGATACCACCATGGGTAGGGCGCCGATGCCGATCTGGATGGTGTCGCGGTCACGAAGGAGATTCACGACATTCTCCGCAATCTTTTGGTGGGCTTCTGTTGGAGTGGGCGCAGGGGGCGCCGGCAGTTTCGCAGAATTCTGAACAATATGGGTCAGCTTGGATACATGGAGCTTGGTGTATCCGAAGGCAGGCGGGTACTGGTCATTCTCCTCGGCGATGACCACACGGGCGCCGCCAATGATGCCTTTGCTCGTCTGGACGCCTTCGATCATGGAACGGGTATAGAAGAGGTCCGGCCCCAGGTTTACAAAGCCGTCTTTGTCCGGAGGGGTTACCATCATGACAGCGACATCAGGCCTCCGATAGTAGGAATACTGCTTGGAGGTCGAGAAGGAACTGACCGGCACATAGCGCCCATAGCTTTCGCTTACAGGGAAGCACGACCTTATATTGGCCGTCCCCAGGAACCCCGCATTGATCCTGAAGCTCCCACGGTATTCGGGCTTGAATATCTTATACGGCCGCAAGGTCAGGAGGGCATTGAACTCGCAGTCCTTCACCTCATCCTTGCGGTCCGCGATGGCGTCCATGATAAGATTCGTGGGTTGGCCGAGGCAGAGGGGCGTCATGATCCGGTCTCCGCTTCTCACGGCGCTGGCCGCTTCTTCGGCTTTACATAATTTCTTATTGTAAAGATCTTTCCAGTCGACAGACGACATAATCAATCCCTCCTTTTTCTGGTCTTTTTGGATTGTTTAGACACTATAACTCACAGCGCTATTTGACTGGTGCAAAGTAGGCAATGTCGTAAATGTCCGCCTTTTTTTCGGGATTCCAGACGGCCTTTACTTTTGCTCCTTTCTTCAGTTTCTGTCTTAGCTTTTTAATGTTCTCCGTTTCAACGCCGCCGATGAAATGATGAAATCCGCAATCTGTTCCGGATAGCTGAATCAAGGCGATGATATAGGGAGGAGGCTTGACCTGTCCGTGGTACGTTGCCTTCACGAGGGTCCAGGAAACAATTTTCCCTTCCGGCTTCACGGGGACCCATTCCGTCCTGTCCGTGAAGCAATCGGGACAGAATGTCCTCGCCGGGACGTAGGTCCTGCTGCAATGAGTGCATTTTGTTCCCCATATTTGTTCTTCCTTCAAACCATCGAAAAACCGGGTCCATGTCTTGCCCAAGGCCCACTGATAGGGCAGAGCCACATCATTTCTTATTGTTCTGTATTCCTTTGCCATGTTTTACCCTCCTCATTTCACCGGTTCGAAATATGCAATATCAAGAATGTTCCCCTTTTTCTCCGTGCTCCAGACCGCCCTCACCCGATCGCCCAGTTTCACTCTTTCCCTGACCTTGTCAAAGTCGGAGAGGTCGATTCCGGCGATTTGATGTATGAAGCCGCTGTCGCTGCCGTCCAGACGAATCTGGGCAGAGATAAAGGGTATTTTAAGCTCCTGCGCGAAGAAGGGCATGTTTACATAGACCCAGGTTTCCACCACGCCTTCCTGGCTTACTTCGACCCATTCTTCCATATCCTCAAAACAGCGTGGACAGAAGCTCCTGGGGGGAACAAGTACCCTTGAGCACTTCCGGCATTTCTTGCCCATTATTTTTTCTTCCTTCAGGCAATCAAAAAAATGGCACCAGGTCCTGCCCAAGGCGAGTTCATAGGGGACCATGACCTGGCCCTTGACGATTCTGTGTTCTTCCTTTGACATTTCTTTCCTCCTTTACAGCTTCGATCCGACTATGGTCACCCCGTTGAACTGGTCCACACCGCCCATGGCATGGGAGAGGGCCAATTTTGCACCACCCACCTGTCGTGCGCCGGCTTTGCCTGTAACCTGCAGGGCCGCTTCCGCCAACCTGATCAGCCCTGTGGCGCCTATCGGGTTGCTGCACAGTGTTCCGCCCGACGGACAGCAGGGAAGCTGGCCTCCTTTCTTGAAGGTTCCCTTCAATACGTAATCAGGCGCTTCACCACGGGGACAGAGCCCCAAACACTCATAAAAAATCATCTCCTGATAGGTGAAGGGATTGTAGATCTCGGCAACGTCCAGTTCCTTCAGAGGATTCCTGATGCCGGCCTGCTTGTAAGCTTCTTTTGCCGCTTCGGTTGCGCTCATCCATATGGCCTTGTCGCTTTCTCCATAGAAGAATTCTTCACCCCTGAAGCCCAGCCCTTTGATCCAGGCCGGTTTCTTGCAAATCTTCTTTGCCTTCTCCTCGCTGGCAAATATGACGGCGCAGGCGCCGTCCGAGGCCGGGCATACATCGAGGAGGCGGACGGGATAGGTTATGATGCGCGCATTCTTGACTTCATCCATGGTTACCCGGACCCTGATATGGGCGTGCGGGTTGTCCATGGCGTTGTCGTGATTGCTGACCGAAATCATCGCAGCCGCTTCACGGCCCTTGTCTTCGGGAATGTTGAAGCGGTACATCCACTCCATGCTCTGCATGGTAAAGACCCCCGGCGCTCCTGCCGCAAAGGTCCTCTGAAAAAAAGGATCGAAGACTGTTGTCATTGTCGCCTGGCCGTCTCCTTCTGACATCTTTTCGGAACCGACGACCAATACAATGTCTGCCATGCCCGAGGCCACCCAGTAATACCCGCAGTGTCCGATGGATTGCCCTGTGCTTCCGCATGTCTCCACTTTCATCACAGGCTTATTGAGTGCACCCATGGCCTCGGCAAAATAAAAATGTGTCGACGAAACTCCCTCCATCATCGAGGGCATGGTCCCGAGAACGACACCGTCAATATCCTTTAAAGTAATCCCGGCGTCTTGAAGGGCTGTCGTAACTGATTCCCTTACCAGGTCGGGATAGCATACATCAGACCGTCTTCCGTGTTTGGTCTGGCCTGTCCCTATAATTGCAACTGCTTTCCCCATGATGTTTCCCTCCTGCTAAGATGATAGGATGACAACGGAGTGGCACTGGCCTCCAAATCCGTGTGTGCTGTGAGCCAGTGCCGTTCTTACTTTTTTATCCACTTGGTGCTCTCCAGCCTGGCCCTTGATCTGGAGGGCCGCTTCGGCAATGCGATAGAGGCCTCTCGCCGGATAGGGGTTTGTGGCCAGGACGCCCCCGGAGGGATTCACAGGAAGAGCCCCATCCATCTGTGTCATGCCACTGTCAATCAGTTTTCCTCCTTGCCCCTCACTGCAGATCCCTAAATGTTCGCACCACAGGAGTTCCTGGAAGGCATATGGCTCGCAGATCTCCGCAACGTCTATCTTCTTTTGTGGATCGCGGATACCGGCCATTTTATAGGCACGGGCAGCGGCCGTCTTCAACTGGCCGTTCAGGAGATCCCTGTCTCCCGGGATGAAGTGATCCATCGAAGACCCGTAGCCCGTAAGCCATACGGGTTTCCCCGTAAGCTTCCTGGCTCTCTTCTCCGACGCAAGCAAAACGGCGACGACGCCGTCGGACTTGGGTGAGCATTCCAGGGTCTTGAGAGGGTCATAGATTCTTTCCGAGTCCATGACATCTTTTATACTCACTCTTTTCTTTACATGAGCGTAAGGGTTGAAAAGGGCATTGCCGCGGTTTTTGACGACGACCTTTGCGCACTGCTCTTCCGTTATCCCGTAGCGCTCGAGATATTGACGCATTTGCATCGCCGCCACAGCACTCTCGTTCAATCCCACAGGCCTCAAATAAAAGGGATCTCCATAAAAACTAGTGATCGCATCGTTATCTGGGTTCTCGGATCCTTTGACGAGAGCGGTTACAAGAACGGTGTCAAAGTGGCCCGACATGATCCGCATGCATCCATAGATAAACGAGAAAGCCGACTCTTCTGCACGGGAGCCTTCCTTTAAAAAGGCGCCGATGCCATCCCAGTCAAAGGCATTGGCGCAGGAAAGCCCGCTGTGGAAGATATCCGCGGCGCCGGCAATGATACACCCTACCTCTTCACGCTTCAGTCCGGCTTTGTCGAGAATCTCCTTATTGATGGCGTATGTAAAATCCATAAGGCTCTCTTTTGACTCCACGCCGGAACTCTGTGCCACATGAGTAATGGCAACTCTTCGCATGGTTTTACCTCCTTGGTTTTTGGTATGAGGCTGAGTTTAAACTCAGCATTGTCGTTGTTCTTGCCTATTTCTTTAGTCTCTTCCCGCAGAGAACTTTGATAACGTATGTGATCAGCAAATCGCCCTTCTGGCTCACAATCCTGTTCTGTGTGGTCAGCACGCCTCTCTCGATACCCTTGTCTGTAATCTCAGTGACCTCCACTTCACAGTGAATCGTATCCCCGATCTTGGTGGCCCCTGTAAAGCGCACAGACTCCATGCCGTAAAAGGCAATGAAAGATCGAGGAAGGAAGCTTGAATAGGGCCCAAGCCGGAAAGGTAGAACCATGCCTACGGACAGCGTCAGCATGCCGTGGGCGATCCTTTCCTTGAAGGGGGTTTTTTTCGCATACTCAACGTCGGTGTGCAAAGGATGCCAGTCCCCCGTGAGAGCGGCGAAGAGGACTATGTCTGCTTCGGTGATTGTTCTTGCAGGAGAAACAAATTTTTCACCAACGGTGTAGTCGTCGAGATATTCATATTCCTTCCCCATATTGCCTCCTCTCACATTCCGAGCAACTCTCTTGCAATTATGAGGCGTCGGATCTCGGATGTTCCTGCACCAATCTCAATCAGTTTGGCGTCTCTTAAGAATCGTTGGACCGGATATTCGAGCATGTAGCCGTAACCGCCATGAATCTGGACCGCCTGATCGGCGATACGGCTTGCCATCTCGGCATTGAAGAGAATGGATGCTGCCGCGAGCTTATGTATCTCAGTACCCTTGCCGCCCGTTCTTGCCTGTTCGGCAAGGACGGCCGCTTTGTAGCAGAGCATCTTCCCGGCCTCGAGCTGGGTGTACATATCCGCCAGCTTGGCCTGAATGAGCTGGAAGGCGCCGATTGGTTTTCCAAACTGAACCCTTTCCTTGGCATACTTAAGGGAGAGCTCCAGACAGGCTTCGGCGATCCCGATGGATTCCCCGGCATAGAAAGCCCTCTCCACATCGAGACCGGACATCATGACGTTAACGCCCTTGTTTTCTTCTCCGATAACGTTCTCTGCTGGAATTATACAATCCTGTAATATCAGCTCCGCCGTTGGCGAGCCGCGGTGGCCGTACTTCTTCAACTTCTTCGAAACGGAAAAACCGGGAAAGCTGGTGTCCAGGATGAAGGCTGTAAGTCCCCGCGCGCCCTTTCCCTTGTCCGTCTTGGCATAGAGAACAATAGTGTTTGCCACTGACCCGTTGGTGATGAACATCTTCGTGCCGTTCACCACATAATGATCAGCTTTCCTCAATGCGACGGTCTGGATATTGACGGCATCAGAGCCGGCATTAGGCTCTGTCAGTCCAAGAGCTCCGATGTGCTGCCCCGTGCAAAGGGGCGGCAGATACTTACTTTTTTGATTCGGGCTGGCATTGTGGTTGAGATTATTGCAGCAGAGATTAGCATGGGCGCCCCAGGAAAGGGCAATGGCCGGACTTGCTTTTGACAGCTCTTCCAGGACAATGATGGCGGAGATTAGATCCGCTCCGGCGCCTCCATACTCTTCAGCAACGGTGATCCCCATAATTCCCATGTTTGCCAGCTTCTGCCACATGCCATCGGGCCACTTGTCCTCTGCATCGATCTCCTCGGCGATGGGCCAGATTTCCTTTGAAGCAAAGTTACGAATGCTATCCCTCAACATGATGTGATGTTCACTAAAATTGAAATCCATCTCTTATCTCCTGACTCTTTTATTGCGCATAGAGGAATCAGAAATTTACTTTTCCGATTCCCTTAAGACCAAGGATCTGCCTTGTTTCATCCGGGGTAGCCGGGTCGATGCCCAGCTCACGTGCGATCCGGACAATCTTCGCCACCTGCTCGGCGTTGCTCTTGGCCATCATACCCTTTTCCAGGTAAAGGTTATCCTCCAGGCCGACCCGACAGTTACCACCCAGCAATAGTGACTGGGTACAGGTGGGGAACTGGGCCCGGCCGGCCACGCAGACGGAAAACTCGAAATCGCCGATGAGACGTTTTGTATAATCCACCAGAAACATGAGATTTTCCGGGCTCGCCGTGATACCACCCAGGATGCCCATGACATATTGAATGTAGACGGGTTTTTTCACGTAGCCGCGCTCAATGAGAAATGCCACGTTGTTTATCATGCCGGAATCGTAAACTTCGAATTCAGGCTTAGTCCCCTGTTCGCTGAAGATCGTTGTGAACTCACGCATGGATTTGAAGGTGTTGGGGAAGATGAAATCTTCGGTCATGGCAAGATACTGAGGCTCCCAGTCGAACTTGAATTTCTTGTACTTGTCGAGAGCATGAAAAAGAGCGAAGTTGAGAGAGCCGGCATTAAAGGATGCGAGCTCCGGCTTGAATGTCGATACAGGTATCAGGCGCTGCTCCGCCGTCATGCCAAGCCCGCCGCCTGTGGTGATGCAGACGATCATGTTGCACCTGCTCTTGATCGAGGTCACCACTTCCTTGATAAGATTCACATCGGGTATCGGACGACCCGTCTGCGGATCACGAACATGGATATGCGCTACAGCCGCCCCCGCTTCACTAGCGGCAACCGCCTCGTCGGCAATCTGCTTGGGCGTAATAGGGAGATAGGGAGACATGACCGGCGTGTGGATACTACCGGTAATTGCTGCAGTGATAACGGCTTTTTCTTTCATCCCTACACTCCTTTCCTTGTTCTTTTGCTTTTATGTCTTAGACGCAAGAAACAATCACTTTGCAGGAGAGCAAACAATGTGCCGCATATTCATATCTTCTTGAAAAGGAAAAAATAAAAAGGGGAAAGACTTTTGAGTTGTTGCTATTGGCGCCTCAAGAGACAATTATGAATTGTAACGACCCGCTTAATTGACATCAAGAAAAACAGGAAATTTAAAGCGGCCTTAGATTTTAAGATTTGCTTGGCCATAATAGAGAAGGATCACAGCAATATAGTGAAAAGAGATGGCGCGCACCGATTTCTGGATGTCATAATGAAGTTATCCATCTTCTAATCATATTTTTTTGATCAGGAACCGAACAATTATTCTTTCCAGCCTTTCTTACATTGAGCCTGAAAATCAGCGAATTGGATGGTTTTCATCCATTCCCGGGACCTTCATTTATGGAATGTATTTTGATCGATCTGTAAAACACCTGAATCAAACAGGATTAGAAGATGGATAACGATGGATGAAATCAGGCCAGTGATTGGGCCGAATTAATCCACCAAGGATTTCAAGATGCGCCTTAGTCTTTGTCTGGTGATTCGTAATGCTTCAGCCGTCCTGGACCTGTTGTTTTCGAACTGTTTCAGGATACTTTGCACGTAGGACGAGATAAGTTTGTCAAGGGGCATCGGGTCAAGGTTGTTGATCTTCGCCATGTTCGAGTTTCCGTCGGTGGACGTATGTTCAATGGGAATGTCTGACGACTTGATCATGTTGCCGTCGCTTAATAGCATTGCTCTTTCGATGATGTTTCTCAATTCCCGAATATTTCCCGGCCACGGATATTTTTTAAGTATTTCCAGTGCCTCGCCGTCACAGCCGCTGACATTTTTGTTCAGGACTTTGTTGTAAGTGGCGACGAAATAATCGATGAGGAGAGGAATGTCATTCTTTCTTTCTCTCAACGGCGGGATGACAAAGGAAATTACATTGAGGCGATAATATAGATCTTCCCTGAACTTCCCCATTTTTATTTGCTGCAGCAGGTCCTTATTGGTCGCGGCAACAATTCTCACATCGACTTCGATACGTTCTGTTCCCCCCACCCGTTGAATCTTCTTCTCCTCCAGAAACCTTAACAACTTGACCTGGGTCTTATTACTGATCTCTGCAATCTCATCAAGAAAAAGGGTCCCCCGATCCGCTAGTTCAAACATACCTTTTTTCCTCTTCACGGCGCCCGTGAATGCCCCTTTCTCGTGGCCGAAGAGTTCGCTTTCAAGTATTCCCTCAGTGAGTGCGGCGCAGTTAACGGTGATTAGCGGATCATCGGAGCGGGGCCCGTTGTAATGAATGGCGTTGGCAAAAAGCTCTTTCCCGGTTCCGCTCTCTCCCATTATCAGCACGGTAGATTGAGCGTTCTGCGCAAGTCGTTTACTCTGGCTGATGAGAGTCTTGATTCTTGCGTTGGACGTGATAATATTTTCGAAAGTGAAAAGCTCCCTTCTTGTGGAGCGAATCTCATTTACCTCCGTTACCGCTTTTTGAGAAACAAGGCACTTGGCAAGAACGAATTTCAGCTCCTCGATATCAAATGGTTTTGCGATATAGTCATGGGCACCGAGTTTCATCGCTTCGACAGCCCCCTTAATACCACTGAATGCCGTCATGATGATAATGGGTACATTGTTGTCCATGGACCTGATGGTTTTCAGCACCTGCATGCCGTCAAGCCCGGGAAGCCGGACATCGAGAAGAACGATATCGGGGCTGCTTTCCCTGAAAGAATCCAGGGCTTCTTCGCCGGTCGTTGACGAAATGACCTTGTAGCCCTCTCTCGACAGAGCTTTATACAGGGAAGTCATAAGGAGCTTCTCGTCTTCAACGATCAGGATTGATGGTTTCAATCATTTCCTCCAGATGAGGTTAATCATTCTAATTTTGCAACGGGCAGTAAAATCCTGAACTTGGTCCCTTTATCCTTCAGGCTTTCCACTTCTATCATGCCGTTGTGATCTTCTATGATCTTGTGAGTTACCGTTAATCCAAGGCCGGTTCCACTGCTTTTGGTTGTAAAGAATGGATCGAAGATCCGGTTCATGTGTTTTGACGGAATGCCGATGCCTTCGTCAATGACATCTACTGAGATCCAATTTTTTTCTTTGTCTCCCTGCTTTACTGAATCCGTTCTCACCGTGATTTTCCCGCTGCTGTTCGTGGATTCAATAGCATTAATAGTCAGATTTAAAAAGACCTGCCGAAGTCGATAGGGGTCCGCCTTGATCATGGACGGTTTAGCATCATATTTCGTCTCTAATGCAATTTTCTTCTTCGCCATTTCCTTCTTGAGCAGTGAAAGCGTCGTTGAAAGCAGATCATGAATATCAAATTCTTCAGTGTGAAGCGGGGCGGGACGCACAAGGTCAAGAAGCTCGCGAATCAATAATTCGATCCGGTCTATTTCGTGAAGGATATTTTTCATTTCAGAGCTTTGAACGCCGCCTTCAGAAAGCTCACTTTCAAGATTCTGGACGGTAGTGTAAATGCCGGCCAGTGGGTTTCTTATCTCATGAGCAATTCCGGCCGCAATCCGCCCCAAAGCCGCAAACTTCTCCACACGCAAGAGATAATCGTCCATCCTTTTCTTTTCCGTCAGGTCGGAAATTATGGTGACGGCTCCCAGAGTATTGCGATTATCGTCGTGAACAGCAAAGCCGCTCAAATCAAGCACCAATTTCTTGTCATCCGCCCTTTGATAAGGAAAATCAAAAAAATGAGTATTCTCCAGCCGCTTCAATGCGTTGTATATTTCCCTCCGCTGATCCAGACTGAATTTGAAAACGTCCTGAATGCGAAGTTTTACTGCATCCTCCTTGTGAATATCCAGCAGTTCCTCCGCGCGCGGATTCAAATTGAGGATATTACCCATCAGGTCGCTTACGATAATGCCGTTTGTCGAACATTTAATAATGTTTTCAGAAAGGGCCTTTTCATCATTTAGAGCCTGATACAACCTTGCGTTCTCGATAATAATGGATGCCTGATTGGCAAATATGGTGAGAGATTCCACATCGTCATGAGTAATTTCCATGCGTGTCCGGTAACGGTCTACCCCAAGAAGGCCCAGGATCTTGTCCTTAATCTTGAGCGGGACATAAAGAACGGAATTCCGTTCCTGATATCGATTAATCACCTTGTCAATGGGTGTCACGTCAGGGGCATTTTCTGTGTCGGGAATAAACCGGGGATCCCCATGGCCAATAACCTTTACTTCGTAGCAGTCGTGTTTTTCCAATATCAGCGGTTTTTCCCATGCCCGCTTTTCCCCTTGAGGCGTGAAACCTTTGATGCACTTACATTCCAATTTTGTCTGGTCGGTATTTAGCAGCATGACTATGGCGCGGTCGAAATGCAGGCCGTTCATGGCACGATCCGTTATCTCGTTGAGTACCTTGCCCAGATCCGGGGACCGCGTGAGGAGGGAACTGATCTCATAAATATGGCTTAACAGATTGTTATTTATTCTGAGTTTTTCGCTCAATGTGTTCTTCGAACGGGCCATTCTTTTCTTTTCCGTAAGACTTGCTGCGCATGAACAGGAAGATGCATAATCTTTCTAAGATCACGACACAAGGCTAATGCAAAAAGTGCTAAGGGTTTTTTTGTTCTTTTTACATATCATGAGTAGCAATAAATATTCCAGGGAACCATTAAGCATCTAACTTAAATGAGCTACGTCCAAGGATGGGAGAGTTATTCTCATTCCGACCAGTTTATGTGACACTGATTTTCTATAATAATAAACGTAATCGTGAAAAGGCAGTCCTTAAGGGCGGGCCTCACCGTACGTATATCCTAGGTCCCCCAAGAACGCAAATATCGTCCGCTGAAATTCTGCCGGGTTGTCGATGTGGAGAGGATGGGTAGCTTCCTGTATTTCTGCAAATGCACACTGAGGGATCATATAACTCATTTCTCTGGCAATCTGTTCGCTCATTACCCGGCTTTCTTTACAGCGGATCACAATTTACTACAAGGAAGAAGCCATTCTTCAAAGGCTTTATGGGTATTTTTAAGCTAATGCGTAGACTCTTAAATATATTTTCTTAAAAATGCTGGTTGTGGAGGAAAGCACCCGTTTGTACGTATTCTAAAAAATACTATTTCATATAGTTCTTCCTCTGAAGTCATTAAGCCACCGGAATTTTATCTATAGTAGACTTCAAGCGACAATTATGATAGTAAGTACCACACATCACGTCATGAGCAGTTGCAGAAGTTTCATCCCGCATTACTATGCTGGAGATAGATATGGACTTGGCCAACCCCATTTCTTCAAAAGAGAATGGGGTTTCTTTGTTGCGGATAGTGCGGGTCGGGTAGGGGATTTATACAGGTTGGTATAAAACCTCCAAACCAAGAACTGCTTTCTTCGACGACTGCTTAATATTTCAAATTATTACGGTGAATAGATTTCCACTGGTGTTCTGCGGGCAGATGTCCCAACTTTAGAGATTATACAGGATACGGACAAACATTTTACAATTGAACCGGGGGTTACATGCCTAACGATGTTCATGACAAATTCAATTTTGTTCCTCTATCCGGTGCGCGTATCTGGCTATCTGGGTCAGTTCCGGAGGGCTTCACAGAGCCGCAACGTGCGGTACTACTCGATTTCGTGCGCCAATTTTCCCGCTGTGTATTCCAGCGAGGAGGCCATATTGTTCATGGATGCCACCCTAGCTTCACGCCAGTTCTGTTGGAAGAAGCCAAGGGTCACCAAGAACAAGGTGGTAGGAAAGACGCTTTGATGCTCGCAGTGTCCCGCCTTTGGTCAAAAGACCCCTCTGTCGTTTCGCTCGATGAGTGGCGAAAAACGGCAATCGTTGATGAAACACCTGAAGCCAAAGGAAACCAAGCCCGTGATGAAAGTTTGGAAATCCTTCGAAAGTGGATGGTGGCACGCTGTGATGCAGTGGTTGTCGTTGGAGGCAAGTGGTGGCATACGGTTGCAGGCCAAGCTGGAATCCCCATTGAGCTTGGTCTCGCAATGAAACGGGGGCTTCCTTGTTTTCTCCTGGGTGGCTTCGGTGGAGTTGCCCAAGACTTCTTGTCAAGGAATCCAATACTTCTCACTCAACTTAAGAATGGCCTTGATGCGACCGAGAATCGTAGATTATCTGCAGAGGAAGACGCCAGGAGTGTCGCTGAAAAGGTTTGCGCTCAACTGGAGCGCCTCCCGCTTGTACGAGGACGAGGCTCGGATGGAATTTCATTTAGAATTCTGGCCCTTGATGGTGGAGGGTTGAAGGGTGTGTTTACCGCAGCTGCGCTCGCAACTTGGGAAAGTCAGTCACATCTCCGTATTGTAGACCACTTTGATCTCATCGCCGGCACATCGACTGGCGGAATTCTAGCTATCGGATTAGGGCTCGGTCTGTCGGGCCAAGAGATGCTCGATTTCTATCAAGAGAAGGGGGCTACTATTTTTCCGGTGACTCGCCTGCGGGGCAGAGTGCGGCATATTTTAAGACATATCTGTAAACCAAAATATGCTCAAGAGGTATTACTGCGAGAATTGGAAAAGGCATACTATCCTGATGGTGAACCGAAATACCTACGAGATTCTCGTTGCCGCTTAGTAATTCCAACGTATCATGCCGTGGCCGGCGTGTCTCACGTGTTCCGAACACCACATCATCCCGATTTGACAGCCGACGCAAACATACAAGCCGCACATGCTGCACTTGCAACTGCGGCAGCACCAACGTTCTTCACTGCAGCAAAAATCGCCAACATGGTCGCCGAGAGCAGCTATTTCGATGGTGGGGTATGGGCAAATTCCCCTGCGATGGCTGCTGTTGTTGAAGCAACCTGCTTTCTTCGAATCCCACTGGAGCGAATTGATGTGCTGAGCGTAGGTACGACTGAAGAACCGTTCACTGTTCGAAAGCAGACGAAAGCTGGGCTTATTGGCTGGTTGTGGAAGAAAAAGATACTGGATTTACTTATGAATGTGCAACAAGAATCTTCGCTAAAACTCACACGTCACCTACTAGGGGAGCCACGCTTTCTACGAGTCAACACCATGACGATGCCTGGGAGCTATAAATTGGATTCACCACAGGAAATCGAAGAATTGGCTGATCTCGGCCAGCAAACGGCGCTGCAAACGGAGACGCTTGGCCCAGTGAAGTCAAGATTTCTAAATGAAGTGTCGGTCGCTCCGTGGGACAGATTCGCGTAGTTAGAAGAACAAAATAGAAAACTTTTTCAAAATGGAATCATAAGAACAAACAGGAGGAACATAAATGGCAAGAAAAACATTTATATCCTATAAATACAGTGAGGCGCAAGGCTTGCGGGACAAGATTCTTAAGGCTTTGGGGGATGATACGATCTATTATCAAGGAGAAACAAGCGATTCCCCGGATCTAACGGATACATCTACGGAGAACATCAAGGAGAATTTAAAGGACATGATGCACGGCACGTCTGTAACGATTGTTGTGATATCTCCCAACCTTAAGAACAGCAAATGGATAGACTGGGAGATCGAATACTCGCTTAAAGAGATTACGCGTAAAGACAAGACATCAAGAACAAATGGAGTTGTCGGTGTAATCATGAAGTGGAATGGAGATTACGGGTGGATAGTTGGGTACAAACCCTATGACGACGGCTGTAAGCCTCGCACAATAGAAAACAGCAAAGTATACCAGATCATATCTAAAAATAGGTACAATTTGATTGATCCTATATATATATGCGAACGCTGTAAGACGGTGGATAAGCTAAGTGGATCTTATATTTCTTTAATTGAGGAAGAAGACTTTCTCAAGGATCCTTCAAAGTATATAGAAAACGCATACGAGAAGTGCGAAAAAATTGACACCTTCGATATAACCAAGACTCGATAACCCTGTTCCTGTCGCGGAGGCGTCAGCGTTTTGAGTTCGCATGGAGCGAAAATAGTGAGAGATTTTGAAATATCGAGGTAACGTTAAAGACGACCTCGGATCTCATGAAAAGAACACGAAAGTATATTCATTTGTGGAAAAGAAACGTGAATCTGGAAAGATTCATTATTTAAAAAGACAGAATTAAGTTCATTTTCCGATAAAAAGGATCATAGTAGTCATCCGTTGCCGGGTTAAGGCTCTCTGCGGCGGTTAAAAAAGGAGGAGATTTTTTTATGCCGATACCTTTGAATTCCCTCAGGGCGGCGGCCCGCCGTTCGTATACAGTTATGCGGATGAAAACGGTTGATGAGGCATACCAGAGAAGAAAGCAGACTGCATTCCTGTGCCACAGCCATGACGATCAGGATCTTGCGGCGGGGCTTGAAATCCTGCTCTACGAGAACGGATGGGAGTTATATATTGATTGGAAAGACAACTCCATGCCAGAGAAGCCCGACAGGCGAACGGCTCAACGTATACAGGAAAGAATCCTCAGTCTCGATTGGTTTCTTTTTTTGGCTACGCCGAACTCAACCTCCTCACGATGGTGTCCCTGGGAGATAGGTTATGCCGATAAATCCAAATCTCTTGAAAGAATTTTGGTTATCCCAACCAGTGACCAGACCGGAAGATGGTACGGAAACGAATATCTCCAGCTTTATAAACAATTAACAAGTGCTACAGGGGGGCTGGAGGTTTTTCCTGCGGGCCAAACGACGGATGGAGTTTCGATTAGAAATCTCTAACTTTGAAGATGGAATGAATTTAATTGGAGAACAGGCATGTTTGTAGCGATAATTTAGATAAAAGTAGGAATTTAAAAAATTCATAATATCGGAGAGACTGCTATGGCGAAGAAAAAAGTATTCGTGAGTTTCGACTTCGACAACGATAAGGTTCTGAAGGACTTCGTGATAGGGCAAGGGAGGCTACAAGATTCTCCCTTCGAGGTAATAGACACTTCGTTGAAAGAAGCCGCACCAATGAAGACATGGGAGGATAAAGCACGGGCCGCGATCAAGCGGTCTGACATTGTGCTTGTTATGGTTGGACCACAGACATACAAGGCACCAGGAGTTCTTAAAGAGGTCAAGATGGCGCGTGATGAAGGTATACGGGTCGTTCAGGTTATCGGTTACAAGGATGGAAAGTATACTGCCGTGCCCAACGCAGGTCAGCTTTACTCATGGAACTGGGAGAATCTCAAGAAGCTAATTGGTTAAAAGTGAACGAAACAAGTGGCTGCAGCGGATAGCCAATAAAGCTGGCTCCCGATGAGATTTGCGGTCAACGCTTTCAATCGATTATTATATTCACCTCTTCATCATGACTTCCCGTATTGACGTGTTAGCAATTACTGCAACTCCACTGACTGCTATTATTTTTAAGATAGTTGACGATCTCTTAAAAATATTCGATTCACGACCCCTTGTTTCTGTGCTGCGCACGAAGAGTGATCCTTACCGTTGAAAGAGTGGACGGCTCATATCAGTGGCAGCAGCCAGAAGCGCGACCTTGAACGAGAAACGCCACTTTTTTATGTCCGCTGGATATATGTGATTTAAGTGGTTTCCAATATTCCACCGGTGAGCACATATTTCTGCGTCTCATTGGCTCGGTTCAGGTCAACATACACGGAGGATGACAATGCTTCTTTTTGGTCAATAGGATTTTGCAGGATACTCATCTGATACTCATCATTTCCGGATCTGAATAAACGATAAATATAGAATCGAGACTTGTTTTCTATAGCGGCATTTAGCTCGTTTCCTTTCAACTCAATGGCACCGCTCTCGTGCTTGCGGCCTTTGACTTCTATAAAACGAATTATTTTTTCGAGGTTTCGGTTAGTACCAGATTTGAATGCTTCCCGATCTTCATTAGAAACAAAGCTTATTATGTCGCACCCAAACGCGAGGCTGCCAGTGATCTGACTCACCAATAGAGGGAATCGATGGGGATCACTTAACTCTTCAAATTCAAGGGCTTTTCGCTCACAAAATGCGCCATCCGTTACTTTATGAACCACTGTGAGCTTTGTCACACCTGTTGTTTTTTGTATTCTGAGCGGCTGCTTCCTATTAGCGCTAACTGGATTATGTGGTTCTGATTCAATAATAAGCGGGCCGCCATTTGTAAGGGGTGAGGATGGGGCATCATCTATTTCTGGCTTTTCTTGAAGGTTCTCTGTGTTCGGCTGAAGATCGTTGGACGATTCAGGTTTTACGGATGGATCATCTATGGTTTGGCTCGCTGGCATTGCCGCAACACGGGCTGTCGTATCAACCATACCGAATTCTGCAATAATCTGCTCCATGTTCTCATCTGCTGTCTCGCCCCGCATCTTTCTCAAAAGGGTTTTTCTATCTCTTTCCTTGCAGAGAAACATTCTTGCAAACTCGCCACCATCTCCGATACGAAACATAGAAGCAATCGCTGCACCGATCGCGTCGGCAAGAAGATCAGAGGATATGTTGAGAGGTTCCGCAGGATCGGAACGGACGTAAAGTATATCACTTTCAATCAACCATCCCCAAACCGATGGCATGAATTCGAATTCGTGATCTTCGTATCGTATTACTGCTATCAACTCAGAACAGATTCTAAGCGATAAGTTTTTCAAGGACTTCAAGTATTGTGTCTGACTCGTCTGGGATGTCCTCAATAAAAAAAGAAACGGTTTTGCCTTTTGGAAATCATGATCTAGATTTGCGACAAGTTGATAACTTCTAACACGCTGCTGTATTCCCATGCGGTCAATCGCTTTGACTCCAAAAATTCGTTCAACCTTATCTGCACCGACACGATACGGAAGATGTACTATTTTCAGTTGTGATAGCAAACTTGCTGGAAAGCCCTCTGAATCAGCGTGTCTGAGCGCTTTTACCGGATAGTAATCAGATATCTCTTTGTGTACTCCCCACATTTTTCCACTATTAATGAATCGCTCTCTTGCCGCTGCCCCGTTACCCATTGCCGAATCAGACGCATCCAAAAGCCAACGGTAGAGCGGTCTAGCTAATAGGCCTTCTGGGTCTCTTTCGGGTAATTCCGTCAAACGAGCATAAATGTCTTCCAATTCTAGCTCTGCTAAACTCGTCAGTACTCCAGCCCGACGCCAGCCTTCAATCAGGTCAAAATCAGATATACCAAATAGTTCCATTTGTTCAGACGACGGTTTTGGCGGCCTGGGGAAAAGAGCCTCAATTGCTCGTTGACCCAATACACAATCTCTTGGTCTCAGTGGTTCACTGTTCTCACTGGGTATCCAAGACACGTTTTCGATTTTCCAGCGGAGGTAGCTAGGTAAAGTGCTCCGATAGGTGCGCCGGTTATAGTCGCTTTCACGACGGGCGGTGAGCAGGGCATGGTCCGTATGAGGCCTTAACCAATGGTGCATCCGTGTGTCCAGTGCCAACCAAGCTGTAATAGCAGCAGGCGAGGCGTGCTCAAGTATCTCTTTCAACCTATCGACGGAACGTATATTTTTCAAAGTTGGATTTTGAACTTTTTCCATCGTTTCGAATAAGCGATCGTCAAACTTCGATGGATATGGAATCTTCCCCAGGACGTAGTTCAAGAATCCATCGTCAGGTTTGTCAGAGAATTCCTCCCTTGGCCATTCTGCTACCCCAACCCATATAAGAAAGGCTTTTATATCTTCAATACTCCCGGACAACCCCATCCGGTCAGGTGCAACAACCAGCTTTTCGAGACTCTTTGCGTAAAGGGACTGCAAAATATTGCCATGTGTCCCATAACCGTGGCCAAAGTAAAGCTCATTTGCTGGCGCATTCGTCCCTGCTTGAGTAGGTAAAGATAAAGAAGCGATTGCCGGAAACTCAGGGCATTTACCCGATTTATTCTCTGAGAGGAATAAAGAGAAGACGGTCGCTCTTACATCCTCATCGAATTTTGTGGCAAGATCCTGATTGTCCCTCTTTTGTCTGTTAGCGACTGCAACCAAGCGGCGTATGAGATTTGCTAGTGAGTATTCCAGTACACCGAACGATGACAGCTTGCCTTGTAGATCACGGACATCCTGTGCCCTCAGTTGCCGCATTAGTTCAGCACGCAAGCCATCGTGCAGAAAACGCAGAGAGATCCATTCAGGAAGGTTAGGTGATATTGAAGTGCTCGGCGCAAAAAAAACCTAGGCGGAGTCTGGAACTTGGTTACTATTATTGTCAAGCAAAAGGGAAGAGCTATGAACAGACTTTTCAATGTTATTTTTTATAAGCCCGGAAATCAGTAGAGCTCGCTCCTCAATAGATAGAGATTTTAGCTCGACAAGACGTTTCCGTAATTCCACATTACTTAGTTGTGGGACGCCCAGCTCAGAAAAAAACTCTTTTTCCTTTGAATCTCTGATTAAAGCTACTTCAGGAAACGAAGCAGCAGGCAGCCAGACAACATCAACACCTGGTACAAGCCTGGCGACTTGGGGTCGCAGTGGTAGGCCGCTCAGTGTCGGAACAATGGCCCGTTCTCTTGCGGCCAAAATCAATTGTTCAGGAAATTTTTCCCGCACCAGATCATTAGGGTAACTTTTGAGGGGGAGAAGTAACCTGAAACCTGCATTGGGTCCTTCTGGATATTGACTGGAACGAATCTCTGCTACTTCAGCAAGAAATAAAGCCAGTTGTTCGAGAACATAAGTATTGCTATCGCATTGCTGGGTGTGGTTCCGGCTTTGATTCAACTCAAGAGTTGCATGGCAAACAACCGGATGTGGCAACTCTATCTCTGTGGGAAAGTATGAAAATAGAGGAGACGGTTTAAGTTCCCCAAAACTTTCGACATCAGGAATAGCCACAACGATTTCATAGTCCAGAGGCCCTTTCTGATCAGTATCTGTCTTGTCATCGGGAATTATATCTGACTTGCGGTGTATTCTCCACAATCCTAATGGTTCATCATTCTCAGTTACCATGGATAGATTTTCATTACCGTCAATCCTCCATACACGGTCGGCGGTACCGGATGCAACAAACCGCAGTTCAACGAGATACTCAACAAACAACAGTACCTCAGGTCGCAAGGCTTCCAGTTGCTCCTTTGCTTCTTTATAGAAATGTGGTCGGTCAAATGGCATACCCAATGCGGTGTCATAGCCTCTCTTCCGCCAAGCTCTGCATTGTGAATATATCAATGCTGCCGAATCAGTCTTTATAAAGGAATCCAAATGCCCTGACTCGGTGTATCCAGGAAAAGGAAGTAAGGGAACAACCAGCTCTTCAGTTGCCCCACGCACTTCTTCGACTCGCTGTTTTAGTTCAGGATTGTCCATTAATTTGGTCAAGATATGTTTAGAATATTGCGGAGAGTAGGATAGGTTCAGTTCGCCACTGAGAATTATTGGAGAAGATGACCAGTTTAGAATAGAGCGGAATCCTAGCCCTTTGTTTCCGATGAGATGACGCCTATTACGCCACTTGGGACTGAGGTGTGTTGTTTCGAGTGACTGAACTCCACCAACCGAAAAAGCAGCACCAGTATTTGCTACAATTAACCCGTCTGGCAACAATTCGATCACAACCCGACCAGCAGAATTATTTTCACGCGCTTGGTCTGCTGCATTTTGCAGCAATTCCAGAATTTCCCGCCCTTCATAATCGCGGGCGATTTGCTTTTCTTTTATGTATTCTGAAATGAATGTTGCAGGTTTAGCCAGATATGAGTTGCGAGTCTTCTCTTCCTCGCGTGCAAGCCATGCGAACCACTCTGCCGTCGTTTCGGGTATCCACGAGTCGTCTATTAAATTGAAGTTTTGGTCATTGAAGCTCATTTCAACTTTTCGAAATAATGCTTTTCAATAATATAGTCCGATTATCATTGATACTGATAATATATTTCCTTTTTGACGGTCCGATCATAAGGATTTTTAAGATTTTATGCATTTTCTTAAATATTCTTATTTATAGAGCGGCCATTGCAGGGTGAGGCGATCATATCAACCTCCTGATTCCCATTATCGATGTCAATTAATAACGCTTGTTCCGGCTTTCCCTTTCTATAGGCATCCCATTTAGATTCAAATTCGGCATCCAGCAATTCTTTATAGGCTGTGACTGAGGCGTCTATCTTATTTATTCCTTTTATTGTTAATAAGCGGCTCAGTATTCCCCGAGAGATCATTGAGAGTGGAATACTGGTATCAATAGTGGCAACATTTTTAGACCGACAGTCATCACATAAAATGCTTGCGTGGTGATCTCTCCCCTTTATTTCAACTAAATGTAGATCATTCAGAGATGCACAGTCTGCACATGATGGAAACATTTTTTCAGAATCAGGGTCATTTGAGAAATCCAACACCAATTGACGATCATCTATAATTTCACCTGGTCCTGATCCGTGTGTAAAAACATCACCTGAACGATAAAGATCCAATAAGAGAGCACGAGTAAATTGCTGTCCTGGGCTGATACCAGCTTTATGCAACCTCCGCTGTCCTTCATCAGTTAGTTGAAAGGTTATGATGTTACCTCTTATTCGGGTAAGAATGTAATAGTCATCCCTATCGCTATATCTATGCAATACTGGCACAGCAGCCTCCTTTACTAATTAGGTACTCTTTGCGTTTTGTTGCCCTTATGTATCAATTTTGGGAAATGAACAATTGGTAACGGCACAGATAATTCTATGCCAAACCCTCGCTACAGATTATCTTTGGTATAACATGGTCTTCAAATCTCTGACGCCGACGATCTGACCAATCACGCATACTATGTTGATGATAAAGGTCTGTCAGTGCTCGTATTAGATGTTCACCCGTCATTCCATTGCGGCGGATACGGTTAATTTCCCGGTTGATAGCAGTAGTCATGGGACCACGGAAGGTTTTTTCAAGAATGTTGATTTGGATCTTGACATCCTCATCAGTACTAAGACCAAAAATGACCCTTAGTTCACGGAGGATATATCGCTGTCCTTGGGATAACGACAAGGTATGTTCCCGTTCCGCTTGACGTTGTTTAACCGTTTCGGTGAATTGTCGCTTGATCCGCATAACAGCACCATTATAACCTGATGGAAGACCAAGTCCTTGGATATCAGGCCCACATTTTATGTTACCAAGAATACGTGGAATGTCTCTGGAGATAATTTCTCCCTTTTCGTTAAGGAGGAATAGCTGCTGATATCGCCCCGCCTGGCAGAATACATACAACCCCTTCGTTGCCGAGGGCTTTACCGTACGAATCCCATCCCGCAGATCAGCTATGCGGTCGTATTCCCCAGGATTATCCCGCTTTAATTGCCGCAGGATTTCTTCAGCCTCATTGAGATCCAGGAATTCCTCTTCTTCATCCTCAAACAGGGAAAGCTGACCTCCCTTCTTTTCGTAGATGGCATACATCGCTTCCTCGTTAAGATGTTCTGTTTTGTCCAGAATGGCCGAGTCTTCACCGATCGTATCGTGGATCTCCTGGATGCGGTTGTGAAGTTTCTGGCGGAGACCGAGGTTACGCTCGATGCCTGTTTCGGGGAGGAAATTGAAACCATAGATTACATCATGTTCCGACCCGATCCGGTCAATACGTCCAAATCGCTGGATCAGCCGAACAGGATTCCAGTGCAGGTCGTAATTGATAATTTTATCGCAGTCCTGGAGGTTCAAACCTTCAGCAAGAACATCCGTGGCAATAACAGTCATCAATTCTTTTTCCCCAGCAGTGAAACGGTATTCCGGGTTTGCCTTTGGAGCAAATCGGCCAACCACCTTGGCCTTACTCTTATCTCCACTGAAGATTACATCGATATCCTCCCGCACACCATCTGGATTTAAATTGTCAAAGAGATAACGTGCTGTATCGGCATACTGGGTAAAGATCAGCCGTTTCCCGTCCTTCAGAGGGTTCTCTGTTAGCCTTTTTTGCAGAGTCTTGAGCTTAGCATCTTGATCTGGGGTAATGGGATTGATGAGCTGCAACATTCTTTCCAGAAGGGAGATGTCATGGGCGATATGTTCCTTCAGTCTTGACAGGTCAAAATCAGCGGCATCATATTTGCCCGAAACCTGCCGAAGGGCTTCTATCAGATCCTGTTCTTCATCCTGATTAGGTTCATACAAAATAGCCTGTGCATCTTCACCAGCTGGTACAATTCCCTGGGAAAGGGCTTCTAAAAAACGTCCATGGACGGTCAGCAGGCGACGCACTGTCTCTCTGAAAGCATAAACGCTCGATTCAAATCTTTTGAAGAGTAAGACCCGGATCAAACCACGTAAGTTAGATCCAGCCCGGTGGAGACTGGCATAGGGTTCCTTTTTTTGCTTATCCTTGATTACGTAATGCCATAGGCCGTATCGGGCATAGGTCAGTTCGTTAGGAGGTGGCTTGACTGGCTGCCCTTTCCGAGCTTTGCCTAAATATCCACGTAATTCATGATAGAGTCCTTGGTAGGTCTCTTCAATGCTGTATTCGATGGTTTCCAGTTCACGCTTGGGGAAAAACTGGTGCCTACTTCCTACCATGACGTATGCACGACGATGGCCATCCTTATATTCTCTGAAACGGGACGGATCAATTTGCCGGTGAGTTTCGCTATCAAAACCATACCATCGGAGGATGTGATTACGAGTCCGGCGGATGAGCACATTGGCCAAGAGATTAGGAAGGTCCTTTTCCCCCTTTTCAACCAGTCGAAAATATTCCTTCAAATTTGGGGGATCAATGGGTAGGTCCGTCTTATCGTCCTGGTGAAAAAGTTTGATCTGGTAATAGACATCCCATGCGCTTTTGTTTCTGGGCGCTGCCGTAAGGAAACAGCACTTCTTGCCTGTTTCCAGAAAGGCCTCTACGATCTTGTAACGCTGGGTGTCTGAATAACGGAAGTTGTGACTTTCATCGACCAGTAGAAAGTCCCGGTCCCGATAATTCACATCTTCCTTGAGAAACTGTACTGGCCGATCATCTCTTTCTCTGAGAAATCCCATGGACAGGATCCGGGCGTTAAGTTCATAAACTTCGTTGTAGCGTTCCCACATGTCCACAAGAGTAGCTGGACAGATAATCAGAGGTCGGGAGTGTTCCACACGCTCAAAATGTTTTACAATGGCTGCACCGATATAAGATTTTCCAAGACCCACCACGTCGGATACAAAGGCCCCGCCATAGTCCCGTATGATCTGCACGGCCTGCTTGACAGCTACCTTCTGAAAATCTGCCAGTCTCTTGGTGATTTCGTCATCCCAGAGGATATCTTGATCATCGCCGCCCTCGATCCGGTCTCTGACGAGCGCATACAGAGTTTTCACGTAGATATCATAGGGCCGGACAGGGGCCATTGCCCAGGACACCTTCATCTCCTGCATCAGGGTTTCGTCGAACTCTTGCGCCTCCTTCCAGAGGTCTTCAAACCAACGGACAAGCTCGGCATGATTGTCGTTGCCCTGAACAATCACATTGAGTTCCGTGTTGTGGGTGACGCCGGCGAGGGTCAGGTTGGATGAGCCGACCACGGCGATCCCTTCTTCATGACGATCCACAGGTTTGCCGTTCCGGTCGTAAACTGTGCCGTAATCGAAAATATAAGCCTTCGCATGGAGACGTCCCTTCGTGTAAACTCGAACCTTGAGGCGCTTTTCTTCGATCATCTGAACAAGGGATTTGACCAGAGTTTCGCCTTCGTCCGTCTGATCCATCAGTTCTATGCCTGATCGGATGCTACTGGTTGTCTCCGTTGACATTTGCTTTATGTCACTTCTCTTTGGATACCGCTCTGCTTCAATAGCGTCGGCAACCATCTCCAGACGGTGATACCCTTCAGCCAACTGTTCCAGGGTTTCTCGGTTGGTCGTATTGCCGATAAGCAGCCTCAATTCCTTGATCCGGGAGAGTTTTTCCGAGATGGCCGTCAGGCCGGAAAGAAAAAAGTAACCCACGGCAAATCGTGCCGCGTTGCTGGAGTCAAGAATCCGGTTGATATGATCCACCAGTTTTTCCTGATGGTTGTCGATAATGTCATGGGCGGGCATGAATCATCCTTTTATTGATTTACGAAGCATTTTTTGTTTCAATTTCCGTAAATCGTCAACAAGAAAGACATAATTCTTACCGACCTTATGAAAAGAAAGTTTCCCCTCCTTTGCCCATCTTCGTATCGTTATTTCAGCGACATCCATGTACTCCGAAGTCTTTTTGATGGTAAAGGTCGATGGTATATCGTCAAAAACCTCGTCATAGGCGTAATAATCCTTGTCGAAACCTTTGCGGGCAATGAGTGAGAAAAGCTTTTCCCGTTCTGCCATCGGCAAGGTAATGATATCTTTATAAATTCTCTCTGCCCTGTTCATGGCTGAAACTCCTTTTTATATTTCTTCAGATCACGATAAAAGTTTTCATGTGTCCCGATCATGACAAAAATCAGATTCGCCTTCGCTACTTCATAGGCGATCAGATACTCCTGTTGATGGAACCTGAATTTATGCACCCGAAAGCCGGTCAAGTCACCCTTTTTTTCTTCGCCTATGCCAGGGTTGTCGCCGATACCGTCCACTTCATCCTGGATGGCCAGTTGCAGAGGCAAGGACTGCTTTTTAACAAACCGCCGGAACGCCGGGGCAAACAATTCTTCCATGATAACCTATATGATAATATAAATGATCATATTCGTCAACATTTATCTTCTTTTTTATTCTCTTCTTCCGTCATCCGGTGCAGTTGCAAAACAGGCCCTTCCCCTCCAAACCAACGGCTTTCCAAACCTGCGGCGTTTCCTTGCAAAGCGCAATCTGAACCTTCTTATCGCAACGGCGAATTCCATCCACAATCGTACGGAACATCTCGATCCTAAATTCCCTCGGATAGCGTAGTTTCCCAGCCTCGGCAATCAGCGAACCATTCACCTTCAGAAGGGACGATTCCGGAAAGCGTGCCTTGATGTGGCTTGAAAGCCCTTCTGCGGGTCGGTACTCTCCAATCGTGATCCTCGAAGGTTCGACATAATCGAAAATCATCTCCGTAAGCCTACGATAATCTTTTTCCCACGTTGAATATCGGACCACCGGATCTATTCGCAAACGCACCTCATACCCGGCATCCTGAACCTTTCGCGCCGCTTTCAACCGGTCAGTAGGGGCCGGCGTCCGGTGCTCCAGATGCTGCCACACCTTGTCTGAATTGACGCTGAACGAAACGATTGTCTGTCCGCCATGCTTCATCTCCAGCAGATTCTGGACACAGTCGCTCTTGGTCAGGAACAGCAGCTTCGTGTGAGGCGCATGTGCCGGCATGAACGGAACAAGCTGCTCCGACAGTCCGGTGATATCATCCACAGCCAACGGATCGCCAAGCTCACCAAGATTCAGTACTCGAAGGACGTCGGGAATGCTCTGCCTGTCAAACTTCTCTATGTCCTTAAACATCCTATCGTAGTTCACAAAATGCGTTGACACCGGGCAAGCTCGAAAAGTCAGGTACAGATAACAGTATTCGCACCAGAAATTGCAGTTGTTGTAGGCCGTCAGCTTATAGAACTTCGCGCACCGTCCCAGCGGATGCTGAAACTGTTCGATGAACGGGCTCTTGCGGTCGCGGAGCAACAGGACATTCCGTTCTTCCATGAGCTTATCCACACCCCGCTCACCATTGATCTTAGGCGGCGTGGAAAGCCATTTAACCGGGAGGCCTGATCTCTCGGCGATTCGCTGAACATGGAACCGATCCGACTGCCCTTTGACAGCCCATAGTTCCCGCACCAAAGCATGATCCTGCTTCGCGCTCGCCACTGCGTACGCTGCCTGCTGTTTCCGAACCGCGTTATTTCTATGCCCTATCATCATGGACACCTGCCATTGAAAGATGTTTTTAGAGACAATACTTCGTAGTCATTGATCCGGGTCTTTCCAGACTTGGAGTAGAAGCTTCCGTCCCTGAGAAGACTCCCGATCATGCGCTTGTATTCCGATTCTTTATACTCGGCAAACACTCTGTGCATCGCATACACAATCAGTTTCTTTCGTGTCATGGATGTTGTCAGACTATCCACAATGGCCGTGCGCAAACGGTTAGGGTCGTGAATCTCGTCATTTGCTCGCATGTCGAACAGATATCCATCCACGCGCTGTTTCCCCAGAAACTTGTCGCGAGCGTTGCAGATTGCATCGTTCATAAGGATAAAAGCATCTTCGTGTCGTGAGCCAAAGAGCAACCGATATTTCGGGATGGTGTGTTCATATTTTTCCTTAATCCCATAGCTGCATACCTCGTCGAAGTACCTTTTCATCATCCCTATATATTCGGATACGCAATGTTCTTCCTTGTCAGAGAACGGAATATCGCTGGTCACAATTCCACGCCAATAGGTACCGCCGGCTATTGCATCGACGTCCGCTGGAGTCATTATCCTGTCCAGTTCTTCCTCCGTGTCGTCTTGTTGTGCGTATTTCAATGCCGCCAGACCATTGCGAACCAAAGAAGAAGCATTGAAATTCAACAACACTTCTATGCTTGAACCACGCGCTACGTTCGCGTAAATCCCAGCCAATGCGTCAAAACGGAGAGGCTTTATTCCATAAGGGTCGATGTAGACGAAAACCGTGTTGTTGCGTCCCATGCCAGCAATTTCCCTGGAGACGACCTCAAAGTTTTGATGTCTTGTACTGCAAATATTCTGATAATCTTTCACCGATTCCAGCAACCGGTGGAAGTACTTCCTTTTCTCTTCGATGAATATGGCCGAAACTGCTTTTCCTTTTTCCGCGATCTGGTGAACCGCTTTGGAAATGATTAAAGGTGAACCATCTGTTCCGTCTTCAAAGCGACCCGGCCCAGCAAAACAGTCAACCACCACAACCGGTTTTCCCAAGCTACAGACTTTGGACAGGTATGGCGTCAAGTAGTAGGCCAGGATCATGTCCTTGTAAGGTGACCATGGTTTCTTGCTTTGAAAGAAGTCTGAAATCATTTCTTTCGTATCCTATGTCGGCATCGAATTCTCATTTCTTTGGAGATGCCAAGTCCTCAATCATACGTTTGGCATCATTTGAAACCTGAGTAAAAGCGCGGCGCGTAAGTTCAGAAGGCAGTATCTTGAGACGGTCATCAGCGACCCGTCCAACCAGGCGTAACGTCGATATGTCGCGTGATTGAAGCGCACCAAGAAGAGTGGCAAGCAGGCGAGCGGGGTCTTTCTCAATCCGCTTTAGCGCCGCAAGATGTGGTCGGCCGAGTTTCGCACTGTATGTCAAAGCCCAGATATATTTGCGAAAACGGTTTGTCTCCTCTTCCGGTTCTTGAATTGTCGCAGCGAACATCTGTTTCTTAACGCGGTCCCGCGCTTTCAGGAAAAGGGTAAGAATCGTCTTTTTGACGGCTGGCGAAGTCTCCGTGAAGTAACGGTGTTGGAGCTTATTGAAGTCTCGGTCGTCCAAGGGGAACAGAATGAGACTCAGGAATGCTTCGGCGCGCACGGCCCAATGATAAGCGCCCCCGCAGCCTAATCGCATGAGTGGGCTCTTGTGCTTCAGATGCAGTACCGTGGAGCTTCGGAACATCGGCAAGAGGTAAAGATACTGCGCGTCGAAAAGTTCTTCTTCACCCAGCAGAGCGCTTTCCACTCCGGCCCGTACTGACTTATGGCCCATCCAGTTGGAGAGGTATCGAGATACCTTCTCGGTCAAGGCGGGTTGTTTCCAAATCCACTTAAGCGACTGCCTGACGGCCATAGGCGATTGAATGCGCGATAACAGCGTAAGCGTCCTCTTGAACAGTCGAAGGTCTTCCTTTTCCATCTCCCGCTTGTAGGCCAAGTGACGCTTGAACGCGGGACGGACGGCGGCCTCTGCGTCCTGCCGCTGTGTGCGCGTGATCTTCGATGGGTCTTCGGGAAGGCCATCAATTATCTTTGTAACCTGCTCAACGCGCTCGTCGTATAGCTGCTTGCGGACATCAGCACCTTCAAAGATTTGTGTTTTGCTGGACTGCATATTCAGGTGCAAACACCTCAAAATCCGGTTGATCATGAAAATGACTGACCGCGCCGTCTTTGGGTCCTTCGTGAAGACCTTGATGTCGTCCACATAACGGACGTATCTAATCAATCCCCTCCTCTGAAGCTTCAACAGTTCGATGTCCATCTCCACAAGATAGAGCGTCCCAAGCCAACTTGAAACCTCGTTGCCCTGCGGAATGCCACGCTGCGGACGGTATCCGGTCAAGGATGGTGTTGCCCAGATGGAAAGCATTTCCATCAGCAGATTGATCAAGCGCAGTTGATGCGGGGCATACTGTCGCAGAATGTCGGCAAGGAGCGGATGACTGATGTTCTCGAAATAAGCGCTGATGTCGGATTCGACCATGATGGTGAATCCTTCCTTTTCGTAAATATTCTGCGCCTCGGCTACAAACGCAGGCCATGCTTCGTACCAGTCCTCAAAAATCCGAAGCTTCTTCCGCAACACTTTACGAATCAGGACGGGACCTTCGTTTTGGAAGAGTTTATCGGGATGAGGCCTCTTGCCTTTTTTCTTGACGCGGAAATGAAAAACGCTTTCTGGCAAGACACGGTCTATGATGGGCGCAAGCAAGTAGGCGATGGCAAAGAGGGCGATGTGATCTTCAATGTCGAGCGCACTGCCGGGCCGCACAGCTAATCCGCTCTTGGGGACGTCAATTTCTTTCAGTGGCCGTGGTCGATAGGTGCCATTCTTCAGGGACTGAGCCAGCCGCTCCAAGTTTTCCTGAAGGTTGAAAATGTAATCCTGATTGCGGAAAACATCGGGAATAAAGTCATCCTTCTTGTCATCGTAGACGTAATTCGCGGCGATCTTCAGGACTTCTGCATTGCATAGTATTTTGTACAGGTCACGTCTCATTCTTCATAGCCCATAGAGAACGGCCACGCGCTCGTTGATCTCCCGTTCCCATTCCTTCCGTCATTGCTCCTCAACTATCCTGATTTCCTCTTCTGCCAGCCCATACAGCTCATACACGATCCGGTTGATCTCCTTCTCCAGTGCCGAGGTGTCCGCCGATGGGTCGGCCTTTTTGATATCGAGGATGCGGGAGACAAAATTCACGATGTGGGCTTGGGCGGCGGAGTCCACGTCGGGGATGGGGAGTTTTTTCCAGTCGTCCGGATAAAGGTCGGTGTTGCTGCGGCGGTTGGCGCGGAGGAAATCGCGCGCCACGGTCGAGTTCATCACGCCGAGCAGATATTTCACGGCAAAGCGGCGGCTGGTGGCTTCCAGTTCCTCCCGCTTGGGCAAATCCGGGCGCGGCGGCCGCTCGCAGTTGTAGCGCGCCGACTTCTTGATTGATGCATTGCGAACTCCTTTTAATCCGTGCCACGGCAGACAGACCATGATCGTGTGGTTGCACAGCGTCTGATCACCATCATAGCAACTGCGCAGTCCCTCACCTGTTGTCCGGTGAATGAATATCTTCTCTGGCACAGAGTAGAGTTCGGGAAACGTCGGTCGCCTGAACAGGCTTGGTGCTCGTTCTGTGCCCCATTCAAGCCACTTGTTCGTCGCGGGCAGCCACTTTTCGAGGTGCTTGCCTTCCACAAAGCGGCGCGGATGCGTGGCATCCCTTCGGCCGGAAACCAAATCCTCAAGCTCAAACGCGCCTTGCGCTACTTTCTCATCTGCGTGAACGACCATCCCGACGCTGATGTAGCAAATCTCTCCAAGAGATTTTGCAGGGACGCTAACCACTCTTGCTTCTCGGTCCTCCGGGAAGAACGTTCGGTGGGTAAGCTTTGATTGCTCATCAGAAGGCAGGAGGCTGACGTTACCAAATTCCTCAAGGTGAACTCGGCGTTCAGGCACGTTGCGCGCGCCGTCGGCTTTTTGGAAAAAGTAAATAAGGTTGTGAACGGCGGCATCAAAAATTCGAAGATCACTACAAAAGTCGAGGCGGAAGATGCGGGCATGTTTGAGAAACCAGTTCTGTGGTTTCTGTGCGTATTTGGAGTGGCAGAAGGCGTCGGAAACGATGAGTGTGGTAACGCCGTTAGACCTGAGCAATTTGTAGCCCTTCTCAATGAAAGGAACGAAGAGATCCCACTTTTCCCAAAGCGTCTCGTAGTCTTGGCTGTTGAGGATTTTCTCGCGCTGACGACGATTCCAGTTGGATTGCTCGTCTGCTCGAACGTATGGTGGATTGCCAATAGTAATGTCGAACCCGTCCCGCACGCCGAACATCCACTCCGGATCGAAGAAGGGGGCGGAGGCGTTCTGGTCGTAGGGATCCCAAGCGGCAAGTTGTTTCGCCGTCTTGTCGCCCCAGCCGTCGCGCTTGAGCAGTTCGGCGATTTCGCCGCGCAATTTCTTGTCCTGCTCCCGGCACTTGGCTTTGCTGGCCGGGGTCTTGGCGTTGAAGTGTTTCTCCCGCACCTTGCGTAGCTCCGCTTCCTTGTCTTCAATCTGTGGATTGCGCAAGAGCATTTGCTTGGGTTTCTCGATCCCGATCAGCGTGTTGGCGGCGACGAACTTGGTCTCCAGGTTGGGCAATGGGCGCACGCCGAGGTTTGCTGCGTCCTGGTCCACCCTCTGGTCCACGATCAGCGAAATGAAAAACCGCATCTTGGCGATTTGAACGGCGATGGGTTGTATGTCCACGCCGTAAATGCAGTTTTCGATCAGGTAGAGCTTGCGTCCATAATCCAGCTCGTTGCGCTCGAACGATTCCTCGATGCCGACAATCTGCTGTTCCAGTTCCCTGACCGTCCGCTCGCGGATGGCGGCGTCTTCGATCTTTTCCGCCGTGGCGATGGCGTCGCGCACGCGCTGGATTTGCCGTTGCTCCCACCGCTCGTTGCGCGGATCAAGCTTGCCCAGGATGAACACGAGCTTGTGCAGAATGCCCATCGGGAATGCCCCGGAGCCCACAGCCGGGTCCATCGCCTTCAGCCCGTCAATCGCAGCGATCAGCGCTTCGGTTTCCCGGGCGTCAAAATCGTGGCCGCTTTCCTCCCACGACACCAGCCGCCTTAGTTTCTTCTCCGTATCCTCCGTGTTCGCTGTGTTTAAATTCCCCTTCAGGTATGCGATCAACACCTCGTCCACCATGTAATCCACGATCTCGCGCGGGGTGTAAAACGAGCCGGTCTGTTTGCGGGCCGTGGCGCCGGTTTCAGGATTATAGGCTGCGAGGAGGTTCTCGAACACCTTGCCGGAAAGCTCCGGATCGAGGGCAACTTCCTGTTCGATGGGTGTGTTTTCCTCAATCGTGAAGCGGTATCGTTGAAGGGTGTGGATAAGCCCGCGCACCCGGACCTTCCTGAACTTCTTGTCGCCATAGTCCGCGCTGAGGTCTTCTTCCCGCTCAGATCCGAAGAACAGAAAATCCGGGACAACCGGCTGGCTGTCCGGCCGTCTGGAAAATCCGTCAATGCGCACGTAACGCGGCCTGGCACTTTCGCCCAGATCCTTGTCCAGACACTCGAACAAGCCGCCGTTGAGGAAAGGGATATTCTTAAACAGTGCCAGCACCGCATCAGGCTCCTGAAACAGATCCCGATACCGGTATAGACTGTGCGCCAGGAAGTTTTGCTCGTCCTTTGCCCAGCCCCGCTTGTCCATCTCGGTATTCAGCGTGGCGAAGAACATGTTTTGCAGGATCGCCTTATAGAAAACCGAATCCTTCCCGGCATTCTTGTCTGGTGCGAACCCGTCGAGTAGTTTATCCAAGCGGCGCTGATCGAACAGTTCCTCAGAAATCAGCCCCTTTTCCTTCACGAACCAGCAGAAGATCAACCGTGTGATCATGCGGATCACGCTGATATAATCGTGCCCGTCAGCCTCCTTGGGTGCATCCTTGGGAAAACGAACGTGCTTCAATGCCCAGAAATACCAGTTGGCGAGTTCCTTGTAGAAATCTTTGGTAACTTTTTCGACGTCGAAGGCGTCATCGTGGCGTTTTTGAATCTCCAGTGCGGGGATGCTGAACAGTTCTTTCCCAATTGAAACGAGATCCAGCATCTGCAGCCGCTCAGCGGCCGTCCGCAACCCGCCTTCGGCCCGCACGGTAATCCGGCGGAAAAGTCGCCGCTGCTCCGCATTCTCGTCATACTTGATGTTCAGGAAATGCCAGTAGGATTGTGTTGTGTCGGAGAAAACGAACAGGCAGTACGGATGCTCGCGGATCAACTGGTTGACGATGGGCCGCTCAAGGTTTCTCTGAAGGCTATCGGACGCCAGGCGGCAATACAACACATGAAACGCATTATCCTCGCCCCCGCTCGCAAACAGGATGGGGCCATCGACCAACGCCTTGCGGGCAGAATCCGGCCAGCCGCGCATGCTGAGTGGCTTGTTTTCGCGCTCGTAATTCAGCTCCGTCCAGAACAGTTCCTTCAGTGCATCGAGCCCCCGCAGTTGTTCCAGGATTTTCAGTACGGACTGCTTACGTTCGAGAACAGGCATCAGCGCCCCTTATGACCGGATTATTGATCTATGTCATCATGTCATAGTTTGAATAAGCCATTTTCTATTGAAGTGAAATCCTATTATCACGATTTTCATAGGAAATCTATCATGAAGAAAAAAGCTTGATCATAGATGAATACAGGAAGCGCAGCCATGTTCTACGTGAACTGAAAATAGGTTTTTAGGCCTTCGCATGATTCATCCCGAATTCAATAAATTAATCCGATTAGCAACTATGTGGATTAGTATTTGCTGTCTGCATATCCAACATCCATGCTCCTCATATAGGAAGAACTTGAATGCCGCTTAGAGCCTTGCAATATATTTTTAAGATTTCATACATTATCTAAAATTTTTTCTCCTTGCTCGCATGAGTATTTTTGCCTTCACCCGTCTTGCAACTGTACGCAGAAAAGGAGCCATCTTCGTCGGCCAGCGATAATAATTGCGATACTCATAAGCAAGCCGTACCGGGGTCAACTTTTCAGAATCGGACGAATTGAGAATGCGTTTCTCCATCCAGTTTTCAATTATCCTGACGTCAAGTGCTTTTTTACCGCCCACCTGCATATTATAAGCTTTCAGAACATTGTCATGAGCCTTTCGAAGAAAGTCTTTATCGTTTGCGCCGCTCTCGACTATCGCATTCAGTATTTTTAATCTATCCTCTGAGAATAGCGTTTTAACATGGTCTATAAGCTTTCTTACGTGCACGTTTTTTTTGGCCCTGTCGCTGTATTCATAAGTCTTTTTCATAAGACTGTGCAATATATTTCCACCATGACTGGATTCTTTTTTAAATCCATGTTTTTCAAAAAATGCTTTCGCGTATGTGTCACCATCTGAGAGGGCCAGGATTGCCGTGTTAACGCCCTTAAAGCGCAGTTGCTTTTCTAAAACGGATAACAGCTTTCCACCTATTCCCTTTTTTCTCTCTGAAGGAATTACAGCCATCGATAGTATGCGGACAGTATTATCAGTTTGTTCACCTGGGACTGAAAGAAGATGGCCGACGATGTTCATTTCCTTACCCGCAAAGCGGTTTCTTGTCACACCAGGGCGAATCTCTATTTCTTTCGAATAAATTTTCACGTCTTCGGCAACAAGGAACGTATTTGCGAATGCTTCGCAAGCCTGGGAAATAAAAGAACGTGAATAATGATCTACTGAAAAACATTCTGTGACTATTGAATGAACTGAATCGATATCATCTAAAGCTACCATGCGAATATTAACAGTGCTCATAACCGGTTTTCCCCTTTCATGGAGTGATCATAAAGCCTGCCGCGAATAAAAATTCTAAGACTCAAGACTGCCATTTATGAAAAGTATAAAGGTATAGAATATATCTTATTGGTCGCTAACTCTTTGATAACACTCACTTCCGGACAAAATATTTCCCACGGCATTGCTTGCTATTGCTTGCCAATGAGAACAATGGCTCGAAATTATTCGGTTAGTTCGGGTACGTCCTACGAAATGCTATATGGTTATATATATATTACCCCGACCAGATATGATTCTTTGAAAAAAATTAAAAAAAATTTACAAATATTTTTTCAATCTCGAAACTGCTTGATTTCAGAATTGATTGAATTACAGCTACCTCTCATTCATAGAGATGTCATTAAATTCAATATTGTCGTCAATACCTTTCACCCGGCAATCCGATAGAATCCGTGTACCGTTTCCGTATTCCTTTTCCAAGAGGACATTTGACACTTTTGCCACCTTTGTCGTTTTCTTGACCTTTTAAAGCGCCAAATCCGCCGAATGTGACAATTCTTCCGATTGGCTCGTTGGGGAGGAGAAGTAATATAACAGTAAAAGAGGTTTAAAACTTTTAAGGAGATTTAATTTATGATGTGCTTAGGCGTCGATATCGGGTTTGGCTTTACAAAGGTTTACGACGGCACCAATATAGTGTCGTTTCCCTCAATTGTCTCAAACGCTATTGACTCTGCAGGATTCACTGAAAAGAGTTGTATCGCTGTCGATGGCGAAAAATTTTATGTGGGCGATGATGTGAGGGGTCAAGAAAAATGGTATGACGCGAGAACGTCAGATTTCGTCGGTTCCTCCCAATGGAGCGCTCTTCTGGCCCAGGCCATAAAAGCATGCTCGCTTCCGAATATGTATAAAAACGCCCTCATACTGGGCATCCCCGCCGAACAATATGACAAAGGAAAAGCGGCAGAACTTGTAGATATAGTCAAACGCCGTTATGTTTATGCCGGCAATGGCCGGATCGACCTGGACTATGCTTATATTTCCATTGTCCCGCAGGCGTTCGGAATATTCTTGAAATACATGAACGACAGCGGCATAGGGAGCGATTATAAAACCATGGTGATTTCCGTTGCCGATATAGGCTTTCATACAATTGACCTGATTACGGTAGATAAAGGGAAATATGTCGACGACTATGCCAACAGCTTCCCCATGGGCGTATCCGTTTTGTTAGACGAGATCAGAAGAGAGGTTAACAAGAAATACCGTTATTTTATCAGCCGCGAGGACGCCATACAATTCATACAAAATTCGCGCCTTGATTGGTTGGGCGAAACATTTGAGATTAAAAACGTAGAAAACATCATAAAAAAATACGGCGCAAATGTAGCCACGATTATCAACAACTATATGGAAGGCCACAGGTTCGACCTTGGCATAGCGGGAGGTGGAGGGGTTCATATTCTCCGAAACGTAGTCAAGTTGAAAAAGAAACTTTCTGCCGTAAGCGATCCTGCAGCAGCAAATGCCATCGGTTACTGGTATTATGGAATGGAGAAATACGGAAAGGAACAACGATAATTATGAACCGGAGCGATAGATTGCAGATACGTCTCACTTTAACCAGACAGAAACACGCCGAGGCCATGGAAATACTGAGAGACGTATCCAAGTACTGGAGAAGTGATTTTATTGCCAGAGCAATTGTTTTGCTGGGCAAACAGGAAGTGAAATCCGCGCTGCCAGGGAAGGCAGATGTAATTGACACTGGCGTTGCCGATATATTTGGTTGAGGAGCCAATTGTCGGATATGCTTTTAGGAAGATACTCGGATTCTATATAAACAGAAAATGAACTGTCTCACCTTTGCAGTTTCTACCCTTTATTAACGAACTAATCCCATTATTGGAACTTGCGACTTGTATTAGGGAAGGGCAATCTTGTTATATATGCACTTGTTGATAAGGAGCTGCAGGAAAGATAAAGGCCTGATTAACGCGGCTTGACATTTCATTGCGTTTTGTAAACATGCGGTATCAGGATTGCCCTCTAAAGGGCGGGGAAAGGACTAAAGTTCTCCTCTTTCTTTTCAAAGAATATTAACATTAAACAATGAATAAGGTATATAAATTCTAAAATCTGATGAGAGGCATGAGGAAAGCGATGCAGATCCTGGATCACAGGGGATTCAATATAGAGATTCGTGAAACAGGGGAAGGATATATTTCGGACATTTACCGGAAGGGCAAACTGGTCTACGTGATCCGCGATGATAACGACCCTGACTGCAAGTTCCACAGCCCCGCCCAGGCAATCGAGACTGCAAGGGAGTGGATAGACCACACATATCCTCCAGGCAGAATAAAATACTTCGGAGAAGTATAATCAAAAAAATTCATCTCCTCGTAACATGGTTTCTTCCCTGTTTGACGAGGGGAAGCTGGAGGTAGAACGATTTGGCGACTACGCCAGTTCTCTAATCTACTGTAGAAAACGATAGGACGATCGATTTACTGTTGTTTTTAAGAGAAGGTGTGAACTCTTAAAAATATTTTCTTAAAAATATCGGTTATACAGAAAAGTATCATCTTTTCATGTTTTCTTAAAAATACTGGTCAACATCTTTCTTCCTCGCTTTTCTGAGTCAGTCCATCCATACGACATTCAACCATAATTCGCTAATAAATATTGTGGTTTATTCATGGTTGATGTATAAAATGGCATCAATTTGTAAGAGGGGTGCCACTACGATGAAATCTTCTCTTATACGAATCAACCTGATCTTTATTCTGTTTGTTTTATTTATTCCCAATTTCACTTCCGCTGAATTAAAAACCTTCATCAAGGAATACACTTATCAAGCAAGTGAGGATGACAGCAGGAATTCAAGCAGGACCCTTGCCCTCCGTGAAGTAAAAAGGCTTCTCTTGGAAGAGCTAGGAACCTACCTTGAAAGTATAACTGAGGTTCAAAACTTCCGGCTTACGAAAGACCAGATCACCACGCTCACGGCAGGTATAGTGAAGACAGAAATCGTAGATGAGAAATGGGATGGCCGCACATACTGGCTTAAGTCAAAAATTGTGGCAGATTCCATTGATGTCATCAAAACAATCGATGCCCTTCGCAAAGACCGTGTGAAGACAAGAGAACTGGAGGAACTCAGAAAAAGATCGGAAGATCTTCTAAAAGAAAATGAAAGATTGCGAAAAGAACTGACAGTGGCAAAAGGTAAAAAGAGGCAGAAAACGATAGCAACCTATGATGAAAACATAAAATATCTCACGGCCAATGAATGGTTTGAAAAAGGATACGCATCTCACACATCAGGCAACTATAATGATGCAATTGATGCGTATAGTGAAGTCGTCGTGCTGAGCCCGAAATCTGTACCGGCCTATTATAACCGGGGGCTTGCCTATGCTGACCTTGGTAAGTACAAGGAGTCGATAAAGGATTTTAGCACGGCAATTGAGTTGAATCCAAAGCTTGCAGAAGCCTATTGTGCCCGGGGGCTTGCCTATTATCGCCTTGGTAACAACAAGCAGGCGATACAGGATTATAACAAGGCAATTGAGTTGAACCAGAAATACATACCGGCCTATTATAACAGGGGGCTTGTATATAGTAAACTCGGTAACGACAAGCAGGCGATACAGGATTATAACAGGGCAATTGAGTTGAATCCAAAGCTTGCAGAAGCCTATTGTGACCGGGGGGTTGCCTATGGCAATCTTGGCCAGCATCAACGTGCCATCGAGGACTACACGCAGGCCATTCGCCTGAAGCCGGGTGATGCCTATGCCCACTACAACCGAGGGCTTGCTCATTATAGCCTTGGTCAGCATCAACGTGCCATAGAGGATTACAATGAGGCCATTCGCCTGAAGCCGGATTTTGTTGAGCTTTATGTTTTCCGGGGAGGTACTTATTCTTTCCTTGGTCAGCATCAACGTGCAATCGAGGACTATACGCAGGCCATTCGCCTGAAATCAGATTTTACTGAGGCTTACACCTTACGGGGGGCTACTTATAACGAGCTTGGCCAATACCAACGTGCCATCGGGGACTACAACGAAGCCATCCGGCTGAAGCCGGCTGATGCAACGGCTTACAAGGGCCGAGGGGTTGCTTATGTCCATTTAAGTCAATACAAAAATTCACGAGCGGACTTCGATGAAGCAATCAGGCTGAAACCTAATGATAACGACACCTATTATAATTACGCCTGCTCGTTTTCTCTTCAAAAAGACGCAAAGCAAGCCTGCGTGTGGTTGACATGGGCAATTGAGAGAGGATTTAAAAATTGGAAACACATGGAAGCTGACAAAGACTTGGACAACATAAGAAATGAGGAATGTTTCGTTGGTATTATTAAAGACAGTCTTCAAGCTATAGAAAAGACTGAATCAGCAGAGAATGCAGACGACCCTTACAAAGGAATAAAGGCAATTGTTTTGAAGAACGGGAATGTCATTGAGGGGANNCATATGATTTTAAGAAAGAAGTCGAGACATTCATCACAAAATAAAAAAGAGTATCGGATAGGGTGAATTAGTCCATCCACAGGGCAGCGCATCTGAATCATGAAGAAAATATAGACTGCGCCTTCGAGCCCTGGACTCTTTAAAAGGACAGTCTCAAGGGGCGGGGAATTATAAGATTCATGTCTGCTTCCTCTGAGGTTCATGCCACTGATACTTTATAGAATGAGCACAAAGATAACTGTTTTGCTACATAAATAAGTAGAATGTATTACCATCTGACACCACTTCATACACACATCGACTACGGCTTTGGAGCAACAGCAGATTCGTTTAAATATGCGGCTGATGATTTGGAATCGTTGTTAAAAGAAAAGGGTATTGTACTAAACGAGCACCTACCAATAAATTATTTACGTCGTCATGCTGTAGAGCTATTTTTAAAATCGACAATTGTAATAATTCATCGCCGACTCTCTATTCCTTATGGAAATGTAGATCCTAATGGTGAGCCTCAGGTTTTAGTTAGTGGTGATTGGACTCCATTTAACCGTCTCCATAGCGTGAAACAATTATGGATTTATGTGAAATTTCTGTTTTGTGAATATAAGAACTTCTTTGACTCATTCGAGAGAGTAGATTGGACATTTCCAGTTGAGATAGATGATTGGATCGAAACTATAGAGAAGAAGGACCCTCGCAGCACTTTTTTTCGATACCCCAATCTACGTGATATAGAGTCAGACGTTGATAAGGCAAATATGACTGAGGGAACTCCGATAGAGATCATGGAACGGTTGCGTTGCGAGAACACTAAGCAATTTATTCTTCTCTTAGAGAACAATAACGGAGACATAGCCCGGGGATACTATTATGGTGGTAATACCCTGGAGGAGTTCAATTTGATTCTCAATAAGTGTA
>PLMX01000229.1 GCA_003142635.1 Syntrophaceae bacterium | reverse complement strand
TCCTGCTGGGGGAGGATCACTCAAACTTTAAGCGAATCGTTTCCATGAGCAAAGCCACAAAACATAAAGCCAAAGGGGCTGACAGCCCCAAGTTGCTGCCGACGGAAACCCTAGAACAAAGAGCGAAAGCCGACCTTTCAAAGCAGAATTACCGTCGTGCGAAGGAATGGCTAAAAGAACTTTACAAGCGCAGCAATGAACAATACCTTCCCCAACTCATTCAATGTTATCAGGAACTGGCAAAACAGATGTTGAAAAAAGGCCAGCGGTCGGAGGCGAAAACCGTTTTCGATCATATCAGGCTGCTGGCTGGGGACAAGGCGGTTCCATCGTTGGAAGCGCAATTAGCAACCCAATCAGACGATTATGCTGCTGCCGCCGGGGTATTCATCGAGCATTGCAGCAATGGGGCAAAACCGTTCAGTGCTGGCGATGATCATGTTATGGCCGATGCCCTGGTTCTCGCATTCGCGGACAACCCCGATCTCAAAGAGGTAAACCCGGGGCTGCATGGGGAGTTAATGGCCATCGGCAGGGCGTTGGAATACGTTTCTGCTGAACGTTTTACCAATGCCTTAAGTGAACTGAAACAGATCGGGTTGCAGTCAATCTTTTCCGGTTGGCGACTCTTCATCAAGGGGCTTTGCGCCTTTTACATGCGAGATGATGCCCGTGCGATGGAGGCATTCTCGCGACTCAGGGGTGAGCCGCTCCTTTCCAAGGCGGCGCGACCCTTTCTCTTCATTCTCGATGAACATACCGCATTGCTGTCCAAGGGCGAAACCAAGGAGCCCCTGCTCAGGCAGGTCTGCACCGTTCTTAACAGGAGGGACTTGGAGCATGTCCTGCCACGGGCTGAATACCTCTGGCACGTCAGACGTTATAGCGACTCATATGAGCATGTCGCCCGGACTCTAACCGGATTCCCTTCCGAGGAAGCGGGTTTGTTGCACACACTTTCAAGGTTCTATTTCAATGCCGTCTTCCAAATGAATGGCCCGCAAACGGACAAGTATATCAAGAGCATCTATTACTTTGCCGACAAAAAGAAAAAAAGCCATGTTGATGATCTGCTCTTTGCACGGGTAAGAAATCTCTGCCTTGACACGGATGAAATGGTTTCCGACCGTGAAACGATAAAATTGTGGGAGGAGTTCCTTTTATTATATGACCGTGTCCATGGAGAGAACGCAAAGCTCCGGGCCCTTGTCTATGCACATCTGGGAGATAAATTTTCCAGGGAGGAAGAGAGGGAACCCTTAATTTTCGAAAGGGAAAAACGGAAAGCGGGAATTCGAAATTCCCGGCTGGCGGAGGACGCTTACAAAAACAGTCTTAAACTGAACAGTGCGGACAAAGATGTCCATCTCTCCCTGCTGCACCTCTACGAAAAGACAGGGGAAGGCAGCAAAAGAAACAAGATGCTTGACGAGATCAGCCGGCTTTTCCCCGATGACAAGGAAACACTGGTCAAAAACGGTAATTCCTGCATCGAGCGGAAGGCTTTCATCAAAGGTATTGAGTATCTCAAAAGGGCGGCAACACTGGATCCATTGGATCGTAACCTCAAGGAGGGTCTTTGTATTGCCTATATCAAGGCGGCGCGCCACTTTGCCGGAAAATGCGAAGCCCGCCGCTATCGGGAATTCATGGGCGAAGCGATCGGGCTGGGCGAGGCGGGTCTTAACAATATCAATTTGGGCCTGCCCTATTTGAAAGTGCGTCTGGCCGTTTTTGAATGGATCGGCGGTTGCGACAATGAGGGCGATCTTTTGCTGGAGGATATTTTAAGCAACGGTGACGGCGGACCTCAGCTGACTTTTTTCGCTTATCTGATCGGCAGGATCTATACGGCGTCGGCGCAACATTGGTCCCGGCTGGAAAAAAGGGTCATGGATGTGTTCAAAAACCCGGTCCCCGCTGTTGCCGCCGCTTTTACGGACATCCTTCAATACGTCAACCTAATCGACCTGCCAAAATTCTGGATAAGAAAGGAATTCGACCGCCTGAACAAATATGCCATGGATGCGGCGGTTAAGGTCTGCACCCCGCCGGAAGCGGAAAAGATTGTCCGTTATGCGTCTAGGCAAGGCCATTCGGGAAAAAAGCTTGCCGGCAGGTACATCCATATCATCCTTGATCAGGACCCCAGGAATCCCCTCTTTCTCTACTTTAAATACATGAACGAGACGGCAGATAACTTCCGCCCGCCCACTGCCTCCGACCTTAGGCAGTTAAAGGATATTCTTGTGATCGCCGTGAAACGAAATGAGCGCATACTGATCAATATGCTCAACAAGATTATCCGTTCAATCGAAGATTACCTGTCCATGGACGCCGATGACGGGAACGATTGGGACGGGGTTGAGAACGAGAAGGCTGAGCTGAAAAGCATTATTGAGGAAGTGATGAAAAAGTTTAAGCCCGAACAGAGATCTTCATCACGGGAGAAAAAAGCCAAGGTCAATCTGCAGCAGGCATCTCTTTTTGATGACATCTCTTTTTAGCCTGTAGCAGGACGATTAGGGAAACGGAACCGTTATGAACCCTTATGAAATATTGGACGTAGCGCCGGATGCCAATGATGAGGCAATCCGGAAGGCCTATCTTGATCTTGTCCGGAGGCATTCACCGGACCTGGACCCCGAGGCGTTCAAAAGGATCAGCGCGGCATATGAGGTGCTGAAGGATGAAAAATCACGCCTCCGATATTACCTCTTTGACAGGGAAACTCCGGGAGACACCCCCTTTCAGGCATTCCTTCGGTACGTGTCAACCTGCGAGAAGAGAAAACCCATGAATCACGATCACTTAAAGGAATTTTTAAGGAAATGTGCGAAGAAATAGAAAATGAACGCGCCGGCGACTCCGGTGATGAAATTCCTCTTTGGAAGAAGGACATCCTCGACAACTGCCGTCTCTGGCTCTCGAATCTCCAGGAGATTCCCGATATTTCCGGGTTCGAAGTAAATGAGCCCGACTTGTACTCATTCTACGAACAGTTATGCGTCCTGAGGAGCGAATTCCGAAAGAATTCGCGTCGTAGTCACGAGTTATTCAGCAGGTTCGGCGAGCATCTGGAGGAATTTCAGGGCGTGCTGGACTCTCTAATGCAAAGAACGGACAGGCTGTCACAAAACCAGAATAGTACGGAGATCCTCGCCAGACAGGGACTGCTACTGCAGGTGGTTGAACTGTATGAACGTTTTAGATTGTTTAGCGGAAAACTGGAAAAATGCGTGATTGCCGATGCAACTGGGCAAAGCCTCGGGGAAAGGATCAAGGGAGTCTTTGCCGGTAAGCGGCAAGCTCCGACCACCGGCATTTCCGGAAGCATCCGGGAGGGATTTTTTCTGACACTTTCACATTTCGAGAGATTTTTAGCTAGTGAAGGGGTTTCCCGAATACAAGCGGCGGGTGAGCCCTTCGATCCCACCATCATGATGGCCGTTGGGACCGTGGAAACGGATGACAGCCCGCCCGAAGTTGTCTATGAAGAGATTTCCGGTGGATATCTTCATGGAGGACGCGTTCTCAAGCTGGCCAAGGTAAACGTCACAAAAAGGAAGGAACCATAGTTTATGGAAATGATCGTCGGCATCGACCTGGGAACCACCAATTCGGAAATAGCAATCCTCCGGGGTGACGGCAAGGCTGAAGTCATCCCTGTTGAAGGCGAGTTTATCATGCCCTCCTGCGTGGGTCTTGATCCCGCAGGCAAGTTAATCGTCGGCCACACGGCAAGAAACCAGATGGTTTCCCATCCTGAGAACACCATCTTATCCATCAAACGCCGCATGGGCGAAAACACAACGGTGACCCTCGGAAACATGTCCATGAGCCCGGAGGAGATATCCTCGTTTATACTCGCCAAGCTGAAAAGCGAGGCGGGAAAGCATCTGGAGTGCCCGATAACAAGGGCCGTCATCACCGTGCCCGCCTATTTCGACGACGCCCAGCGTAAGGCGACCAGAGATGCCGGGGCGCTCGCCGGTCTTGAAGTGCTGAGGATCATCAATGAACCGACTGCCGCGGCCCTTGCCTACGAGGCCGGCCACGAGGAAAACCAGCGGATACTAGTTTATGATCTGGGCGGTGGGACCTTCGACGTCTCCCTGGTTATCGTGGAAAACGGAGTGGTGGAGGTAAAGGCCAGTCACGGTGACACCCACCTCGGGGGCGACGACTTTGATCGACTACTGATCGACCACGTTACCCGTATCTTCAATGAGAAACATGGAATCCATCTGATGAACAGCGGTCTCCGTGCAGTCAACCGTCTCTGGGTTGCCTTGGAAAAGGCAAAGCGCACGTTATCCGACCGGCCATTTGCCGTCATCAAGGAGGAATTTATCTCTGGGGATCATCACCTCGACATGGAAATCTCCCGGGATGATTACGAGGAGATGATCCGGCCGCTGTTGCGCAAGACCATGGATGCAGTCCATGCCTGCCTGAAAGATGCCCTTTTACTGCCCAAAGCGATCGACAAGATCATCCTTGTCGGCGGCGCGACACGTACCCCTCTGGTCAGCCGAATGTTTGAGGAGGAGATAGGGATTGAACCGCACCATGAGATCAACCCCGACCTAATTGTCGCCATGGGCGCCGCCATTCAGGGAGCAGCGATCGGCGGCGTGAAAACGAAATCCATCCTGGTGGATATTACACCCTATACCTTTGGTACGCGCGTCATTGCCGAACATGAGGGGATGTTTACGGACAACTTCTTTGTTCCGGTCATTAAACGCAATTCACCCCTGCCCATCAGCAAGGAAGAAATATTCTACACCCACCTGGACAACCAGGAACAGATTCTGGTTGAGATATACCAGGGAGAGGCCCCCCTTGCTTCCGATAACATTTTTATCGGTGATTTCTGGATCAAAGGACTGAGCAAAGCTGGGGCGGGGAACCCGATCCTTCTCAACTTGGAACTGGACGTAAACGGCATTCTCAAGGTTACGGCGAAGGAAAAGATAACAGGGCTATCCAAGACCGTGACCATGGATACGACAAAAGCGGGTGTGGCAACAAATCTGGAGGAAAAATTCCGGAATATCTCAGCCCTTCTGGAAGGGGCAAAAACACAGGACGATGAAGTCCTACATCAACCAACAGATGCGGCAGATAAGAACACCTTGATCAGCAGGGCCAAGGGGCTCCGCAAACGGGCGGAGGCGATGAAGATAGGAATCAATGAGGAGGATGCGGCGGAACTCTCGCACCTGCTGGAGCAGAGCCGGCAGGCCATCGCCGGTCAGGAGTGGGAAGCGGTTGAGAAACTGAACGAATCCCTCGCGGACATGCTGTTTTATCTTGAGGATTGACGGCAATGAGTATAACCTGTCCTGCCTGTGGGAAAAAGAACGACGCGGTCATGGAGTGCCAGCGCTGCGGGTGTGAACTGGCCGTCTTGCAGAGAATCACCGAGGTCGCAGACGTCACGCTTCGTGACGGCAAAAAAAGCCTTGTTTGTGGCGATGCAGCAGCAGCCGTTTATCAGGCGAAGAAGTCATGGCAGCTCAAAAAAAGTCCGGAGGCCGCGCGCCTCGCCTTCCTGGCAAATCTGGCAATCGGGGATTTTACGCAGGCAGAGAGGTGGTATGCGATGTCAGTAGACAGGAACTGGAATACAGAATACAGCCCGTAATCCGGCTTTTTCTCGATAATAGAACGATCTCTCTGCAAATATGTGTTGAATGCATAGTGCTCAGATAACTTCAGGGAATTCTCCGAGCAGTGGTAACCTCGGTGAAATATTGTGGCTTCGATGGTAAACAATGCGGCATACAAAGAAAACAAACCTTAACCTATTATATCTGGAAAAACCAACTTACTCAGCGCAAAATATTTTGGGGAAACAATGTTTATGGTAGCTGAAAACACTTTTAATTTTAAGAAGATACCATTTTCACAGTTGATAATAGCTTCTCAAGAGTGATGCCACCAGATACCAGCAAATTGAAAAACAACTCCTTGATTATTCAAAAAAGGTCGTCGACTTCAAGGCCACACTATCGTCTTTGAAAAAAGCGGAGAAGGATCTCCATCAGTTGATCTCCCTGGGTTCCAAAGAAAAGATCTTTGAAAAAGTCGACACATCGGACATGGGGTCATTCGACATGATTCAGGTGCAGGAGCAGATCGAATCTTCCATTACGACCGTCGGCGCCATCAAGGATTACCTGCAATCCCAAAAGGATCTTTATCTCTCTACCCCAAGGGGTTTCCCTGTTCAGGGAACGATCTCATCCCCCTACGGCAGTAGAATCAATCCAATTTTAGGACGTTCTGAGTTTCACCGGGGTCTTGATATTTCCACGGCCACAGGTACACCCATAACGGCGACGGCAGATGGTGTTGTTGTTTTTTTCTGGTTGGAACGGAGGCGGAGGTAATGTTGTTGTGATCGCCCACGGTCATGATTTTTCCACCTATTATGCCCACAATCGGGAGAATACGGTACAGGTGGGGCAGAGTGTCAAGCGAGGAGATGTCGTGGGATATGTTGGTTCCACCGGTTCTGCTACAGGAAGCCATGTCCATTATGAGGTCCGGCATAACGGCAAGAGTGAAAATCCAATTAACTATACAGAGGGGAGATCCTGTTCACAGAAGCTCCTTCTATCAATGGTCCCGACCATCTTTCAAGGATTTGCAGCACACCAATCAAAAAAACCATCAGCTTTCGATTCTGATCAGGAGCAAAGATGATGCTTCAATTTATAGTCAATACATGCCGCGCCTGTCGCGAGGATGGTCCCTTTTTTGAAATGTCAAATTTGATCAGGTGAACACTTTAACCCTGCAAAATGACTTTCTCTACAGGCTCGTTACATTCTTTCTAATGGTATTCAACGATTTTCTACAATTTCATTGTCATTGACTCGGTAGGTGAACGAAGCGTTTGATGACGAGGGCGTATGAAAATTCTTTGGGAAGAAAAGCGGACGGGCTGTACTTATACTGTAGTTGGATGAATTAAACTGGATAGCCTCGAAAGAAGTTGTGTATGGCCTATTCGGACAAGAAGCGCTGCAACGTCGGTGAAAGGGAGATCCTTCATGGCGAGTTCGCCTCTCTCCCTGACAAATGCGTCATTTGTAACGATGGAAGGCTCGAAGAGAACTACGATAATGTCTATGGCGGCATTGCGGGGGGCGGAACCGGTGGCGTCTGGGAGGAAGATACATTCTTCTGAGCGAGCCCGTCGAGACATTTAACAAAGCAGGGATTAGGCCGCGTCGCGCCAAAAGAGGAAAGGAAAAGATGAAAAAGGAAACCTCGAAGCCTGTGGTCCGGGAGATCATGATGGAATTTGCCCATCTCACCGGATTGTTATCATCCCGGGAAAAGCCGCGCCGCTACCTGTGGACAGACGCGTTTGCCGTCTGCAATTTCCTGACCCTTTACCAGCAGACGAGCGATGAGCGCTATAAATATCTCGCCCTGCGCCTCACCCTCGACGAGCTCTGCACGATCTATCGGATCCAGTTCCCCGTCCTGCGGCAGAACGAAAACGACACCTGGTACGACCAAAACGGCCGCATCGTCTTCACTGTCAGCAAGGGTCTCCCCGGCGTGGGTTTCTCCCGCTCGGAATGGAACGAGATCAAGGACATGAAATCAGAAAACGTCTCCCGGACGATTACGGACGACACCCAGCCCGGCGGCCCCCGGGAGCGCACCATCAACTACACCGCCCCCTTCGACCGCTGCAACCGCGAAGCCGACTACGCCGCCGCTTGGGCGGCTTTTGAAAAACGAGGGGTAAAACAGGAATGAATATCAACGGGAAATATGAAATTATTGAAATGGAATTATGGGACAAAAAGGATATTGATTTAGTTGAAATGGGTTACATTAAGATTTCAGGTAGAAGAGGAGAATTTCACTTTATTTGCGTTGATGGACAGATGGACATCAGAAAAGCTGAAAACAATAATTTTAAGTTCTCCTGGGATGGAAATGATGAATGTAACCCGGCCAGCGGCTTTGGTGATTTTACTTATAAGGATAATACATTGACCGGCAGAATCTATTTCCATGATGGCGATGACAGCTCTTTCATTGCAAGAAAAATGATTATAAGGGGAAATTTGAGGTGAAGACATGAGCATGGAAGGTCAAAACGTCGATCGGAAAGCGTGGTAGTCTGAAACATACCCGCTACCTATACACGATATAAATTAAATAAACGGTGTCCCTGTATATAAAACGGGTCTATAGGAAGGCGTCCATAGCGTAACAGTATGATATAAATAAATATTCTATAAACGTGTCCGTGGCAATAAATTGATGCTGACGGCGCATTACGTGTATAGACTATTTAAAAAGCAACTGCGATTGACAATAGTGTCGTAGATCAGAGTTATATTTATCACTTGGCTAAAGTAACGAAAAGTGTTACTTTAGCCAAGCGTTACATCAATGGCTGGAAAATATGCATGGACAAAAATTCATATCTGAGTTGACGGCAAACGGGCGTTACAGTTTAACCACGGAAGAAGCGGTCAGCGCTTTAGGCTCTTCAACGGTTGCGACTCGCGCGGCACTCCGGCGTTTGCGACAAAAGGGCGAACTGGCCATGCCGTATAAAGGCTTTTACGTAATTGTCCCTCCGGAATTCAGAAATATTGGTTGCTTGCCGGCAGGCCATTTTATCCCCTACCTGATGAACCATTTGGGAGAAAAATATTACGCGGGTTTGCTCAGCGCCGCCGAATATAATGGAGCGGCTCACCAACGCCCCCAGGTCTTTCAGGTTGTCGTAGCTAAAAACAAGCCTGCAATCATTTGCGGGCAAGTGCGGGTGGAATTTATTGCCAG
>PLMX01000105.1 GCA_003142635.1 Syntrophaceae bacterium | reverse complement strand
GGCATACCGCTTGGGAAAAAGTATACCGCCGTAAAATGAGTAGTGACCATAAATAGTGCCAAACCCGCGCCAACAGTGACTTCGTCAATAAATTTGGCGAAGTTGGGTTAAGATTCCGTTCGAACTTATATTTTCGCTGCAGAAATATAAAAGAAAGGCCATTGTCTGTCAAAAAAATGGCAAAATGTTCATTGCTTACCGAAACTTCAAACTATGTATGCGCGGAATAAGGCTTTTCCTTAGAACTCTCACCCCGGAAACTCGGGTTCAAGTCCCGGTGGGACTACCAAACAAAATCAATAAAAAATTGTGACGACTCAAGAGCACTCGCTTCTTTCACTAGAGGTTGGAAATAGGGTTGGAAAATGCTTTATAATTAAAGAAAAATGATTGCAGTTTTCATCGTAATATATTGATTTTATTCTGGTGGTCCCACCGGGACTTGAACCCGAGTTTCCGGCGTGAGAGGCCAGCGTCCTAACCGCTAGACGATGGGACCGCGGACGATATAATTGGAGGGTGATTTTTAGTCAATCAGGAATGAAAAGTCAAGGCCAAAGTAGCGTCTTGTGTTTTTCGTCTTGTCAATATGGCGGATGGACAAGATTGCCACGCCGCTTCGCTCCTCGCAATGACACTGGTGCAGATGCCCGGGATTCCCGCTTTCGCAGACCTTATGATTAAAAAAGTAAAAGGCAAGTCTCGACCTTGCATGGTATATTTTGTTTTGCCGAACAAAAAAATACCCAAAGGAGGCTTGCCATGGATAAAGGTAACAAACTTGATTTCACGGGTCAACACATTTACGTTGGCATGGATGTCCATAAGAAGAGCTGGAGCGTGAGTATTCATACCGAGCATTTTGAATATAAGACCTTTACCCAACCTCCGGAGGTTGAAAAACTCGTAAACTACTTACAAAGAACCTTTCCAGGAGCCACCTATCATTCGGTCTATGAAGCCGGTTTTAGTGGCTTCTGGATTCACGACCGGCTAAAAGAAGAAGGAATCCACAGCATGATCGTCAACCCCGCTGATGTCCCGACGAAGCATAAAGAAAAAGCTGGCAAGGCAGACAAGGTGGACTGCCGCAAACTCGCCCGGAATCTCCGCAATGGCGACATCAAGGGCATTTATATTCCCTCCAGGGTGCAAGAACCAGATCAAAGGTCTTCTTTTCTTTTACGGCATCCTGCTCCCTGAAGATAGCCATTGGTCACGGCGGTTCATCAACGGGATAGAGACTATCCGTATGGAGAAGGCCAGCGGGGATCTTGCTCTCAAAGCGCATATCGAGGAGTTAAAGAACATTCGGCAGATCATCGCCGGTCTCAACAAGGCCATCCTCTCTTTATCCAGGACTGAAGCATACCGGGATAACGTTCTTCTCCTGAGGTCCGTGCCTGGCATCAGCACGCTCACCGCCATGACGTTAATCACCGAGCTCTACGATATCTTCCGGTTTTCATCTCTGGACAAGCTCGCAAGCTATGCAGGGTTGGTCCCAGATATAAAGTCAAGCGGCGAAACGGAACATACCAGGGGTATCACCTACCGTCGGAATGCAACACTGAGGACGGTTCTTATAGAATCCTCCTGGGTAGCCGTGCGTAAAGATCCGGCCTTGATGATGGCGTTTAACAAGTTCTCTCTCAGAATGAAAAAGACAAAGGCCATCGTGCATATTGCCAGAAAGCTTTTGAACCGCATCCGATTCGTTCTTAAGAACCGGCAACAAGATGTTCCGGCTGTTGTTTAATTATAAAAGAACAGGAAAGTGTAAAGCCAATCTGAAAAATCAGTGATTCGTGGGCAACGTCTTGTCATTCCTGCAGCTGATCCAAATATCATGTCTGCTGGCGCGAGACTACGTGCCCACTCTTTAAAGCCTGACCAAGATAATGCAGCGATCTAAAAAGATCTGTCTGCTGATAGAAGGTTGATTTTAAAGGTTGTCTAAGTCCCATAAATGTATTTTAAAAGCTTCATTCCTAATATAAAAAAAGGCTTGCCTTTTAACATAGAGGGAATGACAAATGAGCACGGGAATAACAAGAAAAGATTAAGAAATCATGCCTTGGCCGCGATGAAGGCGAGGGCTTTCCTGATTCTCTTTACCACCTTCTCCTTCCCGAGGGTGATCATAATTTCATCAACACCGGGACTTACGGTTTTTCCCGTCAGTGCGACCCGGAGGGGCTGCGCAATAATCTTGAGGCTGACGCCCCTTTCTCCGGCGATGGCGCGGAGAAAAGTTTCGATGCCGTTTTTTGTAAAATCCTGGAGCGCGGGAAGCCCGTCAGCTATGGCAGTGAGATGATCCACAATCCCTTTATTTAGAAATTTATCCGCCGCTTCCTTTTCATAGACAATATCATCCGTGAAATAAAAGAGGCTTGCATCGGCAAGCTCTATCAGGGTCTTTGATCTCGTTTTCAGGTCATTAGCGATATGTTTCAGAAGATCGCGGTCTGAAGTATCAACACCCAGTTTCTGCCAGAACGGCATCGTCTCCTCTACGAGCCTTTCGGATTCACATTCCTTGATATAGTGCTGATTCAGCCAGAGGAGTTTTTCCGGATTAAATACAGCGGCGGATTTTCCGACGGACTCAAGGGTAAAGATTCGGATCAGTTCCTCCAAAGAAAATATCTCCTGGTCACCGTGAGACCAGCCGAGCCTGACGAGATAATTCACTACGGCCTCGGGGAGATAGCCCATTTCCTTGTAGGCCATGACCGATGTCGCGCCATGGCGCTTGCTCAGGCGCGCCTTATCCGAGCCCATGATCATGGAAACGTGCGCAAATTGAGGAACATCATATCCGAGCGCCTGATAGAGAAGGATCTGTCTCGGCGTATTGTTCAGATGGTCGTCTCCCCTGATCACATGGGTTATCTCCATCTGGGCATCGTCAACGACCACGGCAAAGTTGTACGTGGGGTAGCCGTCGCTTCTTTCTATGACCAGATCATCGAGTTCCTCGTTATTGAATGTAATCATTCCCTTGATCAGGTCATTTACGGCCGTCACGCCTGTGTCAGGGCACCGGAAGCGCACTACGGCATTCGCAGACCGGGGAAGGTTCCTGTCCCGGCACGTGCCGTCATACTTTGGCTTTCTCTCTTCGGAGAGCGCTTTCTTCCTCTTGCCTTCCAGTTCATCGGGAGTACATACGCAGCAATATGCCTTGCCTTCATCGAGGAGCCTTTTTACCATTTCCCTATGTATATCTACACGTTGTGCCTGAAAGAACGGTCCTTCATCCCAGTTGAGCCCCAGCCATGCAAGGGCGTCGAGAATCGCCGTTGTTGATTCCTCCGTAGAACGGACCTGATCGGTATCTTCGATCCGGAGAATAAATTTTCCGCCCTCGTGCCTGGCATAAAGCCAGGAAAAAAGAGCCGTTCTCGCCCCGCCGACGTGCAAGAAGCCCGTCGGAGACGGGGCAAAACGGGTTCTGACATTTTTCTTTTCAGACATTATATTTAACCATACCTGCCGCTTTGATGACCTTCTTATAGGGCTGCAACTTTCGCTTGTCAAGCCGGATTTCGAAAGGTAAAATTATACTTGACAACCAGGCCATTTTATAATCTACTTCGCACCTTACAGCAAAAGCTCATCGCATGCCTGGGATACATTTTTACGAATAGAATCCGACGCATATAATTAAAGAAGTACCGTGAAAATAAATATCAACAACATCCCCGACGAGGGATTAAAAATATCGTTGCATAAGGATGGTGACTGGTTTCGGGGTCTCCTCACTGAGAAGGAAAAAAATGATTTTTCGATCGAAGGGATTGATGTTTTCTGCCAGGCTAAAAGGATCCGCGAGACCGTGTTTATCGATGGGAGTCTGGAAACCACCGTTGCTGCAACTTGCTGCCGGTGTCTGGAAGCCACCCACCTGCCTGTAAAGACTAACTTTAGATACACCTTTGTGCCGGAGGAAAAAGCGTCGAAGCAGGAAGACGAACTGAGTACGGAGGACCTTGAATACGGGTATTATCAGGATGATGTAATAGACCTCGATAATCTCATATTTGAACAGGTCATGTTGCAGATTCCCATCAAGGTTCTTTGTACGGATGCCTGCAAAGGTCTATGTGCACATTGCGGGATGAATATTAACACTGCATGCTGTAACTGCCATGCGGAGTTCATCGACGAGAGGCTGGCAGTTTTAAAGAAATTCAGCGTAGTAGAAAACGATAAAATTTAATATAGAGGAAAAGAACTATGCCAAACCCAGTAAAACGACATTCAAGAACAAGGAGAAACAAGAGGAGGTCGCACGATTTTCTCAAGCCTCAACTGGCTTCTGCGTGCCCGCAGTGCAGTGAACCGAAGCTCCCTCATCACGTCTGCACGAATTGCGGAACATATAAGGGCCGGCAGGTCATTCCGACGGAAAAGATATCTTAAGGCTTGCGACCGCAGCAATCCATTTACAGCAGATGGCTTTAAAAGATTCCGCGTCTACGGCGCGGTCTTTATTTGTGTGATACGGCATCATAAATTAGTTTACGCGTGGAGGAGGAAGTATTCATGAAGCTCGAAGATAGAGTCATAGAGATTATAGTGCAGCGCCTGGATGTCACAAAGGAAGAATGCGTACCGGAGGCAGCCTTTATAGATGATCTGGGAGCCGATTCCCTTGACTTGGTTGAACTGATCATGGAAATGGAAGAAAATTTTGGAATACAAATCTCCGATGAAGAATTGGAAAAAATCCGCACGATAAAAGACGTAATCGAATTCCTCAAGAAAAAAGGGGTTACGGTTAAATAATATTAATACGGCGTGAAGGAAACAGGCCTCTTTGAAAAGAAGAATCGTTATAACCGGAATCGGCGCGGTCACACCTCTTGGCAATTCTGCCCGGGATACGTGGAAGGCAATCTGCAGAGGACAATCGGGAATCGGGAGGATAACAAAATTCGATGCCTCCGGACACAGGACACAGATCGCCGGGGAACTGAAGAATTTTGATCCCCTGAATTATGTGAGCAATAAAGAGCTTCGCAAGATCGACAACTTTATCGTCTATGCCCTGGCAGCCGCAGGGATGGCTGTGTCGGACGCGAAACTGCGCATCAATGAAACGATTGCCCAGCGCGTGGGAGTGATTATCGGATCGGCAATCGGCGGCCTTGGGACCACGGAGAGAGAAGAAGTAGCGGTCCTCAGCGGCGGCCCGAGAAAGATGTCCCCCTTTGCCATCCCGGCCGTCCTTGCAAATCTTGCCGCAGGTCATGTATCGATCAGGTTCGGAGCCAAAGGCCCGATAAGCTGTCCTGCTACCGCCTGCTCTTCCGGCACAAATGCCGTAGGGGACGCCATGAGGGCCATCAGCGGCGGTTATGCGGATGTTATGATAGCCGGTGGCACTGATGCTGCTATTACACCGCTCGGTGTGGGAGGCTTCAACGCCATGAGGGCCATATCCGTACGAAACGACGAGCCGGAGCGAGCGAGTCGTCCCTTTGACAGAGACAGGGATGGCTTTGTCATGGGAGAAGGTTCCGGTATTTTGATCCTCGAGGAAATGACTTCCGCCCTCAAGAGAGGCGCCAGGATTTACGCGGAAGTGGTCGGTTACGGCTCGACGAGTGACGCCTACCATATTGCGATACCTCCTCCGGGACATGAAGGGGCAGCGAGGTGCATGGCCGCCGCCCTGAAAGACGCCCGTATGGAACCGGCCGACATCGATTACGTAAATGCCCACGGCACATCGACGCCTCCGAACGACCTCTATGAAACACAGGCCGTTAAAAAAGTCTTTGGCAAACATGCCGCAAATCTTGCCATCAGCTCCACAAAATCCATGACCGGTCATCTCCTTGGTGCTGCCGGTGCACTGGAAGCCATCATATCGGCGATGACTATTTACAAAGGTATTATTCCACCGACTATCAATCTCGATAACCCTGACCCCGATTGTGACCTCGATTATGTCCCCCACAGGGCGCGGAAAAAAAATATCGATACGGCCATGTCGAACACATTCGGTTTCGGCGGAGTCAACGCTGTCCTGATATTCAGGAAATCAGATAAGCTTTAATAAAATGGACCAGATAATCATAGGCAGCGACCACGCGGGATTCCCCTTAAAAGAAATCGTCAAACAGTACCTCACTCACATGGGATACGCTGTGACGGACGCCGGCACCGGCAGTCCGGAAAGTGTTGATTATCCGGATTTTGGCGCCATAGTCGCCCAAAGGGTATCTGCCGGAGAGTTTGACCGGGGCATACTCGTATGCGGGTCCGGCGTCGGCATGAGCATTGTCGCAAACAAATTCCCGGGCGTGAGAGCGGCCCTATGCCTCGATGAAGAGACTGCCCGCATGAGCAGGCTGCACAATGACGCAAATATCCTCGTCCTTGCCGGGAGGCGAACGGAAGAGAAAAGGGCAAAATCAATTGTCCGCTTGTGGCTGAATACGGAATTTGAGGGCGGCCGTCATCAGGGAAGGCTCGATAAAATTGCGGCGCTTGGAAAGCGGCTTTACAAATAGGAATTGGTGGTTATATAAATTTAACAGAGAACGGAGAGGCTGACAGGTAGCAAGATGGCGAAGACCGGACGTTCAAAGCCGCAGGTCCCCAGACTGAAAAAGCGCAGGCCGGAATGGGACGAATATTTCATGGACATCGCCGATCTCGTCTCGAAACGCTCCACATGCTTAAGACGGAGCGTCGGCGCCGTTATCGTGAAGGATCGCAGGCTTCTCGCCACGGGCTACAACGGCGCCCCCTCGGGCCTTCAGCACTGCCTGGATACAGGCTGTTTGCGCGAACAACTGGGTGTTCCTTCCGGCGAGCGTCATGAACTCTGCCGCGGACTGCACGCAGAGCAGAATGCCATCATTCAGGCCGCACTCCACGGAGTAAGTGTAAATGGTTCCTCGCTTTACTGCACCAATCATCCGTGTATAATATGCGCCAAGATGATTATCAATGCAGGCGTAGTGACGGTGATCGTAAAGGCAGACTACAAGGATGAACTGGCGGCGGATATATTAAAGGAAGCCGGCATCACGGTGACTCAGTTATGAAGTGTCCTTTTTGTGCAAATGCAGAAAACAAGGTTATTGATTCCCGGATCAGCAAGGACGGGGATGCCATAAGGAGAAGGCGGGAATGCATCGCCTGCGGAAAACGTTTTACGACTTACGAATTCGTGGAAGAAGTTCTTCCGGTGGTGGTCAAGAAGGATGGACGCAGGGAACCATTCGACAGGACAAAGATACGCTCCGGCATCAAGAGGGCCTGTGAAAAACGCCCCATAAGCACGGATGCAATCGAAGGCGTCGTGGATAAAATCGAGAGGCACTGTCAGGAATATCAGGATAAGGAGATTCCCTCATCGGCCATTGGCGAGCAGGTCATGAAGAAACTCCAGAATCTGGACGACGTCGCCTATGTGAGGTTCGCATCGGTATACAGGGAGTTTCGCGACGTCAGTGATTTCATGGAAGGACTGAAGGACCTCCTCAACGTAAAAAAAGATGAACACAGATGACTGATCAAAAAAGTTATCGGCGGGAAATTTAAACAGCCATGTTCACAGGGATTATAGAAGACTTAGGGACAGTCAACAGGATGACGAGAAAGGGGGAAGACGCCTTCCTCATTATCGATACATCCATGAATCTGGCTGACATTAATGTTGGCGACAGCATTTCCGTCAGCGGCGCCTGTCTTACGGTAACGGAGAAAGGAGACAAGCACTTCTCTGCGGACGTCTCCGCGGAAACCCTGGCCAGGACAAATCTTAAATCGCTGAAGTCAGGCGATAAAGTGAACCTGGAAAAATCCCTGCGGCTGAACAGCCTCTTGGGAGGACACCTGGTCCTCGGCCATGTGGACGGCATAGGAAAGATTCAGGAGAGAGTGAGTAAGGACAGCTCAATCCAGTTCGGTGTGGAAATCGGCGCCGAATTGAGCCGCTACATCGTGGAAAAGGGATCAGTCGCAGTTGATGGCATAAGTCTGACGGTAAATCGTTGTGAAAAAAACAGATTCTATGTTAATATCATTCCACACACGGCCCGGAACACGACTTTAGGATTTAAAAGAGCGGCCGACCTGGTTAATATTGAAACGGACATAATCGGAAAATACGTGGAGAAATTCGTCAATCCCGGCAAAGGAATTGACATGAATTTCCTTGCGGAGCACGGATTCTTGAAATGAATCTCCTCCCTTTCTCTTTTGCATGGGGACACGGAGATTGTGACAGGGCAACGAAACATTGGAAACTAAAACATTGAAGGTGAAAAGATGGGTATAAGCACAATAAAAGAGGCCATTGTAGATATCAAGAGCGGCAGAATGGTCATCCTCGTTGATGATGAAGATAGGGAAAATGAAGGCGACCTCTGCATGGCGGCGGAATTTGTTACGCCTGGGGCCATTAACTTCATGGCAAAATACGGCAGAGGACTTGTATGCCTTTCCCTGAATGACGACCTTGCCGATAAATTGAACCTCCATCCCATGGTGGTGGATAACCGTTCCTGCTTTGGCACCGCTTTTACGGTGTCTATAGAAGCCAAGCGCGGCGTGACAACCGGTATTTCCGCAGCCGACCGAGCGACGACGATAAAAACCGCGGTGGCAGATGACGTTACGCCTGACGACGTCGTGAGCCCCGGGCACATCTTCCCGATACGTGCAAAGAAAGGCGGCGTGCTGGTGAGAACAGGCCAGACCGAAGGCTCCGTGGATCTCGCGCGGTTGGCCGGGCTGAAGCCTGCAGGCGTGATATGTGAAATCATGAAGGACGATGGCACCATGGCCAGAATGCCCGACCTGGAAATCTTCGCCAGGGAGCACGATCTCAAGATAGTGACCATCTCCGATCTCATCCAGTACAGGATGCAGCACGAATCCCTGATCAGGAGGGCGGCGGCGGCGATAATCCCCACCATCTTCGGTGGTCAGTTCAAGATTGTCGTGTACGAAAATGATGTGGACGATATGAAACATGTGGCCCTGCTGAAGGGAGATATCCGGCCGGAAGACGAAGTCCTCGTGAGGGTGCATTCGGAATGCCTGACAGGCGATGTCTTCGGATCGGAAAGGTGCGACTGCGGCCACCAGCTCCATAGGGCCATGGAAATGGTGGATGAGGCGGGAAAGGGTATTATCGTGTACATGCATCAGGAAGGCCGGGGCATCGGCCTCGTCAATAAGATCAAGGCCTACGAATTGCAGGAGCACGGGAAAGACACTGTCGAAGCCAATATCTCGCTCGGTTTCAAGGCGGACTTGCGGGATTATGGTATCGGCGCTCAGATACTTGCAGACCTTGGCGTTAAGAAGATGAAACTGATGACCAATAATCCCAAAAAGATTGTCGGTCTTGAAGGATATGGTTTAACGATTACCGAGCGCATCCCCATCGAAATAAAACCGAATGAGAGCAACATCAAATATCTGAAGACAAAAAAGAAGAAGATGGGCCATTTGTTGGAGATATAATTTTTTTTATCAGAGCAAGCGGACATGAACTGAAGGTCAGGTTCCAGGATTACAAGAGGGAGAAGGAAATATGCCGAAAATCATAGAAGGAAAGCTTATCGCGAAGGGGATGAAGTTTGGCATTGTCGCCAGTCGCTTCAACGATTTTATCTGCGGAAGGCTGATTGACGGCGCTGTTGATGCACTCACCAGGGCGGGCGCGGATGAAAAAGACATTATCATTTATAAAGTTCCCGGCGCATTTGAATTGCCCGCTGTGGCCAAGAAGCTCGCAAAGTCTGCGAAATTCGATGCCGTGATTTGCCTTGGCGCAGTGATCAGGGGCGCGACACCGCATTTTGAGTACATCAGCGCCGAGGTCACAAAAGGGATAGCGAGTGTCGGTCTCGAGACAGAGATGCCTGTAGCCTTCGGCGTATTGACCACGGACACCATTGAACAGGCAATTGAAAGGGCGGGCGCCAAAGCCGGGAACAAGGGCTGGGACGCCGCCATGTCGGCAATCGAAATGGTGGACCTCTTCAGGAAATTATAGCCTGAGAACTTCTGAAACTTCGTCTGACGTCATTTCGAAAAAGGTGGCGAAGACTGTCCCCGCGACGGCAGGGAGCGGTTACGGTGATCGGGATGACGAGGCAACATTTTTTCAAGACCGCTATGTCTTTTTTTTATTACCTGCAGACTCCATCATAAACGGCGTCTGATGCAACAGATTTAGAGGAATTAATGCATCAAAGGAGAAAGGCAAGAGAGATTGCCTTACAAGTTCTTTACGAGCTGGATGTTTTAGATATCGATGCCGCCGAGGCTATTGCGATCTTCTGGAACTATTTCGGTGCGCCGGAGGAGTCCAGAAAATTTTCTACGCTCTTGATAGAAGGCACTTGCGATAAGAAAGAGGAGATAGACAGTCTCATAAGCAGTTGTTCCGATAACTGGTCCCTGGCGCGGATGTCGAAAGTCGACAGGAATATCCTCCGCATGGCCGTCTACGAGCTCCTGTACTGTCCGGACATACCCCCCAAAGTCACGCTGAACGAAGCTATAGATTTAGGCAAGTCGTATGGCTCCGAAAATTCCGGCTCTTTCATAAACGGTATTCTTGATGCCTTATACCTGAAATTGTACAAAGATGAAGCAGATCAAAAAATAAACGGGCTCACCGGAAGTTCTCATTCATGATGATATTATCCCTTAGGCCTTGATAACAGGCGTTGAAGAAAAGGTATCCCTGAGCATTTTGGAGGCGGATGATTTATGGAGAATAAGTACAAGCCCCGGGAACTTGAAAAGAAGTGGCAGAAAATCTGGGAAGACAGCGGTATTTTCAAGGTCACGGAGGATCTTAATAGGAAGAAATACTACCTCCTCGAGATGTTTCCGTATCCGTCCGGGAAGATTCACATGGGCCATGTGAGGAATTACACTATCGGCGATGTAGTGGCGCGCTACAAGCGGATGAACGGGTACAACGTCCTGCATCCCATGGGCTGGGATTCCTTCGGCATGCCTGCGGAAAACGCAGCAATAGACCATAAGATTCACCCGGCAACATGGACAAATGAAAACATCGCCTACATGAGAAAACAGCTCAAGGAGATGGGATTCAGCTATGACTGGGACAGGGAGCTTTCCACATGTGAGCCGGAATACTACCGTTGGGAACAACTCTTCTTTCTCTGGATGTACGAAAAGGGGCTGGCCTACAAAAAAAGTTCCATCGTGAACTGGTGCCGTGATTGCAAGACTGTTCTGGCAAATGAACAGGTGGAGGCCGGCCTGTGCTGGAGGTGCTCGAAAGAGGTCGAGGAGAAATATCTCGACCAGTGGTTTTTCCGCATCACCGATTACGTTGACGAGCTCCTCGAATATTGTGACAAGCTTCCCGGATGGCCTGAACGGGTCATCACTATGCAGAAGAACTGGATAGGCAAGAGTTTCGGATGCGAGATACACTTCCCCATGGCGGAAGGAAATGATGTAATCAAAGTCTTTACGACACGGCAGGACACCGTATACGGGGCCACGTTCATGCTCGCCGCCGCCGAACTCCCCCTCGTCATGGAGATGGCCAAGGGGAAGCCGGTTGAGAAAGAAGTCAGAGAATTTGTTGACAAGGTCAAAAAGCAAGACAAGTTGATGAGGACGTCGGAATACTACGATAAGGAAGGCATATTCCTCGATGCCTACTGCCTTAATCCCGTGACCAAGAAAAGGATGCCCATCTTCGCCGCAAACTTCGTTGTTGCGGAGTACGGAACAGGCTGTGTCATGGCGGTTCCCACGCACGACCAGCGTGACTTTGAATTTGCGAAGAAGTATAATCTGCCCCTCATCGTGGTTATACAGCCGCCCAACAAGTCCCTCAATGTCCACACCATGACGGAGGCCTACATGGAAGAAGGCATGCTCATCAATTCGGGACAATTCAACGGCATGGAAAATATGAAGGCCTTAGATGCGATCGCCGAATATCTCGAATCCATGGGACGGGGCAAGAAGACCATACAGTATCGTTTGCGGGACTGGGGCATTTCCCGTCAACGCTACTGGGGGGCGCCGATTCCCATCATCTACTGTGATAAGTGCGGCACGATGCCGGTGCCGGAAACCGATCTTCCCGTAGTCCTGCCGAGAGACGTGGAATTGACGGGAGAAGGCGGGTCGCCGCTCGGGAAGTACAAGGCCTTCGCGGAAACGCAATGCCCCAAGTGCGGTAGTGCGGCGAAACGGGAAACTGATACCATGGACACGTTCGTAGAATCATCCTGGTATTTTGACCGTTTCTGCTCGCCCCAGTGCGCGGAGAAACCCGGTCTTGACCGCAAAAAGGTCGGCTACTGGATGCCGGTGGATCAGTATATCGGCGGGATTGAGCACGCCATCCTCCATCTTCTCTATTCGCGGTTCTATACAAAGATGCTGAGAGACTTCGGCGTCCTTGACTTCGACGAGCCCTTCATCAATCTCCTGACCCAGGGCATGGTCTGCAAGGAGACGGCGCACTGCAAGGAGCACGGTTATCTGTTTCCCGAGGAGGTGAAGGACGACAAGTGCAAACACTGCGAGGCTGCGGTCACAATCGGCAAATCGGAAAAGATGTCCAAATCTTTAAAGAACGTCGTCGACCCTGATTACCTGATCAAGCAATACGGCGCCGACACGGCAAGGATGTTCTGCCTTTTTGCCGCGCCCCCGGAAAAGGACCTCGAGTGGAGTGACCAGGGGGTCGAAGGGTCGTTCCGTTTTCTCAACAGGGCATGGCGGATTGTCATGGACTACCGCGATGACGTCGAGGGTGTTAAGTCCGCAGGCGGAGGCGAGACGCTCGAAGGCGAACTGAAGAACCTGAGGCGAAAGACCCACCAGACAATCAGGAAAGTGACGCGTGATATCGAGGACCGCTTTCATTTTAATACGGCCATAAGCGCAGTCATGGAACTTGTCAATGCCCTGTACCTGATCGAGAGGCCGGCACAGGAAGATAAGGTCGCGCGCTCTGTCATCAGAGAGACTATCGAAACGGTAATAATATTGCTGGCGCCTATTGTTCCTCACGTAACAGCGGAGCTCTGGAAGGCATTGGGCTATGAAGGCAGTCTGGCGGACGTTCCCTGGCCGGCATATGATCACGAGGTTGCCGCAGAAGAGGAAATAACCATAGTCATTCAGGTAAACGGCAAGGTAAGGAGCAGAATGGTCGTCCCCGTGGATGAGGACGGCGAGAAGATCAAGGCCCTTGCTCTCAATGATGAGAAAATTGTCAGTTTAATCTCTGGCAAGAAGGTAGTGAGAGAAATATATGTTCCCAGGAAGCTCGTTAATATCGTCGTTCAGTGACAAACGATTAGAAGTTATTTTTCACGGAGGCCGTCCGTCGCTTCGTCTCCGCGGAATGACGGTTATCGCGGTTTTTTTGTCAGTCTTTTTTGTTGCAGGCTGCGGCTACCATTTCAGTCCCGGCGGCGAATATATCGACAAAAAAATCAAGACGGTATTCATCGACAACTTTACCAACAAGACAAGTGAGGCCAATGTCGAAAATACCATCAGGAATTCCTTCATCGATCAGTTTATCATAGGAGGCAGGTTCACACTGTCCGACCGGCGTGAAACTGCGGATGCGGTCTTCAAGGGCAGTGTGAACAGCATCGTAACCTCCCCTATCTCTTACCAGAGCACAGGCCTGGCAGCGGGAGAACGCCTGACAGTAGCAATGGAACTTGTCTTTGAAGAACAGGACACCCATAAGCTTATCTGGAATGACAAGAATTTTACGTCAACCCAAGACTACACCTTCACCGACCTGAATACCAGGAATACAAACCGGGGTAATGCCCTCACCAAGCTGTCAAATGATTCAGCTGAGAAGGCATACCGGTTAATGATGTCAGGCTTTTGACAGGGATTGTTCTCAAAGAATAGTTGGAAGAATTACCCCCGAAGGGCATTTACCTTTTTGGTTAACTTCGATATCTTTCGAGATGCCGTCTTTTTATGAAATACGCCCTTGGCAGCAGCCTTGGAGATGGCAGGTATCGCAGCGGCGAGGGCAGTTTCCGAACCCTTCTTATCTTTCGTTTCAGCGGCTGATAGTACAGATTTCATGTGCGTCTTTATGCTGGATTTTACCGACGTGTTTCTCACGCGTCTCTTCTCGTTCTGCCTGCTCCTCTTTTCCGCGGATTTATGTGTGGCCAAAAGGTTCCCTCCCTTGATTGTTGTTAATCTTAACTACGTGGCGCAATTTTTAGCTGAAATCCCCGCGCCTGTCAAGTCTAAAGTGGTCATGGACATCTTTCTTATTTCTAATATAGTTGACTTTTCCATCATGCCGCCCATAAAATAGGAGGTAAATAATTCTCTTTTTGCAGCACTGAAAACATAACGGTGGCCATATATGAAGACTTACGAAAGGAGGGCCCCATGGGAAGCGAAGTGACAAGAATTCTATCGGAGGCAAAGCGGCAGGGGCGTGCTGTGCTTACGGAGGTGGAGAGCAAGGAAGTGCTCGCGGCTTGCGGCATCCCGGTCAGAACGGGTCAGGTGGCGACCGATCCGGAATCAGCGGCCGAGATAGCCGGAAAGTTGGGATACCCTGTCGTGATGAAGATAGTATCTCCTGATATCCCGCACAAGTCTGACGTTGGGGGAGTGAGAGTAAATCTTGGTTCAGCTGAGGCCGTTCGTTCCGCGTTCACCGATATCTTGAAGAAAGCGAGACTGGAAAAACCTAAGGCGGACATCCGGGGAGTGTTGATCTATCAGATGGTACCCGAAGGAGTAGAACTGGTTATAGGAGCCACCTTCAGCCGCCAGTTTGGTCATGCTGTTATGTTTGGCCTGGGAGGAATTCTTGTTGAGGCCGCGGTAGATGTAAGCTTCAAACTTATTCCCCTGACGCGGAAAGATTCACTCGATATGATTTATGAGATCAGAGGCAGAAAAATCCTCGGCAATTTCCGCGGGAAACCGGCGGTAAATATCGATGCTGTAGCCGACATCATAGAAAAGATCTCGGCGCTTGTGACCGACCACCCGGAGATCCTTGAGGTTGACCTGAACCCCATCATCGCATCTGCAGCAGGCGCCATCGTCGTTGATGCCCGCATGGCCCTTGGCGAACCTAAAAAAATTGCCGATACGACATACTCTTCCGAAGAAATCATAACAGGCATGAAGAGGATATTTTCACCGGCGGGGATAGCGATCATCGGAGCCTCCGGCGATCCTGCAAAACTCGGATACTCCACAGTGAAGAATATCATCGATGGCGGCTACAAGGGAAAGATCTATCCCATAAATCCTAAAGCGGATGAGATATTGGGACTGAAATGCTACAGGAGCGTCCGAGAAATTTCCGGCAAGGTTGATGTAGCTGTGATTGTGATACCGGCAAAGAATGTTGCCGATGCGGTCATAGCGCTCGGAGAAAAAGGAGTGGCCGGCGCCATCGTGATCTCCTCGGGCTTTGCCGAGATCGGCAATAACGACCTCCAGAAGGAACTCGTCGAAACAGCCATGAAGAGCGGGGTTCGCATCCTCGGACCAAATATTTTCGGGATATACTACACTCCGGCAGATCTCTGCGCGACCTTCTGCACGCCCTACACGGAAAAGGGGCCGACGGCCCTGTCATGTCAGAGCGGCGGCGTGGGCATGGCCATTATCGGCTACAGCCGCTCGAACAGGATGGGCGTCTCGGCCATCGTCGGTGTGGGAAATAAGTGCGACGTGGATGAAGATGATCTGATCGAGTTCTTCGGCCAGGACGAGAATACGAAGGTTATCGCCATGCACGTGGAAGACATAAAGGACGGTGTCGCCTTTGTAAGAGCCGCCGCAAAGATAAGCCGGCAGAAGCCCATCATCGCACTCAAGGCCGGGGCCACTTCATTGGGAGAAAGGGCCGCCTTTTCCCACACTGGGGCTCTGGCGGGAGACGACAGGATTTACAGCGCGGCCTTTGCCAAAGCAGGGATTGTCAGGGTCTCCAATCTCGAAGATCTTCTGGACTGCGCCCGGAGCCTGGGAAAAATGCCTACCCCCAAAGGTGAAAACGTCTTGATCGTTACAGGGGCCGGAGGCTTGGGCGTCCTCCTCGCTGATGCGTGCAGCAAGCATCAGCTACAGCTCATGCATTTAGAAGAAGACCTGGACAAAGCCTTCAAGAAGTTCATTCCGCCTTTCGGCGCCACGGGAAACCCCGTTGATATCACAGGCGGCGAGCCGCCGGAAACGTATGAAGCCACGATCCGGCTCGCCCTTGAAGACGACCGCGTCGACGCCCTGATCCTCGGCTACTGGCATACCCTGATTACACCGCCCATGGTCTTTGCCGAAACCGTGATAAGGGCGAAGAAAGCGGCCGAGTCTCTGAAGGCGCCGAAGCCGATTGTTGCGTCCCTGTCGGGTGATGTCGAGGTTGAGAGTGCCGCCTCCCTTCTGGAAACACACGGCGTTCCTGCTTTTGCATATTCGTCCGAAAAAGCCGTGGTGGTGCTCGGTGCTCTTTACCGATGGGCCAGGATGGCGGGCATGATCAAACCCCGTTTGTAGCGATGCAACGAAGACAAAAAAAGAGCGCTGCTCAGAAACGGACAGCGCTCTTTTGCTATATGCAAATATTTCAAATATCAATGTGCCTTATTTTCCTCACCGGAAACCACGAGCGTGCCTTCCATTTCATCGGGCCAACATGACTTGGACACGGGCAAGTTTTATTTAATCAAAACCTCAGTGCTATCCCTGCGAGATAAGTAATGTCTGCCTGGGCCTTGTTCAAGCCTCCCTTGACGCCGAAATCGATGTCCATATTCTCTCTCATGGAATAGATAAACCCGCCTAATATAAATGCCGGATTAGTATCAGACGACTTGTCTGTGTTTCGCTCCGCACCGATGTTGGCAACCAACTTCAAATTCTTCATAACCTTGTATTCACCGGCAAGAGACGCATGCCAGATATCTTCCCTCTCATCTACAGTATTTTCATTTCTCTTATAGCCGAGGTTCAAGTGAAACGCCCACGGGTCTATTTCCTTTGTGGTAATAAAATAAAGCGTGCCCGTCGCCCTTCCCGTCCCCAGATCCTTATCCTTGTCGCCCGCAGGGAGCGTTATTCCCGGCTTGACGGCAAGGCTCAAGCCGTCTTTTTCAAAGAAACGCCACTTGACCTCCACGGATATGTCCGCGACACCGCTTACGTCAGACACAGTCGCATCGCCTACCTCCGTCTTCTTCCACTGGTAGGGCATAGTCAAGATCACATCAACATTGTCAATAACACCGTAGGTGAGGGCCGCTCTCAGTTCGGTTCCCCTCTCCTTTGCCGTTGTATCGGTATTGCTCCCTTCTGCTGACCTCTCTGTTTCATTACCCGTTTGACCATTCAGCTCGAAAAGATATTTCCCTTTCCCCTGTGTGCCTGCATCGTCGGTAATGAGGGGATGTGCAGCAAAGCAGAGCGTCGAGAACGCATGGCTCGCAATTATAAGAAAAAATGTCCCTCTTAAGAATTTCATAATCAACTATCCACACCATCGGGCTTCCGGTCGTGACGGTGAAACAGGTAATGAGAATGGATATGGATATGGGCATGATTCCCGTGGTAATGAACATGCTCATGGATGAGATTGACTCTCAACAGCAGGTCCTCATCCTGTAATATCTCATCGGCAGGCCCGATTTTTTCAACGCGGTGATCTTCGGAAAGGACGGCAACGCGGCATCTGAGCTCACTGATAAGAGACAAGTCGTGAGTGGCAATGACGAGGGTTTTTCCCGCTTCATTGAGGAGAATCATCAATTCTATTAGGAAGCTTTTTGTTCTCGGATCGAGACCGTTCATCGGCTCATCGAGCAGGAGAAGACGGGGATTCATGGTAAGAATAGACCCGATGGCGACCCTCTTCTTTTCACCTCCCGATAACCTGTAGGAGGGTCGATCCTGAAGATGAGAGATCTCCAACATAGCCATAATCTCGCTGACCCGCACGTAAGCCTCCTCCTGAGAAAAACCCAACTGGAGCGGACCAAACATCAGTTCATCGAAAACGGTCGGGCAGAAAAGATGGACGTCAGAATCCTGAAAGACGTATCCTACGCTGCTCCTGAAATATTTGACAAATGTCCTGTCCCGGAGCGAACCCTCGGAAACCTCTTTTCCCTGGAAATACACTCTTCCTGAGCTGGGATAAATCAGTCCATTCATTATGTGCAGGAGAGTGGATTTGCCGCACCCGTTAGAACCGATAACCGCAAATATTTCACCTTCAGAAATACCCATGCTCACCCGGGATAAAGCGGGGATATTATCATGATAGGCATAGCTCACATCATCAATTTTGATAATATCTGCCATCTAATCCTCACATCCATAAAAAGAAAATTCCGGCAAGCAGGAAGAAGGAGCCGGAAAGCCGGTCTGTCGTCGTAAGCTCGCCGATATTGGACAGCCTCACCTCCTGCGCAAAGCCTCTTGCCACCATTGCCCTGAATACTTCCTCATACCGGGACATGGATTTTCTGAACATGTGAGCAATTCTCCCGGCGGCCCAGATCCTCGCTTCGTCATCTCTTACCATTCCCACAAGCCTGCTCTTCCTGGCAAGGTACATGCTCTCAACTGTTTTTGCGAAAATAAAAATATACTTGTACGAGAGAGTAATGACGAGTAGAAAGGCTTGAGGAACGCGGAAAACTTGCAGCGCCTTGATAATCCTGTGAAACGGCGTGGTATAAATTACTAAAAGAGAAATGCTAAGAGAGTTCATCATCCTCAAGGAGAGCATCATCACGCAATCAAGCCCCTGCCGTGTGAGGCCTATCTCTTCGGGGA
>PLMX01000004.1 GCA_003142635.1 Syntrophaceae bacterium | reverse complement strand
AAAAAATGTATCTCCTCAACTTTATGTAGATATGGGAGGTCTTGCGATGCAATGTGATATTATTTTAGAGTTAATGGATGGACGAAGAGAAGAAGCGGATCTGGCCCGTCCCTTCCAGCCTGCTGAAAATGAGATCCGGGTAAAATTGGCAAGAAACGGCAATACCCATTCGTTTCACCTTTCAAAAGTGTGCTGTATCATGATGAAGCCGAAGGCGCATTCAAAAACGTTTCTCAGTAATGAACAGACATTGGAAGAAGTTATCACAGTAACAGGAAATCGCTACCATGTCGCCACGTTAAAGGACCAACAGCTAGCAAACGGCTTTTATGGTTTGTCGATGGATCTGACGCATCCCTACAAACTCATTTTTTTCACGACCAGTGGCGTCAAGATTCGCCAGGAAGAGCGGCCGATCGGAGAAATTCTTGCAGAAAAGGGACTGGTGACCAATTTTTCTATTAACAAGGCTCTGAAAGAACAGAAGATTTTGCGAGAGAAACGACTGGGAGATATCATTTCTGAACAGCATGATTTGCCCCGGCAGACCATCGAGAATGCCATCGAAAATGCCCATAAGAGCGGAAAGTTATCACCCCGGATGAAGGTGGGGGACATCTTGGTCGAAGCCTGCTTGGTGACGAAGGAGCAGGTGGAGGCGGCGCTGGCGAATCAGGATGTCGACAAAAAGAAAAAAATCGGAAGGCTGCTGATCGATGAAGGGTTGATTACCGAAGACCAGCTTCTCATGGCGCTGGCGGTCAAGTTCCGCCTGCCTTTTATCGATCTTGACACAAGGGTCCCTACAAAAGAGGCGCTGGCCTGCCTATCCACTGACATCGTCTATGGTTTACAGGTCCTGCCGCTGGAAGATGACGGGGAGCGCATCGTCGTGGCAACCTCGGAACCGACCGATTATTCCATTCCGGATTCGCTGCGATTCNNCATCAAACGTCGCATCGAACTGGTCGTTGCGACATCTGCTCAAATCAGCAGGGCGATTCTCAAGTACTATCCAAAGGAGGAATATCGCTTAGATGAAATCATCAGCGGCCTGTCCGAGGACCGTCTTTTCGTTGAGGAAGAAGCGGAAGAAGCCGGGATCACTGAAGCGGATTCTCAGCTTGTGATGCTGGTCAACAAGATCCTCATGGACGGCTATGCGAAGAAGGCGTCCGATATTCATTTTGAGCCCGGCCAGCGGGGACAGCCCATTCAAGTACGATACCGCATCGACGGCGTCTGTCAAGTTGCCCACAAGATTCCGACGATGTTCAAAAAGGCGATCATTTCGAGACTCAAGATCATGTCCAACCTGGACATTTCGGAGCGGCGCAAACCCCAGAGCGGTAAAATCATTATCCTGTATCAGAACATTCCAATTGAATACCGGGTGGAGGTGACGCCAACCGTCGGCGATAATGAAGACGCCGTCCTGCGGATTTTGACCTCCTCCAAACCACTGCCCCTCGAAGAGATGGACTTATCGGAATCCAATCTCGGGGCTCTAAAAAGCATCCTTGATCAGCCCAATGGTCTCATTCTCTGCGTCGGCCCCACCGGGTCGGGTAAGACAACGACCCTCCATTCGGCGTTAAAATATCTCAATACACCGGAAGTGAAGATATGGACGGTAGAGGATCCAGTTGAAATTACCCAGGCGGGGCTCAGACAAGTCCAGGTGCATACGAAAATCGGACTGACCTTTCATGAAATCCTTCGTTCCTTCTTGCGTTCTGACCCTGACGTGATCATGATCGGTGAAATGCGGGACGCGGAAACGGCAAAAACAGCCATCGAAGCGTGCCTCACCGGTCACCTGGTTCTCAGTACGCTTCATACGAACACTGCGCCGGAGACGGTTGTCCGCTTGATTGACATGGGCATGGACCCCTTCAATTTTGCGGACGCCCTGTTGGGGATTCTCGGACAACGCCTCGCCCGGCGGCTTTGCGACAAATGCAAGGAACCCTATCATCCCGATAAACAGACCTATGATGAACTTTTACGGATTTACGATACCCAATGGTTCCAGAAACATGGCGGAGCAAGCTATTCCCCGGACCTCAGTCTGATGAAAAAGGTTGGCTGTGATATCTGCAAAGGCAGCGGCTACAAGGGACGCGTTGCCATCCACGAGCTGTTCATTAGTACGGAAGAGATCAAGAAAGCCATTCAGCACAAGGGCACCGCGGATGAATTGAAGATCATGGCGATCAATGATGGGATGAGAACCCTGATCATGGACGGCATCCAGAAAGTCTTTCAGGGGATTACGGACCTTGAGGAGATTTTGCAGGTCTGCCGTTACGAGCGGAAATAAAGAGTCACCCTAATAGGAAGGCCTTGCAGGGATAAGTGATCGATGGCGGCAATGGCTGCCTGCCTTGATGCCCGCGGATATACCGTAAAATAGCAGGAAACGACCATACCGGCGGAGAGGCGCCGATAGATAAATGTGTACATTTGATTGTCCGTCAACATTTGGACTGAAGCAAGCTTGCGAACAAAAATGCAACGTCTTATATGACATTTGTAGGAATAAAAAATTATACTCTGATTTAGTTTGAATTTCAGTCTTGGGCAAGCTCCGGTATGGCAGCAAGGGCGATGATGGCAAAAATAACTTATCCGTATTTATTAATCGTAAAGGGGACTGTTCTATTTTCGGGCAGTCTGTAATCGGAAATAAATAGAACCGTCTCTTTATTTTGCTTTATTTTATCTTTATTCTCGGGGAGAAATTATGAAAACACAATCAATCAAGAAAGTCCTTTTTTTCGCTAAAAACATCGTCCAGCTTTTTGTAATCCTGAGCCTGTTGTTTACTGTGGCTTGTTCGTCGGATAATTCACCAAAGACGTTCACTATAAAGTACCCCAGTGCGGATGAACGGTACTTTTCCGAAAAAGGAGATTTTTACGTGATGGGATTATTTCCCCAGGACGTTCAAGCGCCCGGAAATATACGCGTAGAGCTTTTCAGAGGTACAACAGCTTCCGGGACTCCCGTGCGGACACTGGAAAGTCGTGTGGATGATATTACCGGGGTAACGCCGGACAACGCCGTCGAGACGGGTTACACGGAGGGACGTGTTGTAGGGAACATGACAAAAGCCCCGGACATAATCAATACTCCCGGCGGATTCAGGTATCCGGGCAACAAAGTGCTCGTCACCAAAGAATTTTATGGCGCAATTATCCTGGGGGGATCGACAAAGGATTTTGATACCGACTACACGGATGCCCAGGGAAACCAGCTCACCGACCTGACCGAGGGTGTTTATACTGTTAAGGTCACCGGCCTGTCCGGTCAGGTGGCCTCGCACACGGAAACCATCCAGGTGTATTTTAAANNAAACTTTATGATCCCCTTCCCGGATACTTTTCCCCCATCAGCTGGTCTGATTCCTACATGATACAAACACGTGCGAGGATGCGAAACTCTTTTGAAGTGGTCAATACGGTAAATGGCGCAACCTATGGCACAAGTGAAAATGCACGGATCGGCTTCATCCTCTATAATTTGAAAGATCAGGGAGCGACAACCTGTCTGGAAATCGGTAAGGCAATCGCGGAGAAGGTCATGGACAAAAAAGATACGTACATTTTACTACTACAACATCGGAGAGCCTGAGATTACGTATGTTACGATGAATTCGGAGGAAAAAACCATTGATGGCGCCATTACAAAGTTTGAGGATGGAGACAAGCTGGTCTTGACACGGGCATCCATCAAAGCGCTAGATTTAGTTGACTGTGACAATAACAATGACAATGACAATGACTGTGACAACAAATACAGCCTCGTGGACAAGACTCCCACTACGCTTGATCTCAATTTCTCGGACGGTGTGCAGCTCAAAACCAGCGAGGAATTCGCCGTTTTCGGTGTTGTTACACCCATAAATGCAGGGACCACCTTGGATCCGTATAATTACATGTATTATATTGTTGACAACCGGATCGCACAGNNCGTAACGTCACGCTCGAAAGAGAATATTACAAAGCAGTCCCAGCCGTCTGGTTTCCCTCAATCTATGAATTTGAGCATGAATTCAAGCTAGTAAATGTCGAACCCGGCACCTATACTGTAGAACTATTCGCATTAGACAAGAAAGGAGCCGAAGTTTCGGGGACAACAGAAACGTTTATTGTGGAATATCGATAATATCACCGTAGCGCAAAAAGCTCGTATAGGGGACGGTCCTATTTTCGAGCAGGTATTCATGGCTCTGAGGTTTATAGACCATGAATAAGGTATAGAATATTCTCACATGCGGTAGAATTCTGTGGTCATTTTCTCCAGTAGTTATCTGCAGCCTCGTACTCTTTGATCAGGTCGTCTTCCAATACCTTATGATGAACATTTCTCGCGGCA
>PLMX01000154.1 GCA_003142635.1 Syntrophaceae bacterium | reverse complement strand
TTTATGTGGCTCAATAAATGGCCAGACCAATGCAGTAAAATGTCAGAATTGTCAGAATTGCAGTGACCACTGGCAATACAGACGTTTCTGACATTTAATGTGCTATGTGTGCGGTGGAAACAGCATGCATCTTGCCGCAAAAAAGATACCCACCTTTTCCCCAAAATATCCGAATTGACAGAATTGACAGGTTCATACATAGTTGACGCTCCACGGAGAAAGAAATCCTATCCATGATAGCGGCAGCAGCACCCGGTGATGAACTCGATATCTTTATGGCGTGCCTGCACTCTCTTGGACGTATTGATGAGGTGTTGAGGTTGACTTGGGAGGATGTAAATTTTGACAAGCGAACTATCACCTTGTGGACCAGAAAGCGCAGGAGCGGGGAATATGAATCTGATGTGTTACCTATGAATGAAGACCTTTACAGCATCTTAAAGAAGCGTTGGAAAGAAAGGAAGCAGGACAACTGGGTATATTATAATGAAGCTACGGAAAATCGATTTTTTCATCGTCCTAAGATGATGCGTTCAATCTGCAAGAGGGCAAGGATTGAACCTATTGGTAAGGGTATGAGGAAGGAAACCAAAGGCAAAAATAAGGGTAAGATGGTTGAACATGATCTCTATTATGGTTTTCATGACCTAAGACATTTCATGGCAACCTATCTTTCTGACACTGCGAAGGTCTCTCTCAAAACCACATCTGGTTTATTACGCCACAAAAATCTTAAAACAACAGAAATTTATCTTCACCCTATGGACGAATCTCTACGTATAGCTACCACTAAAATCGAGGGGAAATTTACACAAAAAAATGAAAATCCTCTCACAATACCCTCTCACACAAAAGAACAAGGAGTTACCGATAATAAATAACCCCTTGATATTGTTGGTCGGGGCGCCAGGATTTGAACCTGGGACATCCTGCTCCCAAAGCAGGCGCGCTACCGGGCTGCGCTACGCCCCGTCTTTCTATAATTCGTTGCCCGCGAAAATCTTCCGCATCCAAGCCTCTTTAAATTTAAGAACCGCCCGGGCTCGATGGCTGATCGAATTTTTAACCTCCTGTGGAATCTGTGCCACCGTCAATCCGACATCGGGGAGAAAGAAAACCGGGTCGTATCCAAAGCCTCCATCACCTTCCGGCCTGTCATGTATTATTCCCGCAAGATGTCCCTCAAAGGATTTATATTCGCCGTCAGGAAAGTAGAGAACAAGTACGCATGTGAATGCCGCGCCCCTTCTTTCGTGCGGAACGCCTCCCAGGCTGAGAAGAAGCTTCTTTATATTGCTGCCGTCTGTTGCCCCTTCTCCGGAATACCGAGATGAATAAACGCCAGGTTCTCCGTTAAGATACTCTACCTCAAGCCCGGAATCGTCGGCGAGAACAATCTCTCCCGTATATTCCGAAATCGCCTTTGCCTTCTTCAGGGCATTCTCAAGAAATGTTGCGCCGTCTTCTATGACCTCAGGAACGTTTGGAAAATCATTAAGAGAAAGAATATCCACGCCCAGATCGCCAAGCATAGCCATAATTTCTCTTACTTTCCCCTGGTTCTTAGTCGCCAGGACAATTCGCCTCAGGTTAATTTACCCAACACCTCCACCTGCTTTTTTGTGATCTCCGCGATGCCCCGCACCGCAATGTCAGTCATCTTATTGAGCAGGTCGCGGCCAAAAGGCACCTCTTCCGCTGTGCCCTGAATCTCTATGAAACGACCCTTCCCCGTCATCACGAAATTCATATCGACCTCCGCCCGGGAATCTTCCTCATAGTCCAGATCGAGATATACGTGATTGTCCACCACGCCAACACTGACGGCGGCGACATAATCATCCACAGCAATCGCCTCGGCAATCCCCCTTTGCTGCATTTTCCTGAAGAGATCTACCAACGCCACGAAGCCGCCTGTGATGGAAGCGCTCCTCGTGCCCCCATCCGCCTGGATCACGTCGCAATCTATGTAAATTGTTCTTTCACCGAACGCGTCCAAGGCGGTTACGGACCGGAGAGATCTGCCTATCAGCCGCTGGATTTCATGGGTCCTCCCTCCTACCCTGCCCCGAGTTGACTCCCGGGGGGTACGGTTATGCGTAGACGTAGGAAGCATGGAGTATTCGGCAGTCAGCCATCCTCTACCTGAATTTTTCAGGAATGCCGGTACGCCATCCTCGATCGTGGCCGCGCAGATCACCTTTGTATTTCCCATCTCAATAAGGACAGAGCCTTCCGGATGCTCGAGGAAGTCTCTCGTAATCTTCAATTCTCGGATCTCATTCGGCCCGCGCCCGCTAGCCCTCATGGTCGGCCCTGCTCCTGCATCTATATTCTCCAATCCGCGCATCCCTGATTTCTAAAAAAAATCTTTTATGCTCTGGCAGAGTGCATGCGCTACTGCCGCCTGCGTCTTTGCATCGACGATTGTTTTCCTGTCTTCCGGATTTGTCGCAAACCCTATTTCCACGACAACAGCCGGTATCGATAATCCTTCCAGGGCAAGTACGTGCGCGTCCCTGAGTCCTCTGCTCTTTCTCGGAAAGACCTTGTCCATGTGCTTCTGTATCAATTGAGCCAATCTTACAGAATCGTTCAAATATCTGTTTCTCGCCATGTCCTTGAGGATCTCTTTGGAACCGCCCTGCTCCGGCGACTCTCCCTTGAATCCCGGAAAATATATTTCAAACCCGGTAGAGTTCTTACTAAAACCGGCATTAACATCAATACTGATAAAAAGCTCCGATTGCATCTTCTTTATGATCTGCTTTCTTTCAGATAATGACACTCCTCTGTCCGCGGTTCTTGTCAGTTGCACCCAAACGTTTCCGGATTTGTCGAATTCCTCTTTCATCAATGACGCGATCGCCAGTGTTATGTCCTTTTCATACACCTTTTCGGATATTTTAACGCCGAGGTCCTCTCCGCCATGCGCCGGGTCTATTGTCACCGAATGCTTGCCCCGGGGCGCTTGGGCAATTGCGGCCGACAGCGGAAAAATAATAAAGACCAAAAATATGAGGAATATTCTCATGGACCGGTTATTCATCTCAGTTCACCTACAATTCCAAGCGCGTGTTCCGGAGCGTTCTTGTATCCCGACGTCTAATGCCTGTCCAGGTCTCAACTCGCCGTCAACCAAAGCAGTTTCCCTTGCCGCCAATACTCAGTCCTTCCTTCTCTACTCGTCCTTCTCCTTCAGGACGTCAGGTCTGCGTTTCATACAGCTATCTGAATTTTCTGTCAACGTATAAACTTGACGCGCCGTCTCCCAGCAGGCCATCATTTCATGCTGTCTTGACCCGCTCCACGGAGATTACGCTTTTTAGCTTCTTGATCGCCGCAAGCACTTGGTTGAACTGCTGCAGATCACTGACGTTCACTTCAAAACTCAATATTGCCTGCATATCCGCGGGCCTGGTTTCCACTTCTGCGTGGCTGATATTGATATCCATGGAGGATATTACCGTGCTTACTTCAGCAAGCAGGCCCTTCTTGTCCCTGCAGACGACACGCATGTGCACCGGGTATGTCTGTTTTTCCTTGATGTTCCATTGTACGTCAACAATCCTCTCCGCATCCATGCCTTCGACATTCGGACAGTTGACAGTATGAACAGTGACTCCCCTTCCCCGTGAGATATAGCCCACAATTTCGTCGCCCGGAATGGGATTGCAGCATCTGGCAAATCTGACCATGATATCCTCGATATCCGTTATGGAAATGCCTACGGATGACGGGGCCTTTCTTTTCTTTTCTTCAGCTACGAGCGGTATCTCGGCCGTCCCCGCTTCCTCTTCCGGTACAAATTGATTGACAATTCTCTTTGCCGAGACCTTTCCATAACCGACCATAGCCATCAGGTCATCAAGCGAACCTACGGAGTATTCCGTGTACATCTTTTTTATTTCATCGGACTTGAGTATTTGACTCAATTTAAGGTTGTGCTTCTTGAATTCCTTCTCGAGGAGGTCTTTGCCGAGGGCGACGCTCTTTTTTCTTTCCTCAGTTTTTACCCAGTTTCTGATTTTCGATATGGCTCTCGATGTTACCGCATATTTCAACCAGTCCTTGCTCGGGTGATGCCCTGCCTGTGTAATGACCTCAACTGTCTCTCCGTTTTGGAGTTCGTACTTCAGCGGCACTATGTTTCTGTTTACCTTGGCTCCGATGCACTGGTTTCCGACATCCGTGTGAATGCTGTAAGCAAAATCAATAGGCGTTGCCCCTTTCGGAAAGGCCTTGACATCGCCCCTCGGAGTAAAGACATACACCTCGTCCGCAAAAAGAGCCATCTTCAGATTCGACATGAATTCCCGAGGATTCTTAAGTTCCTGTTGAACCTCCAGTAAATCCCTCAATTTCTTGATCTGATCATCTTCACCGCTTATGTATGCCCGTCCTTCCTTGTAGCGCCAGTGCGCGGCTATGCCTGCCTCCGCCCACTCATGCATGGTCCTGTTCCTTATCTGTATCTCCACCCTTTCGCCATACGGACCGATTACTGTTGTGTGCAACGCACGATAGCTGTTCGCCTTCGGCATCGCTATATAATCCTTAAAACGTCCGGGTACGGGCTTCCAGAGCGCATGGACGACGCTGAGAGCTTCGTAGCATTCACTCTCCTTGTCCGCATCGAGGATGATTCTAAAGGCGATCAAATCGTACACTTCATTGAGGTCAATATGCTGCTCCTCCATCTTCATGTAAATGCTGTACAGATGCTTTGCTCTCCCCTCGACTTCACCTTTCAGTCCGAATTTGTCTATTTCCTTTTGGATAATGCCCTTCACTTCTTTAGTATACTGCTCTCTTTCCTCTTCCTTCTTTGCCAGGCGGTTCACGAGATCGGCATAAGCGTCAGGGTTGAGATAGCGGAAGGCAAGGTCTTCCAATTCAACCTTCATCCAGTTGATGCCGAGACGGTTAGCTAAGGGGGCGTACAATTCGAGCGTTTCCTCGGCAATGAATTTCTGCCTGTCAGGCGGTTGAAACTCCAGCGTCCTCATATTATGCACCCTGTCGGCCAGTCTTACCAGAATGATCCGGATGTCTGCAGACATCGCCAGGATCATCTTCCGGAAATTCTCCGCCTGATGTTCAACCCTGCTCCCGAAGGTGATTCTGCTTATCTTCGACAGCCCCTCGACAAGAAACTCGATCTCCTTGCCAAAGGCCTCCTTTATTTGCGGCAGCGTGGCCACGGTGTCTTCCACAGTGTCATGCAGCAGGCCCGTGACGATAGTTGCTGCATCAAGCTTCATGTCTGCCAGTATCCCGGCCACTTCCACGGGGTGTGTGAGATAAGGCTCTCCGGACAGACGCACCTGCCCCTGATGGACGGAGGCGGAGAAGATATACGCCTTCTCTATCAGTTCCTGCTCGGGAGCGGAAAGATAGGACTGGGTTTTGTCCAGTATATCAGTAATACGCAGCACGGATTTCAGATACCTCTATTTATGTAATTGATCACAAAATCCTCTACCGCGTCTGCGGCAAGCGCTTTCACTTCACCTGTCATTCTGATCTTCACTTCCAGGACACCCGCGGTGAGCAGTTTCTGCCCGACAGTCACACGGAGTGGAATGCCGATCAGATCCGCATCCTTAAATTTCACACCCGCCCTCTCATCCCTGTCATCAAGGATGACTTCGATGCCCCTTTGCTTGAGCGCTTCATACAGCTGCACCGACATCCCCTTGATCTTATCGTCCTTGGCACTAACGGGTGTGATTATCACCTGATAGGGAGCCAACGGAAGCGGCCATACTATACCGTTCTCATCGTGGTTCTGTTCAATGGCTGCCGCTACCGTCCTTCCCACACCGATGCCGTAGCAGCCCATTATCATGTACTGCTCCTTACCGTTCTTATCAAGGTATTGGGCTTTCATCGCCTTGCTGTATTTTGTTCCGAGCTTGAAAACGTGACCTACTTCAATGCCGCGGGCAAACTTGAGAGCGCGACCGCACCGGGCGCATGAATCCGTCTCCCTGGCTATTCTCAAATCCGCAAACGCGGTAACGGAAACATCTCTTCCCATATTCACATTTTTTATATGATAATCTTCTTTATTCGCTCCCATGACAAAATTAGTCATGTTAGAGAGAGAACAGTCCGCGATGATCTTCACTTTTATTCCGACGGCTCCGGCAAAGCCCCGGGGCGCCCCTGTGACTTCATGAATCACATCGTCCATTGCCATCTCCAGCACATCGCAGTTCAAATAGTTTTTGACTTTAATTTCATTGACCTCTTCATCGCCGCTAACCAATACGGCCACGGGCTGGCCGTCTGCAGTGTATATCATGGTTTTTACTATATCCCTGGGTGCCACACGGAGGAATGACGAGACTTCCTCAATGGTTCTCATATTCGGCGTATGAACCGATTCAAGGGGAAGCATATTTTCCGTACGCACTGGCTGAATTTCGGGCGCTGCAATTTCCGCCTTTTCCAGATTCGCCGCATACTCGCAATTACTGCAGAAGACGAGAGAATCCTCGCCGGTTGCGGCCATCACCATAAATTCATGGGAAAAGCTTCCACCTATACTGCCCGTATCCGCCTCCACGGCCCTGAATTCGAGACCGCATCGCTTGAATATTTCCGTATATGCTTCGAACATCTTTTGATAACTTATTTCGGCCCCTTCCTCATCGGCATCAAAGCTATACGCATCCTTCATCCCGAACTCCCTGCATCTCATGACTCCGAACCTCGGCCGTATCTCATCGCGAAATTTCGTCTGGATCTGATAAAGGTTTCTGGGGAGATGTCTGTACGTCTTGATCTCATTCCTGACAAGATCGGTGATAACTTCCTCATGCGTAGGACCGAGACAGCAATCTCTGTCGTTTCTGTCCTTGAACCGGAGAAGCTCCTTGCCGTAAAAGCTCCACCTTCCGGATTCTTCCCACAGCTCACGGGGCTGTACCGTCGGCATGAAAAGCTCCTGCGCCCCCGCCCTGTCCATCTCCTCGCGTATAATCCTCTCGAGCTTGCGAATGACCCGGTAGCCCAACGGAAGGTAGGTATAAATACCGCTTGTCAACTTTCTGATCATCCCCGCCCTTATCATGAGTTGATGGCTTATAATCTCCGCATCTGAAGGCACTTCCCTCACCGTAGGCAAGAACATCTCCGAATATCGCATCACATCTCCTTTCTTTCTGCCGCCATGGAATCAATTTCAGCAAGAAGCGCTGTTACAAATTCCTTTTCCTTCACTTTCCTTATCGCTTTGCCTTTCCTAAAAAGAAGCCCGTAGCCCCTGCCCCCGGCAATGCCCACGTCCGCTTCCGCCGCCTCTCCCGGCCCGTTTACGACGCATCCCATCAAGGCAATCTTTAAATATGTTTTCATGCCTGCCAGTCTCCGTTCAACTTCCCGTGTCAGCCCGAAAAGATCTATTTCGCAGCGGCCGCAGGTGGGACACGATATGATATCCGGCCCCACGCTCCTGATGCCCACGGCTCTCACAATTGCGTACGCAACACCGATTTCAGAGACCGGATCTCCCGTTACGGAGACCCTGATTGTGTCGCCTATGCCTTCATAGAGGAGAATGCCCATGCCGATGGCTGACTTGACGGCGGCATTGACTATGCTCCCTGCCTCCGTAACTCCCAGGTGAAGAGGGTAATCCGTCTTGCGGGACAATTCCCGGTAGGCTTCGACCATCGTAGTTACGTCCGAAGCCTTGACCGATAATTTTATCGAATCACAACCCGCGTCTGTGAGAACAGCAAGGCTTCTCAAGGCGCTCTCGACCAGAGCGGACGAACTCGGACCTCCGTACTTTCTCAGTAAATCTTTTTCGAGTGAACCTGCGTTTACGCCTATGCGGATCACTGTCCCCCGTGATTTCGCGGCTTCAACGATCTTCAGTATTTTCTCTTTGGCAATATTCCCCGGATTGATCCTTATTCCGTCGACTCCATTGCCTATCGCCTCTATGGCAAGGCGGTAATTAAAGTGAATATCAGCGATGAGGGGAATGGCGATCTGCCTCTTGATACCGGATACGGCAGCCGCGGCATCTTTATCCGGGACGGCGACCCGGACGATCTCGCAGCCCGCTTCTTCAAGTTTTCTGATCTGCCGCACCGTGGCCCTGACGTTTCTCGTATCCGTAGATGTCATCGACTGAACGGCAACCGGCGCATTGCCGCCGACCTGGACACTTCCGAGAAATACCTGCCTTGTTTTCTTTCTTCTTATGAATGTTCCCAAGAAATGCACCACCTGTTCACCCCCGTATGCGGGGGCCGGCTAAATCATTCGTCAGCGTTGAAGCCTTTTCAACGTCTCAGTAATATAGCATGAAGGAAGTCCTGCAATCAATGGTTACTCCTTCTATTTTCGGCTCCTTAGTGTAAGCAATCTCCCCATGCGCTGTAACCTGACTCTTTTAGCAGCGCATCTGAGGCGAATGAGATTCGCTTTCATGATAATATTATTGTTAACGAAAGCCAGGGCATGCCTAAGACGGCATGCCTTGTCGCGGGATTAAGTCGGCGGAGATGAATAGATGTGTGGCGACTCTCTTATGAAAGTCTCTTGACGGCACTGCTAATTCGTTTCAGTCCTTCCTCAATATTCTTCAAAGATGTTGCATAGGAAAGACGGATATGATTGTCGTTGCCGAAATCAACGCCCGGAATCACGGCAACGTCGGCCGTATCCAGAAGGTATGCCGCAAAATCAGACGAATTCGATATGATCCCTCCACTGTGCGAATGTCCAAATAGAGACGAAACATCGGGAAAGACATAAAAAGCCCCGTGCGGGAGCATACAAGTAACGCCGGGGATGGCATTCAGCATCTCCACGATCGTGTTTCTTCTCCGCCTGAACTCTGCGACCATCACCTCGACACTATCCTGATTTCCCTTTAAGGCCTCGAGGGCAGCCCACTGCGCAATGGAAGTCGGATTTGACGTATTCTGGCTCTGAAGCTTTGTGACCGCGGCGATGATCTCTTCCGGCCCGGCGGCATAACCGATTCTCCAGCCGGTCATCGCATAGGTCTTGGAAACGCCGTTGACGACAACTGTCCTCTTTCTTACCTCCTCGTCAACCACCGCTATATTCGCAAACTTCCTGCCGTCGTATATAATCTTCTCGTAGATGTCATCCGATATTACGAGTGTCTCCTTGCCCGCTAATATCTCCGCGAGGGCAGCCAGCTCCGTCGCGCTATAAACCGCGCCGGTCGGGTTCGACGGGCTGTTCATGATAATCGCCTTCGTACGCGCGGTGATAGCCCCTTTCAACTGCTCCGGCAGTATTTTAAACCCCGCGGCCTCTACCGTCTTGAGAATCACAGGCCTGGCGCCTGAGAGCAAAACCATATCCAGGTACGAAACCCAGTAGGGAGATGGAATAATGACCTCGTCGCCATCCTCAAGGAGGACCTGGGTCAGATTATAGAGCGTGTGCTTCGCCCCGCAGGAGACGACGACCTCTGATCTTTTGTAAGTCAATTGATTGTCCCGGAGCAACTTTCCGATGATCGCATCCTTCAATTCAACTATCCCGCAAACGGGCGTATATTTCGTAAACCCCATTTCTATGGCCTTCACGGCAGCCATCTTGATATGATCCGGGGTGTCAAAATCAGGTTCTCCCGCACCAAACCCGATTATATCTCTGCCTTCAGCCTTGAGTGCATTGGCTTTGGCGGTAATTGCCAGTGTCGGTGACGGTTTTATTGTGGATATCCGAGATGACAGTTTAACCATTTTTACAACTTACCTTCCGAATTTCTCTTTTATCTTCCGGCACACGATATCCGGCACCAGTCCCTCAACGGGAGCTCCGAGACTCGCCACCTCTTTAATAATTTGCGAACTTGTAAAGAACCACTCGTTACTCGTCATAAGGAAAACAGTCTCTACATCCCTGTTCAGTCTCCGATTTATGAGAGTCAGCTGAAATTCGTACTCAAAATCAGAAAGCGCCCGAAGTCCCCTCAATATAACATTTGCGCCGCTTTTCTTGACATAGTCCACCAGCAGTCCAGAGAAGCATGCAACCTCCACGCCTTTGCAGTCTTTTGCCGCCTCTTTGATCAATTCCATCCTCTCCTCGACAGAGAAGAGGTACGATGCTTTGTTCGGGTTATAAGCCACGAGAACAATAATCCCGTCAAAAATCTTCAACCCCCTTTGTATGAGGTCGAGATGGCCGTTCGTCATGGGATCAAATGAACCAGGATAGACAGCTATTTTTCCCATATACGCTCCTCTATTCCTTTTCCTTTATTTTAAAAAAAGACAGACGTGTATCACCATATCTTCTGCTGTCTGTCAACATGAAATCGCATAAATAATGCTCATCCACATCTTCCCGTACTGAATGCTGGATTATGAGGACACCGTCTTCGCTGAGGACATTCCCGCAGGCCAGACCGCGGAATATCTCTCTGACGAAACCTCTCTCATACGGTGGATCGGCAAAGATAACATCAAGATTCTCACCCCTGTTTTGGAGTTTCCGTATGGCTCTTGCAGCCTCCATTGCGAGGATTTCATACTTTCCACCTAAGGATAATTCACGGAGGTTCCTCTTAATGGCATTTACCAGGGCGGCATTCTTCTCCACAAATACCACTTTCGCGGCTCCGCGGCTTAATGCCTCCAGCCCCACACTTCCACAACCTGCAAAAAGATCAATGAAAGACTTCCCGGAGGGTGCATGAAGAATATTGAACAGCGATTCCTTTATACCGTCGGAGGTGGGCCTCATTTGACTTTGCTTTGGTGAATAGATGGTTCTCCCTTTTGCATCACCTCCGATTATTCTCATAGGTACTTTTTGACAAGAAGCTCTGCTACCTGTACGGCATTCAATGCGGCGCCCTTCCGCAGATTGTCGGATACGATCCACATATTGATGCCATTCTTTATGGACTCGTCTTCCCTGATCCTGCCGACAAACGTATCATCCTTGCCTGCCGCATCTATCGGGAGAGGATACCTATTCCTCTTCGGGTCATCTACCACTTTGACGCCGGGCGCATGCGAAAGGATTCTCCTCACCTCTTTGGCGCTGATTTTTCTTTTCGTCTCGATATTGACGGATTCCGAATGTCCGAAAAGTACCGGAACTCTTACTGTCGTCGCGGTGACGGCAATCTTCTGATCGCCAAGAATCTTCTTGGTTTCGTTCACCATCTTCATTTCCTCTTTCGAATAGCCGTTAGCCAGAAACACGTCGATATGAGGAAGACAGTTGAATGCTATTCTGTGCGGATACACCATCACCGCGGGCTTCCGGCCGCTCAACAGGGCCTTTGTCTGCGTGATCAACTCTTCTATGGCTTCTTTGCCTGTCCCCGAGACGGCCTGATATGTGGAAACCACAACCCTCTTGATCCCTGCGGCATCATGAATCGGCTTCATTACCAGAACCATTTGAATGGTCGAACAATTTGGATTGGCAATTATCCCTCTATTTTTATACATGCAGATTGCTTTCGGATTTACTTCCGGCACCACCAAAGGAATATCAGGCGCCATCCTGAATGCGCTTGTATTGTCAATCACTACACATCCTGATGCGGCGGCTATAGGGGCAAAGCGCTCGGAGATGCTCCCGCCTGCGGAGAAAAGCCCGATATCAATTCCTGAGAACGATTTTTCATTCAACACATTAACGGGAAGGAACTTCCCCCTGAATTTCAGCTTCTTCCCAACCGAACGTTCTGAAGCCAGCAGTGTCAAATTGCGGACGGGAAATTCGCGTTCCTCCAGGATTCTGACCATCTCGTTGCCGACGACACCCGTAGCACCGACTACGGCGACATTATACGCTTTCACGAATTTATCCTTCTTCATAATTTCTCTCGCCCACCTGCACGTAAAAAAACGCCCCCTTTAATGACTAACTCCGAATAAAGGCAGAGCATCTTATGATCTTCATTCTCTTATCCCTACCTTTTCATTGCACGCTTCGTATGTATCCGCACCTCTCTGGCCTTCCATTCCGTGTATGCCTTCTTAGAGACCTTGACGAGAGCCCACGTCGGACCGGATAGACTGTATCCGAACGCAAAGGTAAACAGCATGATCTGCGGCTCCGCAATGACTATAATCAGAATGAACACAATCAAAACAAAGGACATGAAAGGCTTTCTGGAAAAGAAATTGAGGTCCTTGAAGCTGTAATACTTTATACTGCTAACCATCAGCAGTGATAGAACGACGACGCCTATCAAAATAGTCAGATCGTTGAATCTCCCTTCCCCTCCCAGATAGTAATAAAGCAATACCCCCGTTGCGACGACTGCCGCAGCTCCCGGTATCGGCAATCCGTTGAAAATCTTGCTTTCAACCAGGCCTATCTGAATGTTGAATCTTGCCAGCCGCAATGCACCGCAGACAACGAAGAGGAATGACGCAAGCCATCCCCATTTCCCGTATATCGAAAGCGCCCAGCTGTATGCGAGAATGGACGGAGCAACACCGAAGGCTATTAGGTCCGACAGAGAGTCGTACTCCGAACCGAATTTGCTTGTCGTGTTCGTCATCCTCGCTATTCTGCCGTCCAGGCCGTCCAGGACAAAAGCCATTAAGATCGGTGCTGCAGCATTCCAAAAATCCCCTTTCATGGACGCGACCACAGAATAGAATCCGCAAAAAAGGCTTCCCGTTGTAAAAAGATTAGGCAATAAATATATGCCCTTTCTTACACGCTCTCTCTTAAATGTGGCATTCTTTTTCATTTTAGCCATCCTATAAGTGTCTCTCCCGCCCTCACTCTGTCACCCACTCTGACGGATATTATCGCATCCGGAGGCAGAAAGACTTCAAGACGTGAACCGAAACGTATGAGGCCAAATCTCTCACCCTTGCGCACCTGCATTCCTTCCTTAACCCAACACTCTATCCTTCTCGCTATTAATCCCGCTATCTGCACTGTTAAGATCTTATTGCCGTCGTCAGTCTCAATAAGAATCGAATTTCTTTCGTTCAGTTCCGATGCCTTGTCGAGATTAGCCGAAAAAAATTTCCCTTTGTTGTACTGTATGTGGGCAACTGTCCCTGAATAAGGCAGGCGGTTAACATGAACGTCAAACACGTTCATGAATACGCTTATCTTCTGCATCGGACCGTCGAGAAAATCGCTCTCTATGGAGTTTTCTATTTTTATAACCTCGCCGTCCGCCGGAGATATCACGGATTTCTCGCCCTCAGGAAACTCACGCTCCGGATTTCTGAAAAACCAGGCAACAAAGCAAGTGGCGATGAAGAATATCGAGGCGGCCCAGATTATATCGACAATGGAAAAAATTAAAGTGAAAATACCAAGTGGTATGATGAATGGAAGACCTTCACGGATTATAAAACTGTTATGATCCATTTCTTCTATCGCACAACATTAATAATCCCCTGAATGACCGCAACCTCATGCTTCCTGCGCCTGACAACGGTATTTGGCAAGGATCCTGTAGATCTGCTCCTTTCCGCGAAGCTTCCTCTTCTGCAGGTTCTTCTTCTCAATTTCTTCTTCTGCCGTCAGATAGATGCGCTTGTTAAAATTTTCGAGATCCGCTTCGAGTTTTTTGTGGTCCTCAACATAGCTCTTCAGCTCCTCATCCTGATTAAGATATTTTTTGATCAAGAGCTCATCGGCCTTTTCCATACATCTAACCTCCTGCGCGTTATTTTTATATTAATCAACAATCATTGTCAATATTTCATATTCCTCACTGAGGCAAAATCCTATCTTAGACCTGCAGTTATTTACCGTCCGAGCCGCCTCGTCTCCGCTTCAGAGGCGCGCAGATATACGGGAGCAAAACTAACGGCATCCAGAACATCTCCTTCAAGATATTTCTTCCTGCCCAGTACACCGACGAACGCTGCTCTCACGTGCTGATGGCAGCCGGACGCAAAATACGATCTTCCCGGCAGCGCTTCACTGATGAGACCTGCGTATTTTACAGCGCCATCACCCACAAATATAACCTCTCCGTCAATCGGCCGCAAGAATTCCCCGACGTCAGTCACCCTCTCCGTTTCTATCACCTTCAATGTGTAATCCTGTCCGGTCCTGTAGAGGGCCGTATATACCTGGTCTTTCCTTGCGTCGAGCATGGGACAGACTGAGATTCCCGGGCACATGATATTGCATGCCAAAGCTTCCAGTGTCGATACACCTGCAATCGGCCTGCCCGTCGCAAGGGCCAGTCCTTTCACCGTGCTCGCACCCACGCGGAGCCCGGTGAATGAACCGGGTCCCATAGTGCACGCAAAGAGGTCTATCTCTCCCGGTTCTATGCGCGAAAGCTTCAGTAAATCGTCTAAAGCGGGCAACAATACAACCGAGTGATTCACATCCAGATTGACGAGGATTTCGGACAGGATATCGCCGTCCCGGAGAAGTGCGATACCGGCGCTCTTCGCAGAGGTATCAATCGCTAAAATCAACATATTAACCGTCTCATAA
>PLMX01000019.1 GCA_003142635.1 Syntrophaceae bacterium | reverse complement strand
AAAGGAACTTTTCATGAAGGGGACCCATATGTCGGCCTGCATCTGCGCGGATGAAATACCACTCAGAGGCTATATTCCGCGGCGCGAATGGTTCCGAGCCGGACTACCTGACCATGAAAGAAGCACTGGAGGGTCATCTTCTTACGGTTACGGAAGTTACAGAAGGAGGAACGGTTCCGGAATTGAAGGTCATCAACTAGGGGGATAAACCCGTTCTACTTCTTGACGGTGAGGAGCTGTCCGGGGCCAAGCAAAACCTGGTGCTCAATACCACCATCCTGCTCAGGGAAAAATCGGAAACGGTCATCCCTGTGAGCTGCACCGAGCATGGCCGCTGGTCCTACCGTTCAGCCAACTTTGAGGAATCGGGCCATATCATGTCAGCAAAGCTCAGGAGGATCAAAAATGCTTCCGTGCATGAAAACCTGAAAGCCGCTTATAATTTCCGGTCCGATCAGGGCGCCGTCTGGGACGAAATCGCGATTCAGGCTCACATTAATAAGGTCAATCCCACCACGGGGGCTATTAAAAAAGATGTATTGGAAGCCAAGAAGGAATATCTGGATGCCTTTCTGGAGCACTTCCCAACCATGCCTAACCAGAATGGTCTGCTTGTCATAGTGAATGGAGAGGTTGTTGGCCTGGATATGGTCTCCAGGGCCCCAGTATTCGGGAAACTTCATCCCAAACTGATCAAAAGTTATGTAATGGATGCCCTGACGGAAAAACCACTAATGAGAAAAGAAGCTTCCCGGGTGAAGGCTGATGCATTCCTCAATAAGATTCTTCAATGCGAGGAGCATAAATTCGACTCTGTTGGGTACGGTCAAGATTACCGCTATGAGGGAAAGAAGATTGTCGGTTCCGCCCTGGTGCATGAGAGCACGTTGATCCACATGGCCTTCTTCCAGATCACGGAAACGGAAAAGGCCGGTCGCATGTCATCCGTATCCCGGAGAAGGGCATACCGGACAAATCAATAAAAATTGAGGATAAGAAATGGAATTATTAGATCGTTATGAAGCATTGAAACAAAAGGTCATTGATCGGAAGGAACCGTTTGACCGATTCATCACCTTACTGGAGGGTGAGACCACCTGGCTCACCACTCCTGCGAGTACCAGGTACCATCTGGCTGAAAAACAGGGTCTCCTGAAGCACAGCGCCGGGGTGGCAGAAACCCTTTTGCGTTTCCGTGAAACATTGGCCCCGGCAATACCGGAAGAAAGCTGCGTCATTGTTGGCATGTTTCATGATACGGGGAAACTGGGGATGCCGGGCAAACCCCTTTATTTACCCAATGACAACGAATGGATGGTAAAAAACCGGGGTATACGCTATAAAATCAATCCTGATGTGGTGGCAATGGGACTGGCGGTAAGAAGTCTCTACCTTGTAACCCAATACATTCCTCTCTCCGATGCCGAGGCCCAGGCCATTGCCTATCACGACGGACAATACATCGATGACAACAAGATCGTGGCCCACAAGGAGGAGCCTTTAACCCTTCTTCTTCACTGGGCCGACTACTGGACCGCGCATATTTATGAGGAAGGTAGGGACACAAAAATCAATGACAGAATCTAAGGAGGTACCTGATGAATCATCCCTTGCATGAAAAGATCGGTAATCTTATTGAAGTCACCTTCAAAGACTTTGCAAATCTAAAAATCGTCAAAGATCCGGCCTGTTGCCAGGGAGATGAGACGGATTTGCAACAAATTCCTCTCTTTCGTACGGATCAGAAATCGCGACATACGCGATATTGTTGTGTTGACTTGCTCATTCTGCAAAAAGGTAAAATCAGAGGCATCGTCGAGATCGAAGAAGCGGATATTAAGCCCACACAAATTTGCGGCAAGTTCCTGACCTCTGCTCTCACGAATTTCTACATTCATGAGAAGGATGGTGGAAAAGTGGAAATGGCCAATTCCGTTTTCTTTCTCCAAGTTCTCGATTCCTCAAAACTGAAGGATCGTAGTGCAAAACTTGAGCAGTTCAAAAACTTGGAGCACTCCATTCAGGAAATCATCCCGTTGAAGAACAGCAGGATTGATCGATATAAGCTCTTGGCTGGCAAGGAAAGCGACGATTTGAGTGAAATGATCCATTTCATTAAAACAGAATTGGGACGCTAATAGTGGGCATATGTCAAATTCTACATCTGAAGTAGAAAAATATGATGACACGGATGATCCTAGTGTATCAACGTACGGCACCTATCCCGCAGCCCCACCATCTGGTCGTTTAATTGTCAAACGCAATGGACATAGCATCACGCGGCAGATTCCCAAACCGATTGTATTAATTGACACTCGTGAAAAAGATCCATTTGATTTCAGCAGATTTCCTAACTGGATTGCCGAACATAAAAGACGGAAACTCGATGTGGGGGATTACAGCATACAGGGCATGGAAAAAGTTCTTGCTCTGGAACGAAAATCGCTCAGGTATCTAATAACAACCTTAATACAGCAACGGTCACGCTTTTTCAAAATGTGCGAAAAATTGGCGCAATACCGGTGGCGTGCCTTATTAGTTGAAGCAAGCTACGAAGATATCAAAACGCCATATGATGAAGAGTATAATACACTGGCTCACCCCAACGCCGTTTCAGGCACTCTGGATGCTTTAGAAGCTCGTTTCAGTATCCCCGTAATTTATACCTCTCAATACCGACCACTGGCTGAAGAAAAGGCCGCCAGCTGGTTATCAAAACATTTCACATACTGGTATTTGGAAGAAAACGGATTTGGTCGGGTTTTACAAGAGGGAGACCTGTAAAGAGGAAGTTCAATATTATCGATCAGAAACCTATGCTACGATGATTCTGTTTAATTAGACTTTCTGCTTCGAGCGCTTCCAGAAGAATCTTATGTGTGATTCTTCCCCTATCCATGAAGCTGTTTTTATCTCTGGCTACTTTAAAGTCACCCGGCGTTAGATTGTTCATCCTGCCGAGCATGCTTGTTATCGACTCAGGTATCCTTTCGTCAGTTAAGGGAGAAAGGAACATCTTGTAAAAAGTCGTGCATCCGGCCTGGGAGAGATAACGGAATTCGATTTTATGGCTGAACCTTCTCATGGAAGCGCTGTCGAGGTCTGTCAGGCGATTGGTGGTGCATATCAGGATACCGTTGTATTTTTCCATCTGGGTTANNTAACTAAAAATAAAGGAATCCGCCTCATCGATAACGAGCACGGCATCATCTGACTCTGCCCGTTCAAACATTGCCCTGATTTTTCTTTCTGTCCTGCCTATATAGGGGTCAATGATGTCGCTTGCCCGCTTGCAGAAAAAATCTCGATTCAGTTGCTGGGCAATATATTTTGCCAATTCGCTCTTTCCCGTACCCGGCTGACCATAAAATAGAAGATTCATATTCATTGGTCTGCTTTTGTCATTTTGCCGAAGGTAGCGGTCGAATTCTGTTAGCTGCTCCATCATATCAGTAAGGTTTCCCTGTACGTTCAAGGCATCAAGCGAATATTGGTCCTCGATCCTGTCTTTCTTTATGGGTCGGTGGCCGTCATAAGCAAGAGTTAGATGTGCTTCCAGGAAACGGATAATGGATAGTTTATACTGGATGTGTTCAACATGCGGATACGTTTCCCGTGTTTTCTGGATTGCCAGGTCAATAACACCGGCGCTGACATCATATTTTTTTGCCAGGTCCACGACCTCTTTG
>PLMX01000137.1 GCA_003142635.1 Syntrophaceae bacterium | reverse complement strand
ATCTACGGCAGTCCCACTGTGACAGCGGGAAACGCGCCTCCCATCAGCGCCGGGGCGAGCGCGATTCTTATCATGACCGCTAAGAAGGCCAAGGAGAAGGGTCTTAAGCCGCTGGCAACAGTAATTGCAGTAGCGGCCTCGGCTACAGTTCCCCGTGAGATCGCCGTCATTCCGGCTTATACGATTCAAAAAGCCTTAAAGCAGGCCGGTCTGACCCTCGACGACATGAAGCTGATTGAAATAAATGAAGCCTTTGCAGTTCTGCCGCTTGTTGCCACGAAGATACTCGCCAATAACGACGAGAAAAAGTGGAAAGAGCTTCAGGCCAAGACCAATGTGAACGGCGGCGCCATCGCCATCGGTCATCCCGTGGGAGCAAGCGCCGCACGACTCATGATGACACTCGCATACGAACTGAAACGGCGCGGTGGCGGTTACGGCGTAGCGGCGATCTGCGGCGGTCTGGCGCAGGGCGAAGCGGTTATAATCAAGGTGTAGAAAAAGTGGCGCTCGCTCAGCCTGTCATCGTGTTTGCGAGCGATAGAAGAACAAAGGAGAAAGAGGATGGATTATCAGACGATTCTATATGAGAAGGGCGAAGGCATTGCCGTCATCACCTTGAATCGCCCCAAGAGCATGAATGCCCTCAACAGCCAGCTATTCAGGGAGCTGGATCACGTCCTCACAGAGATTGACGGTGACGAGGAAGTGAAAGTGGTGATCCTTGCAGGGACGGAAAAGTTTTTTGCCGCAGGCGCGGATATCACCGAGATCGGAGGAATTGCCACACCTGTCGACGCTCACCGGTTTCTGAAGGATGTCCAGGCGGTATTCAACAGGATTGAGGACCTGGAAAAGCCTGTCATTGCGGCAGTGAGCGGTCTGGCCCTGGGCGGCGGCTGCGAACTTACGCTTGCCTGCGATCTGAGGATTGCCGCGGATAACGCAACCTTCGGGCAGCCGGAGATCAAGATTGGCGTGATTCCCGGGGCAGGCGGCACGCAGCGGCTTCCGAGGATCATCGGCATCACCAAGGCGAAGGAGCTTCTCTACACAGGCGATTTCATCGATGCGCAGGAGGCCTATCGCATTGGGCTTGTGAACAAGGTGGTGCCCGCTGCTTCTCTGATGCAGGAAGCCAGGAAGATGGCCGGGAAGATCGCCCGCCAGCCGGGCTTCGCCTTGAAGATTACAAAAATCGCGGTCAATGGCGGGATGAATATGGATATGAAGTCGGCCATGGCCTACGAGGCGCGATGTTTTGAAATTCTCTTTTCCACTGCGGATCAGAAAGAAGGGATGAAGGCCTTCGTAGAAAAGCGAAAACCCGCGTTCACAGACAGGTGATATGGGGAAAGTTGTCATCTGCCTGGAAAAAATATAATCGTTGAATAAATGAATCTTACTGGAGGACGTATGACGGCAGCACATAAGAATGTCATGAAAGGCTCGGGCAGGTTGCTTGTGAGGCCTTTGCCAGTCGGGGGCGTGAAGATCAGAGAGGCCTTCAAAGCGCTTTTGGAAGAGAAGGAATTCAACGCGATTACGACCGCCCAGATCTCCAGGAAATCGGGTGTCAACGAGGCCCTCATCTATAAGTATTTTGGCGACAAGCGAGGACTGTTGCATCAGGTGCTCCGGGACTATCTTGACGAATATCTCGGACATATGGAATCGGAGCTGAAAGGGATCAAGGGCACCTTCAATAAATTGAAAAAGATCGTCTGGTCACAGATGAACCTCTATGAGACTAAACGGGTGCTCGCCAAGATTCTCCTTCTCGAAGTGAGAAATTACCCGGGTTATTTTGAAAGCGAAAGTTACGCTGAGGTGAAGAGGTACAGCAGAATCGTAACGGAGACTCTGAAGGAAGGCATAAGAAATGGTGAAATCCGCAGCGACATACCGGTCACGTCCATGAGGCAGGTGATACTGGGCGGTGTGGAGCACCTGTGTCTGCCGAAGATCATATACGGGAAGCCGTATTCTGCCAAGGAGCTCACAAAGGAATTATGTATGGCCGTATTTCAGGGAATAGCAAAGCGCCCGTAGTACAGTGGTTCATAAATTCGGGCACGTGTTTTATGCCAGAGTTCGGAAACCCCCATGTACTATTGTCATTTCGAGCATAGCGAGAAATCTTAGTAGTTGGGGTAACACTAAAAGATATCTCCCGTCGGTCGATATGACGCCTTAGTAATAAATGATATATTTAGTAAAGAAACGAAGCAAAAAGTATCCTGATCTTTAACAGAAGGAGATATGACATAATGAAGAACCGCGTAACCGACCTCTTCAAAATAAAATATCCCATCGCCCTCGGGGGAATGGCCGGCGTGACGGATGCCAAGCTGGCCGCCGCAGTCAGTGAGGCGGGAGGGCTCGGCACAATTGCGGGTGCCACGGAGTCCGCCGAAAGCTTGGCTGCCGAAATCCGCCGGCTGCGGGATATAACCGCGCTTCCCTGTGCAGTGAATATTCCACTCATGGCTCCCCAGGCGAAAGACTTGATTCAGGTGGTCATTGAAAACAAGGTTCCCGTCGTAATTACCGCCGCGGGCAGCCCCGCGGTTTTCACTGCGGCCCTGAAACAGGCAGGGAGCCGTGTGGTGCATGTCATACCTAACGTCGATGCAGCGAAGAAGGCGGAAGGCGCCGGGGTTGATGCCGTCATTGCCGAGGGTTTCGAATCCGGGGGATTTGCGTCTCCTTTTGAAATCGGAACCCTTGCCCTGATACCGCAGGTCGTCGACGCCGTCCGGATACCGGTCCTCGCAGCCGGAGGCATAGTCGATGCGCGGGGATATGCGGCCTGCCGCATTCTCGGGGCGGACGGGGTCAGCGTGGGTACCGCTTTTCTTGCCACGGCGGAATGCACTAAAATCGGCAGTGCCTGGCGGGAACAGATTCTAAGCGGAAAGGATGTCTCCACCAAAATCCTTGCCAGGGGAATCGCCCCGATGAGGATGCTCGCAAATCGTTGGACGGAAGAATTGGAAAAGCTCGTCTCCGCGGGTGTGACAAAAAATGAAATTATGAAATTCATTTTTTCGGGCGATCCCATGAGCAGCGAGAAGGGCCCTTTTGCCTGCGGGCAGGCGGTAGGTCTGGTCCGTAAGATTCGTACTGTGAAGGAAGTCATGGACGATTTCGTCGTTGGCTCCGAAGAACTCCTGAAGAGAATGGCGGCGAGCGATTAGATTAGTATTCTCAAAGGGTGATTACATACTGTGGGTAAGAGTCAGTCCCACACCCTGATATTCGTGTACATCATGCGGCGCTGCGATCCACGCTTAACTGGGCGGAAGATAGATAGATTATAGAGAAAAGGTTTACTCCTCAAAATGTGCCGCGCCGTAGAACGCATCTGGGCGGTTGAAAACCGCTCAAGTCCCGGCCAATCTTTCTTCGTGTAAGAGAGATTCCTCAAGCTTTCCACTAGACGCAGCATCTCTTCAAGAAATCAACAGATGTCATCAGTTTTTAAACCAGATAATTTATTTCTGTAAGTTATGCCGATTTCGTATAGATCATATCTCTTTATCAATATGCCGAATTATTAAGTTCTTTCCCACGATTTTTTGGAGAATTTTCTAATTCATTTCGCTTGACATGGATATTAGTTTGATATTTCATAAGAGATAACTGTTAGGCAGCAACAAACGCGTAAGGACACAACAATGCCGACTAATATCAAAATTATCCACGCACACGACTTCATCAAAGCGACCCCGGAAGGACACCTCGATTTCGAAGAGAGTAAGAAACTGCTTATGGAGATCGCGTCAGTCTCTGTTCCTTTGATTGACTACGAAATAATATTAGATGCTCGAAAGGTGCAGGCAGTAATGTCTGCCACCCAACTTTGGGATCTGGCGCGCGAACTCATCAAGTATCGTGCAACCTTTTCTCGAAAGACGGCCGTTCTTTGTCCACTTGAAGGATTTGACTATGCAGTGTTCTTCGCAAACTGCGCCCGAGAGAGAGGCTTCAAAGTCAGTGTATTCACTTCTTTGGGTGATGCAATCGAATGGCTGACTGCGGATGAGACCTGACGCCTGACAAGCGGAGGAGCCGACCTCGCCCCGCTTGGCGGTTTAACCGCCTGCCGTTACTCTTTCTTTCAAACTGTAATTAGCAACGGCCAGGTTTTTCAAAATCATTAAGCAGCAGGTGTAGCCGGCGCTTCCATCGAGTGTGCCGTCTTGAAGAGTTAGAAATCTGTGATTCCGGAGACACCATTCTCGATTGGTTCTTGTACGCCGTGGCGATTTAGTCTTAAATACTCGTTCAAGTAAGTCTGAGCAATTAAGACCGATTACGTTCCGGCCAATCTTTCTTCCTTGTAACTCTCATTTCAATATTTTGTTGTCATATGCTATATTACAAATGATATTCACTAAAACATAAAAATAACAACTGATCGGTATCTTCTAACAAGATAAAGGCATGAATGGATTTGCAGTATTTTTATTCATAATGATGATGCTGGGTTGTTCTGCATACCGGCCTCTTAATCCTGGGATTACTGACGGCAAGCTTTCGCCGTGCCCGGATTCACCCAATTGCGTTTCTTCACAAAGCTCAGATAAAAGGCACTTCATTGAGCCCGTACGGTATGAAGGATCAGAGCAAAAGGCCATGGAACGGTTCATTGACGTGATTCAGGGAATGAAGCGATGCCGGATTATTAAGATGGAGGATCATTATATCCATGCCGAATTCACCTCAGCTTTTTTCCGCTTCGTGGATGACGTGGAGTTTTATTTTGATGGTGGAGCAAAGATCATACACATGCGTTCTGCTTCTCGGATCGGATATTCCGATTTTGGGGTGAACCGACAAAGGATGGAAGAAGTCAGATTATTATTCAACAACAGGGTAAGTAGTCACCACAAGTGAAAAAACTCTGCCCCGCATATAATCAAGAATCAAAACTGGGAGTCTGCACGGCAGAAATAACTCCCATACCCAAAGACCATCTACCACCAGTCATTGAATACTCGTGGACGATTCTTCTTCAAGTATCTCTTCCTGAAGGCAAGCAATTGATGATTTTGGCAGATATACATCCTTTCCCCTGTAAATAGAAGTATAATACATTGATATTATTACTCTCACCATAAAGGTGTCGACAAGGCTATTTTCATTCTTTTTTGTGACGGCTGGCCGTCATGTGGGTTTCAATTGGTAATGAACGAAGATCAACTTTATCGGGATCCGGAATATTACCGGGATCAATACATCCAGGCCTAATGCTTTGAATACTTGTTGCGTGTAGGAGAGGTATGCCTCAATTCTGCCCGAAATGGCCATTTCCAGGGTATTCGCAGTGCAAAGTAGCAGCGAATTATCAAAGTGATGAACCCCGCGACAGGTCCACTCCGAGATCATTCACTACCATTCCCACATATTGTGATCAGTTTTTCATGGTCAGCGATCAGTTTTTCATTGACGCACAATAACGGTTTTCCTATACTCCTTTCTCGGAAAAGCAAGTTCTTATCAATTCAGGCTAAAGCGAGAAAGCACTCAGAAATGGGTGCTTTTTAAATCAGATAATATACCTTCGGATGTAACTGAAGCGAAAAATGGATTGAAAACCGTTCATTAGAACTGCACCCCAAAACCACTGGGCGGTCAATATTCATTGTTTAATCCGAAATGGATATCAGGATCAAAACCCATATCGACAGAAAAAGTTGTTAGTTATAGGTAAAACGAAAAATAGTTTTAAAAGACATTTTTCGGGAGAATAAGCTCCCAATCTAAAAATCACTTTCTTTGTATAAAATGAATTCAGAGATGAAAGTTCTGGTTACCGGCGCTAATGGTTTTCTGGCTACCAATGTGGTTCGCGAACTCTTGTCGAGAGATGTTGAAGTAAGGGGAATGGTAAGGCAACATGCCGATATGAAATCGCTCGAGGGGTTGGATTTTGAAATTTTTCACGGAAACATTACCAACGCATCCGATGTTGATAAGGCGGTGTCGGGATGTAGCGTGATTATTCACGCTGCCGCCGATACTTCGCAGCGTTATAGCCAGGCATCGCCTCTGTATCGGGTCAATGTTGAAGCAACCAGATTATTGGTTGAAGCTGCCCAAAGGCATAGAACCGATCGTTTTATTTTCATCAGCACCGGAGATACCATCGATTTTGGATCAAGGGAAAACCCAGGTCACGAAGGAAACCCAATTGGCAGTTTATTCCAAAAATCGGGATATGCTATGAGCAAACTCGAGGCGGAAAAACGGATACAGGAAGAGGTGAAGAAAAACAATCTGAATGCTGTGATCATGAACCCTACATTCATGATCGGACCTTTTGATGCCAAACCAAGTTCAGGCAGGATCTTCAAAATGATGTATCCCAACAAAATAGTTTTTATTCCCCGGGGCGGGAAAAATTTTACCGATGTGAGGGCTGCGTCAACGGCAATTTGCAATGCCATAACGATGGGAAAAACAGGCGAACGTTACCTCCTTGCGGGCGAGAATGTTTCTTATCACGAATTTCTTAAAATTGTAAGGTTCGGCAAGAAAACGATACCCGTTCTCATACCCGATTGGGTATTGATATTCCTGGGTGTATGCGGTTCGTTTCTGCGGAGACTGGGAATTCATTCCGAGCTATCGATCAGCAATGCGAAAATTCTGGTCAGCGACGATTACTACACCGGACGGAAAGCTGCTGAAGAGCTTAAAATGCCCCCGACATCAGTTCGGGTGGCAGTAAATGATGCGATTGACTGGTTTCAGAAGAATAAAATGCTTTGATTATTAAAAATAGAAAAGCACTTTTGTTAAATATGCTGTAAGAATAGTTAAATTCGAGGAGTGGCTATAGCATGTTTCCACTGATAATCGATGAACCTTAACCGCCTTGATTCTGTTTGTTATACACGGCGTCATAGTTA
>PLMX01000009.1 GCA_003142635.1 Syntrophaceae bacterium | reverse complement strand
GCGAATACCTATATCCCGATGCAGCCGACTATCAAAAGGATTATGAATGTTGTCGTAATTATCGCTGTGATTATATGGCTCCTGAGCGTGTTTGGGATTATAGGAAACCTTAACGCGGTTCACGTGGGCCGTGGCTAAACTGAGGCAGGAGCATAACGATGCCCATTTACGAATACAAATGTAAAAAGTGCAGACGAACCATTGAGGCCTGGTATCCGGTGACGCATATTCCGGATCGGGTAAAATGTCCGTGCGGGAAGATGGCGAAAAAGGTTCTTAGCCGGAACGGAGCTATTCACACCGATGGCGACGTGAAGTGGCTGGCATCCGCCTGTAAAGTCATGCAGAGGGATGGAGAGAAGCCCATTGAAACGCGCGGTGAATATGAACGTTATTTGAAAGAAAATAATTACGTTTGCAAGGGCTGATTATGTCGCAACCAGACGATGAAAAGGTAAAAGACATTTTAGCTGCTATCAAGAAACACATATTTAGCTTGCAAGAGGCGAAGAAGTGTGGCACGTATCAGATGGGCCTGGAGCTTCATCTTAGCCAGGGCGGAATTGGAGACGCCTTTTTGAACACTAACGCAAGGGAGAGAATTTTGAAATAAGACAGATAAATCATAAGGGTACTGGATAACCTTAGTTAAGGGATTACGAAGCCCGGATTCTGTGGGGAACACACTCATCAAGTGTGCCGCAGGTCCGGGCTTTTTTATTTGTTTAAAATCGGGCAGACCAGCAATCGGTCCGCAAGGGCAGCCGAAAATCAACCTGGTTCCGAGAAGGAGAATGAAAAATGGCAGAGAACACTGGATCAGAAGCAAACAAAGGAACGGGACAGGGCACAGGCGAGGATAAGGGAATTGCCGGGACGAGTTTCAAGACCCCGGAAGACCTGGCCGCAGCTTATCAGAACTTAGAGAAAAAGCTCGGCGAACAAGGCAATGAGCTCGGGACTCTCCGAAAGGAAAAAGAATCCCTGAGCGGTCAAGCACAAACCCTTGCAGAAACCCTGAAAGAACATCTCACGAAAGCGAACGCAGTAGCTGCACCGGCAGACAAGGCAGTCGATTATGGCGCAGAGATTCAGTCCGCAAAGGCTGAGCTCAAAAAGCTTGATCCGATGGAAGCCGAGTATGCATCCAAGCAGGCGGAATTGGTTGACAAGATTGCGAACCTCGCAGCTCTCGGCCAACATGCAAAGACGCTCGATGCAGCCGGAAACATGTTCAAGAAGGAACTGGACCAGCGGGACGCAAAGGCCGCGCAGGATGCCTTCTATCGTGAGAATCCGACATTCAACACACCGGAGACGCAGGCGAAGATCAGGCAGTATATCGCCAACGACAAGACCGGTATGCACGATCCAATGTCCGCGTTCTTCCAGATTGAGCGGGACGAAGCTGCGGCGAAGGCAGCCGGTCTCGCAAAAGAGAATGACGAGTACAAGAAGCTGGTAGAACTCGCAAAAGGAAAGGATGAGGCCGGCAAGGTGATTGTCGCAGGACAAGGAACCGGCCAGCAGCAGACAAAACAACCAAAAGTAACAGGCAAGGATTTGGATGCGGGTATGCTAGAGGCTTTAAATAAAGCCACATAGCCGCTGAAATAGTCGCTTGCCTACTAAAAGATAGGAGAACTGAATTATGTCTTTAATAAATCAACTCAATGCGACTACGCAGTATTATTGGCTGAACACAGAACCGGTGGACATCGTCAATAAGGCGTCCGCGCTTCTGTTCAAAATGATGGGAAACGCCATCGGCCGGATCAACTGGGAAGTAAAGCCCCACGAGATCGTTGATGGCGGCCTTATGGTGAAGGTGCCGCTGGAATACGCGAGCTCCAATCATGGCTCCTACGGAAAAAACACTATCATCAAGCAGTCCAAGGTCGATATCATCGACGCGGCCCGCTTCCCATGGGGTGGCGCCTACGGGTCGAACACCCTCAACCTCGATGACCTTACCCAGAACACCGGGGCCGAGGCTATCGTTTCCCTGACCAAACAGTATATGTCGAGCGTCAAGAAATCCATTCGCGTGGATATGGCATCTCAGGTTATAGCGGCGGCGGCAGACGGCGACAGCATCAACGGCCTTGGCGATCTGTTCAATACCTCCACGACCACTCCCTATGGGTGCGTTACAGAGGCCCAGATGGCCGACTGGAAAGCTCAGGTCATCGCCACGGCAGAGGCAATCTCGTTTGAAGTCATGCAGAAAATTTTCCGTACTCCGGCGATGGGAGATTTCAAAGAGTACAAGCCGGATTTCTGTGTGACCACGGAAGCACTGCGCGACGGCTACGAGAGATCCCTGCATCCACAGCAGAGATATTTTGAGGCAAAGCTGGTCGAAGCCGGATGGGACAACGTGATCCACAAGGGTTCCCCGATCTGCGGTGACGCTTATGTTACAGCGGGGTATCTCTACGCCCTCAACCTTCGCTTCTTGGAACTGAGAAGCCACAAGGATTACAACTTCACCACGCCGGTATGGGTGAGCAAGGAAGTCCTCGGGCAGCCGGACACCATCTCCTGCAATACCAGATGGAGAGGCAACATATATTGCAAGAACCGGAAAATGCAGATCCTTCATACGAATCTGACAGAGCCTGTATAGGCATAACTTAGGATGGTGCCTGGGGTCTCGCAAGCCCCAGGTGTAACCTTGAATTCGCCTGGGACAACGTCGTCCTGGCTTTAGAAAGGAGAATTATCATGGAAAGAGTTGTAACAGTAGGCGGCAATCAGGCCACAAGGCCGATTTCCGACTTCTATATGTATCAACGTCGAGGTCACATTTACTATGTCGATAGCACTGTGACGGCGAGCGGGAACGGGAAGTCTTGGGCGTATGCGTTTAAGACCATCACCGAAGCGGTTGCGGTTGCGGTCGCGGGAGACACCATCTATATTTACAGCGGACTGACGAACGCGACACAGTTCAATGAGGCAGTGGCGGTAACAAGTCTTGCGGGCATCCGGTTCATCGGTGGTGGATCGAATCCGGACCAGGCTATCTGGACGGCCCCGAATACCACGGCTCCGGCTTTGACGTTTACGGCATCTCCTGATTTCTTGGTTTCAGGTATTCGGTTTAGGCCTCCTTTGGGGAATGCCGCTATATCATTGGTAGGGGTTTCACATAACGGTGTCATTCAGGCCAATCGTGTGCAGGGGAAGACCGGATCTCTATACGGGATTCTTACAGACGGTGCGCAGGCCAATGTCCATGTCGAAGATAATGAGTTCATGTACATTAACACCGCCTCGGCCTACGCGATCAAGGGCGCTGGATATGTCTCCGGCGATCCGACCGGGTGGGTGATCGAGCGGAATAAATTTCATTCCAACACAAACCACCTTGTCATGGCATCACGGCAGGGATTCATCCGCGAGAACGTTTTCGCGGCTGTTGGCATTGGACCCACGGGCGCCGCAGCTCTCACGGTCCTGGGGATCGATCTCAGCGGAGGATCTTCGGGAGTCGGTGCAAATATTGTCACCCGTAACGACCTCGGCGGACTATATCACACCGCTTGCTACAACCCGGCGATTGCAACGGTCGGAGCGCCGGGCAGTGATGAATGGTCCGGGAACTTCTGTGCCGATAGGTCACATGCAACTCAGGTGGATGCGACTACCGGAATTAGTAAGCTGGCACCAGTAGCCTAACCTTTCACCAGGGAAAGCATAACAATTTAACCAAGTGGGGCGGCAGTAAAATGCCGCTCCATCAGATAAGAAGGAGAGTTAGCGATGATAGAAATAACCATCCTACATGCGGATCAAGCGACCCTTTATGTGCCGGCGCCGTGCAGGGGCATCGTTGTAGGTGCAAAGGTAGTGTTTCAGACCAACACGGTTGAGCCCAATGACACCGTTGTAATTGGTCGAGCTGGTACAGCAGTATGCACAGTGACAGCGGTAACCACGGCGGGACTGGTCGTTGAAAACGGCGTCCGGGATGCGACAAACAAGGATCTCATCTTCGATCCGGATTCAGCAACGGCGGCATATCAGGTCTTTAAAGTGACGGATACCGGAGCTCCCGGGGATAAAATCGTCACCATCATGTTTGACGAGCATGCTGCGGTCAATGAACCGGCCAGCGAGTACAGCGCGACATAGACATAGCAGAACGAAATTTAAAAAGGAGCAACATTATGAAAAGAATACTTCTTTCAGCTGCCGCCAATGGAACTTGATATATTCCAGCGCCATGTAGGGGCGTCGTAGTAAGAGCCAAGGGCGTCTGGCAGTCGACAGTAACCACCGCCAATATCTGCACGATTTCACGCGATACTCATACCGTGAACTTGATAACCGTCGTCACCACAGCGGGCATGGTTGTTGAGAATGGGGTAAGGGACGCGACCTACAAGGACCTCGTTTTTGATCCTGATTCCACGACCGTGACTTATGGGGTGATCAAGGTTGTTCTCTCTGGTGGAAACGCGATTGCAGCGGTGATTCTGATCGAGTTCGACGATTTTGCCGCAGTGGCTCAGGCGGCTTCAGAGTACTCTGCAACCTAGGGTGCTGTGACAGGAACCTAATTTGACATCCTCTCCCTGTCGTGAGGCGGGGAGAGGGCTCAGGTAGCCTCTAAATTGCCCCACTCAAAGCGTTCAACGCCACGACAAGGCAAGGCAGGGGTCCTTCAGGGGTGAACCGCTCATGACTACGTTATCCGAGATAGTAAATGGCATCCAGGAGGTCTTGCAGGATTCTTTCTATACCGAGGAGAGGTTGGTTCACCGGATCAATGGTTCCGTGCGAAGTATCGCAGCCGGGATCAGGATGCCGGATGGACTAATATCTCCCCCGCTTCCCGATCTCTATAAATGCGACACCGTCTACACAACAAGTGATGCCTTTGTCGACCTTCCTTCCGATTATCAGAGAAGCGTTTTTAACGTCTTCGATGCTAATAATGACAAAATATATCCACCAATCGGCGGAGATTACTATAGCTTCAACCGCTTCCTGAAGCAGATTAACCAGCTTAACCTTTCGGAGCCGGGCGAAGTCTACCGAGTATGCGTCAAGGGCAGCAAGTACATCTACTATCAGGGAATCCCCGCTGCGCCTTACCCTCTGGGTATCCATTATTACAAAAAGCCGGTTTCCATGAAGCTGGATGGAGATGTCCCGGATGGAATCCCTGATCACCTGGCCCACAGCATCATAAAGCACGATGTTTTGAGGAATATCTACGGTGAAAAGATTGAGGCAGGCGTCACGGAGCCCGCCGCTGCAATGAAATATCACACGGCACAATTCTATTCCGATATGCAAGACCTGATTGATTTCATCGGAATTGACGGTGGCCCCATTTACTATGGATCCGGAGGATTCGAAGACCGGGGAATTGTAGATTAAATGACTGACATCAACATCAGCGGCTTCTCCGGCGCCAACAATGTCAAGAAAGACGAGCGATTCTTTGTCAAAAAGGGAATCGCCGAGCCTCGCCTCCTGTTAAACTGTGACGTTGATCAGACCGGCAAGCTGATTGCGAGAGTTGGGAAAACTCTTTTAATTAACCTCCCGGGCGCTCACTCTCTCTGNNAACGGTGTAGCAACGAGCGTTGGGGCAGTATCTGGACCCAATTCTCCCTTTTCTTATGTAGATGCTGAAGACCGTGTATTTATCGGTAACAAATACTGGCAGGGAATCTTTGATCCTTCCAGCAATGCCGTGCTGGTCTGGGGTGTGCCGCTACCTCCCGACCCGACCCTTCTCACTGGGGATGGAGATCTTCCTGCCGGTACCTACAATATCTGTTTCACTAACGTCGTAAATGGAGAGCTGTCCGGGAACGGTCAGATTGCCAGCATTACCTTAACTGATATTGGCGGCATTCAGGTCTTAA
>PLMX01000155.1 GCA_003142635.1 Syntrophaceae bacterium | reverse complement strand
GAGAAGTCCGTAAGGATGGATGAGATCATCCACGAGCCCCATTTTCTTCGCCTGCCGGGGGTAGATATTTTTTCCCGTAAGCATCATGTCGAGGGAGGCTTGCAGGCCGACGAGGCGGGGAAGCCGCTGTGTGCCGCCGCCCGCCGGGAGGAGCCCCAGTTTCACCTCCGGCAGAGCGAGAACCGTTTTGCTGTCGTCGCCGGCAATGCGGTAATGGCAGGCCAGCGCCACCTCGAGACCGCCTCCCAGGGTTGCCCCATGGATGGCAGCCACAATGGGTTTGGGGAAAGACGCCATCCGGTTCAGGAGCGCGTGTCCCTGGCGGCTCAGCATCTCTCCTTCCTCCGGAGTTGTCATGTCCCTGAATTTGTCGATATCCGCACCGGCGATAAAGTTGCCCGGTTTCCTGCTGATGAGCACAATCGCTCTCACCGTATCGTCGGCTTCGAGGCCGTCAAGCATCGTCTTGAATTCATCTACGAGGTCGATGGAGATCTTGTTGACCTTCTCGCCCGGCTGATCCATCCAGACGATTGCCACGCCATTTTCTTTCTCGATCTCTGCGTAAGACATTCCTGTATCCTTATCTTCTATCTCATTCGTTCAAGGATGATTGCGTTTCCTGTGGCTCCCGCTGCGCATGAGGCGACAAGTGCGAATGTACCATCTTCCCGAATAAGGCGATTGGCCGCCGTTGTGACAAGCCTGGCCCCCGTAGCTCCGAAGGGATGCCCCAGGGAAAGTGAACCGCCGAGGGTGTTGAATTTTTCGAGAGGGACTTCTCCCACTTTTTCCGATCGGCCAAGTTTCTCCCGGGCAAATTCATCTGATGCAAGACATTTCAAATTCGCCAGTATCTGTCCCGCGAAGGCCTCATGAAATTCGAAGACGTCCATATCCTGAAGTTTAAGACCGGCCATCGTGAGGCATTTTGGCGCTGCATAGGCGGGCCCCAAGAGAAGTTCATCAAAGGGATCCTGGGCCGTGTAGGCATAGGCGCGTACTCTCGCCTTGGGCATATAGCCGAGCGCCGCGGCGACTTCCTCAGCCATGAGGAGGCAAGCGGCAGCTCCATCGGTAAGAAAAGAGGCATTTCCGGCCGTCACCGTCCCATATTTTTTCACGAAGGCCGGCTTCAGGCTGCCCATCTTTTCTAATGACGTGTCACCCCGGAAGCCGTTGTCTTTATCTATAGGTTTAAAGTCAGGAGGTACGAGGACGGTTTCTATCTCCCCCTCCAATGTGCCTTCGGCCGTCGCCCGTGCAGCCGCCAGATGGGAACGGACGGCGTAACGGTCCTGATCTTCCCTGCTGACATGGAGGCGCGCAGCCAGACGGTCACAATCTTCTCCCATCGTTCGCCCCGTGGAAAATTCGGCAATGGCGGGGATTTCCGGAAGCAGGTCTTTAATGCCTATGCCTTTTGGAAATTCCAGATAATCTTTGAGTCCCTTGTATTTCTGGGCCTCCATGAATTTCTTTCTCATGGGCTTCCGGTAACAGATGGGAATATCGGACAGGCTTTCCGTTCCTCCGGCGATGACTATATCTGCCTGGCCCGTTTGAATCAGGTCCACGCCGGTTGTTATCGCCAGATTGGCGGATATGCAGGCCATGGTAACGGTAAATGCGGGGATGCTTACAGGAAGGCCGGCGCCGAGTGCGGCCTCTCGCGCGACGTTGGTCGTTGCAAGATTGGCAATGACCGCTCCCATGATGACGCGATTGATTTTTTCGGGGTCGACCTGAGTTCGTTTAACAAGGGCCGCGATGGCGAGTCTTCCCATGTCGTAGGACATAAGGTCTCCATAGCCTGTCCCGGCCCGGAGGAAAGGTATTCGGCACCCATTAATGAGGACAGCCCTTCGGCCGTGGTCTGCAGACGCGTTCATTTTTTTCTCTCCGTGATTTTATCTAAATGAAAAAAATTTCTTCTCCGCCGAAATAAGACTCCTGCAAAGGTTAAAGAACAATATCACCCGCTGCAAGGTTTTTACCACATTCCAAATCAGAGTTCTATGGTTTTGATTATTGCTGATGACGAAAGATGAGACGGACGGGAAAAAGCTTGCATTCAGAAAAATCAGTGGATATATTTGCCGCACTTCCCGGTGAGGAACATCCAGGAGAATCTTTCTGTAATATTTTTTGATATATAATCATGGAAATTTATATCTATCTCGGTATAGTCGCCTTCTGCGGCGGAGTTATTCAGGGACTCTCAGGGTTCGGTTCGGTCCTCTTGTCCCTGCCTCTTCTCGCGTTCTTTCTTGATGTTAAGACTGCTATTCCGGTAGTTGCTCTTCTTGCAGTGGCGCTGACGATATTTCTCCTCGTGCAACTGCGCGAACACTGGGACTGGAAGAAGGTATACCCGCTCTGTCTGGGCTCTCTACCGGGCGCTTCGGCGGGGGTGTGGTTTCTTACTCGGACGGACACACAATATATTCAGTGGACAGTCGGCGCTGTCCTTATCGCCTACGCCTTGTATAGCCTCCTTCTGAAACCCGCTGTTCGCTTCACAGCGCCAGCATGGGCATATCTCTTCGGCTTCATGGCAGGATGCCTCGGCGGCGCCATCAGCGCCTCCGGCCCACCCGTTATCATCTACACCTCTCTGCAGCCTTGGAACAAGGATCAGATCAAGGTCACCCTTCAGGGTTTCTTCCTCATCTCCGGCATTGTGGTAGTCATTTTTCAGGCTATAGGCGGGCTCGTTACAGGCATGGTCTTGTGGTACTTCCTTGCAGCCCTTCCTCTCCTGCTCTTCGGAACGTGGGTTGGATCATTTCTCTATGATCGCATCAGGGAGGAAACCTACAGGAGCCTACTGCTTGCCCTTATGGGGCTACTCGGGCTATTGATGCTCCTGAAATAGCATCTTCGCATAAAGTCGATTTCACCTATAAGTCAATACGGGGAACCATATTGAAGAGGTGAATATTATCGATTGAAATCGTGTATTTTAATAGAGGTGGGCATTTTATTAATAACAGAAGAACATGAGCACTCTCGTCGTCATCTCCTACTGGTCACGCAACCCTAATTATGATGAGGAGAGATTAAGACAAAGAATGCATATGACGATGGCGGCTGAAATTCACAATTGATTGGTGAAAATTACTAATTCTCATCGAGACAATGAAACAATAAGATAGCTTAATCAGGGCATCATGATGTCCAACTGTCTATAAAAAAAGAAGAAAAATTATATGATCTACAGTCTATTAAAGGGCGCATTGGGTACAATAATTGCTCAATAGTGAGCAAGGGTTACGCGTATAGTTTTTTAAAATAACATCTCTGAAATAAGGAGGCTAAAGTACAGGAAAGTTTATGTCGATATGAGCATTGGGATAAAGATGATTCGCACTTCTCACAAAGAAAGAGGACAGAACGGTTTTACGCTCATCGAACTCATGATCGGTATCGGGATCATCAGCCTCTTGACGGCTATTGCCATCCCGCAGCTTGCAGCTTACAGAACAAAAGGATTCAGTTCATCAGCGAACTCGGCCGTGCGTAATGCATATTCGGCATCTCAGGCCTTTTACAGCGATTCACCAGGCGGAACAATTGCCAATGAGGCTGCTTTAACTGTCTATGGTTATAAATCTGACCCTAACATACCTTTAATAATTGGTGGTGGAGGGACGATAGGCAGCATTACAATACAGGGAACACATGTCATAGGAGGTTCGACCTTTACTATTGATGCAAGTGGCACGATTGCAAGAAATTAGTTGATAAACTTTGAATACGGAAGGGATGATGGTTCTTGTCTCATCCCTTTTATCTTTTGCACTTTTCACAAGTATTACTTTTTGAAGTCTTGGTGCGCCAAGC
>PLMX01000041.1 GCA_003142635.1 Syntrophaceae bacterium | reverse complement strand
AAGGATTTGCATGGCTTCAATTGGGACGGACTATCGGCAGAATGGAAGGATCACACCGTCAAAAGGCGGAGGAGTGTATCTTAAACGGAATCAAGATATTGAAGGAACTGAAGATAAAACCAACCCTTTCTATAGGCTTTCTCTTTCTAGGCGAGCTTTATGCCCATGCGGGCCGGAAAGAAGATTCTCTTAAATTATTGAAACAGGCCGAAGGTCTATTTCAGGCTATGGGAATAAATTATTGGCTGAGCAGGACAAAGAACATCTTGGAAAGTTTAAAAATGTGAAAAAGGTTTTCAAATCCCGGCAAGCCTTACTTAGGAGGACCCTTTCATGGACATGGTCGACAAGTCGGATCAGACAACGATTCCAGTTAAAGACAAGGTTGAATTCCTGACCAAGGTCTACGACCGTATGGCCGGGCTCACGGCCAATGCAGATACGAAGGCAGGCATCATCCTCGCCATCCACAGCTTCTGGGCCATTTGTTATGGTCCCAACCTCTCCAAGCTCATCATTTCGTTTCCAGCACCGCCGATGAAGTTGGCTATCTGGGTCCTATCCTTCCTGCTGGTGATGGTCTTTTTTATTGCCTTTATACGCTCGGCCTTCAAGGCGGCCATGGTGCTGTCTCCGAGGATTAAACCGCAGGCAAATGAACCGTTCCGCAGGCCGGGACTGATCTACTTTGCCGATATCATTAAGCTCAAAGGGGATAATATCTGCGAGAAGGCCCATAGCTACAAGACGCAATTTGAGGAAATGAGTTATGAGGACATCGTTGAAGACCTGACTTACCGCATCAGCGATATCGCCAATGTGGTGCATGAAAAATACGCTGGCGCCGGTGAGGCCGTGCGGCGGTCCATCATAACCTTTTATCTGTGGGCCGTCTCCCTCATCTTCCTCATCATGATGAACATGACGTAAGAATGAGCTTCCGAATCTTCCGGGAATGCGATGCTGTCGGGTGGGTGGAGCAAATGGAGAAGACCATCACTGAACTTTCTGAAGAGGCCTTAAGACATTTATGAAATGCCCGAAATGTCAGACTGTGAATCCTGAGGCAAAAAAGTTTTGTCGCAAGTGCGGCACAAATCTTTCATTACCATGTCCACAATGCGGCCTTGAATACCTTCCCGGAGATGAATTCTGCGGTGAGTGCGGAACGTCTCTTGAGAAGCCTAAAGAAGCCCCGTCTATTAACTATTCAGAACCAAAGTCCTACACCCCCAAGTTTTTGGCCGACAAGATCCTTACTACTCGCAGTTCCATTCAAGGCGAGCGGAAGGTTGTGACCGTGCTTTTTGCGGATGTGGCCAATTACACCTCCATGTCTGAGAAGCTCGATCCTGAGAAGGTCCATCAGATCATGGATGGATGTTTCAGGATTCTGATGGATGAGATTCACGAATATGAAGGTACTATCAATCAGTTCACTGGAGATGGTGTGATGGCCCTTTTTGGTGCCCCCATTGCACATGAAGACCATGCTCAACGTGCCTGCTATGCCGCCTTATCCATTCAGAAGTCCCTGGCAGAATACGGGGAAAAAGTAGAGAGGGAGTCCGGGTTTGATTTTAAGATGCGCATGGGGCTCAACTCTGGGCCGGTGGTCGTGGGCTCCATCGGAGACGATCTGCGGATGGATTACACAGCGATTGGTGATACCACCAACTTCGCAGCCCGTGTGGAGCAGGCGGCAAATCCTGGAGAAGTTTGGATGAGCCGGGAAACACGGAATATCGTCCAGGGGTATTTTAAGGAAGAATCGGTAGGAGAGATCCCTTTGAAAGGCAAGGCTCAACCGCAGCATCTCTATAGACTGATCTCTGACCTGCCTGATATGCGGACAAGGTTTGCCGCGGGTCTTGCTAAGGGGGTGGTTGATCTCGTCGGCCGTCGGCCTGAAATGGAAGTGCTTCGTTCGGCTTATGAAAGGGTGAAAAGCGGCGAGGCTCAAGTAGTAGATGTGGTGGGCGAGGCAGGTGTCGGCAAGAGCCGGCTTGTTTACGAGTTTCAAAAGAGTTTAGGGGCCGATGAGACCCTTCTGACCGGCATTTGTGTCCCTTACGGTCGGAACATCAATTTTCTTCCGGTGATCGATGTTGTCAAGGCATGTTTTGGTATTGTAGAAGGGATGAGTGAAGAGGAAGCCGGGAATCGAATCACGGAGAGGGTCAAAAATGGCCTTACTCCCATGATCCCTTTTTACAGGAATCTTCTATCACTAAAGGTGGATGATCCGAGATTCAACTTCCTTGATCCCGAGGGCCGCAAGTTTGGAACGTTTGAGGCGGTGAAAAACCTTCTTCTTGCCATGAGTAAGGAGAAGCCGTTGATCATTTTCCTGGAGGATGTCCATTGGATGGACAAAATATCCGATGAATTCTTTGCTTATTTTTCCCGCTGCATTAATGACCACAAAATCCTGATGGTCTCAGCCTATCGTCCTGAGGGTGCCCCTCCCTGGGCTCAGGGAGCTCTTTATCAGCGACTAGGGTTGGAGACACTCAGTCTTGATGCTTCCATTCGGTTGGTGAGGAATATTCTGGGTGGCCTGCCCCTGGACCCAACACTTGAAAAAAAGATCGTGGAGAAGACTGAGGGGAATCCTTTTTTTACTGAGGAAATCGTACGGGATCTTCTCGATCGAGGAGATCTTGTGAAGTCGGGTGATCGGTACATCTCAACCCATCCCATCGATCAGTTGGAGATTCCTGACACAATCCAGGGGGTATTGGCCGCCCGCATGGACCGTTTGAGTGAAGAGCTTAAACAAACCATGCAGGTAGCGAGTGTCATTGGGAGAGATTTTGCCTTTCGTCTTCTCAAGAGCATCATGGAGTTAAAGGAGGAGTTGCGGGTTCGCTTGAAGAACCTGGTGGGGCTCGAGATTCTATATGAGAAAGCCCTCTACCCGGAGCTGGAATACATCTTCAAGCATGCCCTAACCCAGGAGGTAGCTTATGAGAGTCTCCTTAAACAGCGGCGCCAGGAGATCCACGGCCGGGTTGCCCGGGCTATCGAAGAAATGTCTGCGGATCGTCTTCCCGAACACTACGAGCTGCTTGCCCACCACTATGGGAAAAGTGAAAACAATGAGAGGGCCGTTGAGTATTTAATGTTGGCGGGAGAAAAATCGAATCAAAATAAGGCTCCTCAGGCGGCCTGTGATTTTTTTAGGCAAGCCCTAAAAATCATAGATAGCGCCCATATTTCACTGGATCCGGAAAAAGATAGAAGAATTTACCAAGGGCTGGCCTCGGCCAATGTTGACATTGGTGATATTAATGCAGCGCTGGAGATGTATAGAAAAGCCATCGATATCTGTCAGAAACACGGTATGACAGTACATGAAATGGAGAATTTGATGGGGTTTACAGCAGCAAAGTGGTTTACGCCTATGAACCGTGCAGAAGCAATCAGATCCTGTGAAGAAGGGATCACGAGAGCCAAAGAGATAGGTGATAAAGGAGTAGAGAGTAATATTCTATCATATAAGGGATTCTATTTCTGTTCACTGGGCCATTGGTATGAAGGATACAATATGATGGTCGAAGCTGAGGCAATGGCCCTCCAGACGGGGAGTCAACGAGCAGTCGTCAGTACCCGTGTATTGCGTGCGTGTGCGGAGCGGTGGCTTGGCAACCCCCATAAATCAATCAAATTAACAGAGGGAATGATTGATGCAATGAGCAAAATATTTTACCTCACCCCACTCTCAGCTCTTATATTTATCCGGGGACTTTCTCTTGCAGAAATTGGTCGTATTGATGAAGCGGTCGCAGCACTTAAGCACGGAGTTGATCTTTGTGAAAAACATGGAGTAGCACTTCACGTGGGGAGACTTTACAACACTCTGGGCTACTGCTACAGCGAGATCCATCATCCTGAAGAGGCTTGGAAATGGAACCTGAGGGGTGAGGCGACTGCACGTAAACTCATGGAGCAATATTTGATGGGGCGCCAGATGGCCGCGGAGGTCGTTGCGCAAGCCAATGTCAACTTGATGGAGAATCTGTTTGATCAGGGGAACACGGAAGAAGCATGGGACCGCATAATATCTTTTGAAGAAGAATCAAAGACTCCAGACTATTTTAGAGCACGAGATCGTTGGGAGGCCCGGCTGGATTTTCTGGCCTCAATTATCCTCTTACAACGTGGAAATGTTGATCGGGCGTGGACCAGAATTGAGAAAAACCTTGAAATGTCAAGGAGGGAACATACAAAAAAAATCGAAGGACGATTTTTGAGGCTACTCGGCGAAGTGCAGATGAAACGTAACAAGTCCGATAATGCCATTCGGAGTTTAAGTGAATCTATTCTGCTTCTTAAAGAAGTAGGTAACCCACGACAGCTTTGGGAGGCACATGCGTCACGGGCATCGGTTTACGATAAGCTGCGGCGAGGAAGTGAAGCGAAAGAGGAATGGGGTGCCGCAGCCGACGTCATCCGCAAAACAGCAGGTGGTCTGTCTGACCAGAACCTCCGAGAAGGTTTCCTTAATGCAAAACCGGTTCGGGACATCCTCGCAAAAACTGGAAGTTGAAAGAGGAAAAAGATGAAAGCAATGCCCGATAAGTCGCCCTTCACGAAGTTTCTCAGAACCTACCAGGAATCCGATATTATCTTCGAGGGAAACAGTCTTGGCAGCGAAATGTATGTAATTCATTCCGGGAAAGTCAGGCTGACCACAAAAAAGATGGGAAGGGATGTCATACTGGCGACCCTCGGGCCGGGGGAATTCTTTGGAGAGATGGCCCTGGTCGATTCCTCTCCCCGCACTGCCACAGCCATTGCCGCAGAGGATAACACCCGCCTTATCACACTGGACCAGGACAAGTTCCTCTATCTGGTCAGCCAGCAGCCCGCCTTTGCACTGACCATCATGCACGAGCTCTGCCATCGGATCAGGGAACGGTGGAGCTTATACGACACCCTGTTGAATGACGAAGTCGAAAAGGCCAGGAAACCCGCAAAGAGGAAACAAAAGTGAAGGCTAAGAAACAGATAGTGGAGCTCAGGCCGGACATCTACCAGATCCGGGTGGACCGGCCCGGCAGCCATGTCTACCTGATCAAGGGCGAGGCAAAGAACGTTCTCATTGATACAGGTATCGCTGCTAATTTCCCGAACCTTAAAGACCGCCTCAAAGAAGTCAAGCTGCAACCTGAAGATATCCACCTCATCATCCTGACCCATGAACATTTTGACCACATCGGGGCCAGTTCCTTCTTCTTTAACACAGCCGCTCTTGCCGCCCACCGTCTGGCAGCTAACAAGATCCAGCTGCAGGACGAGTTTGTCATGATGAGCAAATACTTTGACCGCCTTGCGAAACCCGTTCGTGCCGACATTTACCTCGAAGGGGACACCATGATTGATCTCGGCAACTACCGGCTCCAGATCATGCACACCCCCGGTCACACCTCCGGCTGCATCTGCCTCTATGAGCCCGATCACAAGCTCCTCTTTACCGGCGATACCGTTCTTGCTGACGGTATCCTCTCCGGCGTTTTTGCTTCCGGGAGCATTAGCGACTACCATATGACATTACAGCGGTTAAGCGGCCTGCGGACAGAGAACCTCTATCCAGGCCACGGCAGGATCTCCACCTCTCCCGAGCGGGACATACAGAAGGCCCTCGAAGAAACCCGATCGCTCCTTGACGATTCCAGGATGCTCTTCGAGGCTCTGGACACCAAGGCTACCTTTGAACGTCTGTTTCTGTCCTGGAGGAGGTTTCCCTTGCCTCCGGAGAAAAAACGGAAGGATGAGGACAATAAGACTTGAATTGCCCGAAATGCCAGTTTGAGAATCCTGAAGGCAAGAAATTCTGCGGTAGATGCGGGACCAGGATAGAGAGCATTTGCCCAAAGTGCCAGTCTCTCAATCCTCCAGACTTCCAGTTCTGCGGCGACTGCGGCCACAACTTAACACTTCCCTCCGAACCGACCCGTAAAGAACTCTCCTTTGATGAGAAGCTGGAGAAGATTCAGAAGTATCTCCCTGCTGGCATCACAGCGAAGATCCTCTCCCAGCGTGACAAGATCGAAGGTGAGCGAAAACAGGTAACCGTGCTGTTCTGCAACATGAAGGGCTTCACACCCCTTGCGGACAAGCTTGGTCCCGAAGAAGTGTATGCCATGATGGACCAAGTGTATGAAATTCTAATTCACAAGGTCCATGACTATGAAGGTACTGTCAACGAGATGACCGGTGACGGGATCATGGCCTTGTTTGGAGCCCCCGTTGCACTTGAGGATGCTCCACAGAGAGCCATAAGATCTGCCATGGCCATCCTACCGGGAGATGACAAGGTTAAATGAGAAAGTGAGGCAGGAAAAGGGAGATATACCACCCCTCAAGATGAGAGTAGGTATCCACACCGGCCCTGTGGTTGTGGGTACTCTCGGCAATGACCTGAGAGTAGAGTTCAAGGCGGTCGGGGATACGGTCAATCTGGCCTCCAGAATGGAATCCCTTGCCGAACCCGGGACCACCTATGTCTCCGATGATACCTTCAAGCTCACAGAAGGCTTGTTCCGATTTGAGGCTTTGGGAGAAAAAGAGATCAAGGGCAAGGAGAAGCCCCTTAAAGTCTACCAGGTCATCGCCCCCAGCAGCAGAAGAACCAGATTCGATGTGAGTGCGGAAAGAGGCCTGACGCCCTTTGTAGGAAGGGAAAGGGAACTGGAACTCCTCCTCGATGGCTTTGAACGATCCAAGGAAGGGAGAGGCCAGGCCATCTCCATCATATCCGATGCAGGTATAGGTAAATCAAGACTCCTCTACGAGTTTAGGAAGGCCGTGACCAATCAAGGATATGGGTCATTGCCCCATGTTGGAGAGGCCTGAAGAAACAGCGAAGGTCTATATGAGTTTCTTGAATGAGAAAAGATGAGTCCTGGCGATATTTGTGGTGCTATCAACGGCTACCTTCGGCTTCGCTGAATATGCAATATCAGGCGTGAGCGAATTCCCCTATTTTCAACTTGGATGTTTGATTGTTGGCGGGATGACGATCATCTCCTTGAAGCACAAATATTCGAGGTTTTATGCCGGTGAGCTGATAGGCATATTCGCGATGTACACAATTCTCATCGCCCTGTTCACGGCTCCGGTTTTCATTGCCAGTATGGTGATCAACCCTAAAGGGAAAGGAGGATAAGGCCATGTTAGCGACCCACAAGACACACCAAGACCATAAAATGTACAGAGCGATTTTTATGCTGAGTTCATGGGGGTTTGTGATTGTGATTGCCTCTTTCCTCTTTCTCTATGCGGGATATAAGCTGGACGAGCTTCTGGGAACTTCTCCCAACTTTATGTTCGGGTTGTTTTTCCTGGCCATATTTCTCTGTATCGGCAGGTTATATCAGGATGCCTGGCGGAGGAGAAAGGATGTCTGATCTTTCTTGTTGCTCCCCCCCTATATATAAGTTACCGAAGATATCCTTCCCTTGAAGACTTAGGAAGGTTTAAGAGGGTATTATTCACCTATAACCAAAAGCAGCAGCCACCCATATCTTTTCATACCAATCATCTGCTACAGATACTTCCACTAATACCGGCACGTCTTTCAGATACCTCCGGCTCTCTTACCCTTCAGGATATTCGCCGGAATGACGTTCTTGATGCTATTTGACTTTTTGCGAAGTTGTCAAACGATCTAATCCTATTTGCTAACTTTTCCTCCAACAATAATATATTTTTGCCTCTGTTTTTTCGCGATATTCTTTTCCACGAAAATATTCCTGCCGGTAAAGGGATCAATTCCGGTAAAATACATCAGACCGGAATAAGTGGAAGGCAGTGGCGTAAAAATCTGTATCTGCTGCGGATTAATTTTCAACTCTCTGGTGGCAAAAGATTTAAGTTCGCGCATATCTTCTTCGGTGCATCCCGGATGGGCAGCAATAAAGTAATAAGTAAGAAATTGTTTATGACCTGATAATTTAGTCATTTTTTCAAAAAGCTGTTTGAAGTTTGTCAGTGACTTAGCCTGCGGCTTACCCATCAACTTCAGGACACCTGGAGCAATATGTTCCGGCGCCACCTTCAACTGACCGGAAATATGATGTTTGACCAGCTCCTGCATATAACTTATGCAATGCTTCTTATCGCTGAAAAGCAAATCGTATCTGATACCGGATGCTACAAATACTTTTTTGACGCCTTTGAGCCTGCGCAGTCGTTCGAGTAAATTAATCTGGCGGCTGTGATCAGCTTTCAAGGACGCACATACTTGCGGATAAAGACATCTCTTGTCCTGGCAGGCGCCTTGAGTCTGCTTGCGCCGGCAATCAATACCATACATATTCGCTGTGGAACCGCCGGCATCCAGGATGTAACTTTTAAAATCTGGCAGTTCAGAAATTTTTTTCGCCTCGTCAATTATTGATTTCTCACTGCGGCTGATTATAGTTCTTCCTTCATGAAGACCGATCGAACAGAAATTGCACTCACCAAAACAACCACGATGAGTCGTTATCGAAAATTTTATGGTTTCCAGTGCCCGTACTTTGCCCCAGGTGCGGTAATAAGGGTGAACATCGCGGGCGAAATCAAGAGCGTATAATAGATCTAATTCAGCCACAGTCAAAGCTGGTTGCGGCGGGTTTTGCACAAGGTAACGCGGGCCGTGCTGCTGAAACAAACCTTTCGCGGTCATCGGATCATTATTGTGATAAAACGTATCGAACATTTTCATGAAGGATTTTTTATTTGTAACAACTTCCTCGTAGGCGGGTAATTCGATATACTCAGGCTGTGGAGCTGATGAAATATAGCAAGTGCCACGAATGTCTTTAGTCTCCTGTCCGCCGTTTAGTTTTTGCGCCAGTTCAAGAATAGCCTTTTCTGCCATGCCATAGACAAGAATATCAGCCCGTGCATCAAACAGAATCGACCGGCGGATGGAATCAGACCAGAAATCATAATGGGCGATGCGGCGCAGACTTGACTCTACCCCGCCCAGCACCAGCGGTTTGGTATTTTTAAAATACTGCCGGATGATATTGGAATAGACGACCACAGCGCGATCGGGGCGGCGGTTATTTTTCCCTCCCGCGGTCAAGTCATCGGCCAGCCTTTTTTTCCTGGTAGCCGTATAGTTGGCGACCAGAGAATCGATACAACCGCCGGTGATTCCCCAGAATAGGTGAGGTTCTCCCAACCGGCAGATATCAATATCGCCATGAATATCAGGTTGGGCGATGATTCCCACACGAAATCCCGCGCCGGCAAGAACCTGGCCAATTACAGAAACACCGATAAAAGGGCTGTCAATGTAAGTATCTCCGGTGACGAGAATTACATCAAGATTGTCCCACTTTAATTTTTTTAATTCCGCGCTGGTTGTAGGAAGAAACATATTTTAAATCAAGTTTCTCCGGCGCAGACTGGAGAAAAGATTGAATAATGCTTTTTGTAGAAATTATAGTTGCCGGAATATTTTTGCGAACACTTTGATACGAACTTGCTTTTTCGCTGGAGAAGTATAGGGAAAAGAGAGTTGTGTGTCAAGAAAAAGGACCATGCTCATCGACGTCATACATCGGCT
>PLMX01000073.1:41284-58718 GCA_003142635.1 Syntrophaceae bacterium | reverse complement strand
GGAGACCTTCATGTCGGGAATGCGAGAACGGCCCTGTTTAACTGGCTCTTTGCCAAGCACCATGGAGGGGACTTTATCCTGCGGATAGAAGACACCGATCAGGAAAGGACTTCCCCTGTTTTTGAAAAGAGCATCCGGGAAGATCTGAAGTGGCTCTCTATGGAATGGGATGAAGGACCGGAGAAGGGCGGCATGCTGGGGCCGTACTATCAGATTAAGAGGCTTGACATCTACGATAAATACATAAGAGAGCTTTCGAGCGCCGGCAAGGTCTACCCCTGTTATTGTACGGAAGAAGAATTGGAGGCGGAACGCGCCTCACTCCGTTCCATGAGGATGACTCCGAGGTACACGGGGAAGTGCAAGAAACTGACGGACAAGGAACGTGAAGCGCTGGAAGAGAGCGGCAGGAGACCCGCTCTCCGTTTCAGTGTGGACAAAGGTAGTATTGAATTTAACGATCTCATTCGGGGGGAAATGAAATTTGAGGGTGATGCCATCGGTGATTTTATCATAGTCCGTTCCAATCGCATCCCTTCGTATAACTTTGCCGCCGTCGTAGACGATCACCTTATGGAGATTACCCATGTCATCAGGGGCGAAGACCACCTCTCCAACACGGCGATTCAGATTCTTCTCTATAAGGCCCTTGATTTTGAACCGCCTGTGTTTGCCCACCATTCGCTCGTTCTCGGAAAAGACCGCACAAAATTGAGCAAACGCCATGGGTCGGTAACCGTCCGGGAATTCAGGAGCAGGGGAATCCTGTCTCCCGCGCTCTTAAACTATTTGTCTCTTCTCGGAGGTTCGGTCGGGGAAGGGAAAGAAGTTGCTTCCATGGAAGAGATCATCAACATGTTTTCTCTCGAGAGAGCCGGCAAGAGCGGCGCCATTTTCGATGAGGACAAGCTAAAGTGGCTAAACGCAATATACATCAGGCGTTGTGATGTAGATGAGCTTACGGAATTGCTCCTCCCGTTTATCGGAGAGGCCGGATATGACGTTGATCTTATGAGTCGCGGATGGCTTCATCAGGTTGTTGAGGCTCTCAGAGACAACCTCGTGACACTGGCCGACGTAGGTCTGTACCTGGATATTTTTATTGACGACAGGTACTCAATTTCGGATGAGGCGAGAGCAATCCTCATAGAGGACGCTGCTGCCGTGAAAGTGCTTCACGAGGAGTTGGCGCAGAGAAACATTCCGGAGCGGGATTTCTACCATGATCTCATCAGATCCGTGAGGAGAAAGACGGGCCTTAAGGCAAAGAATCTGTTTCTCCCGATCAGGGCGGCAGTAACGGGCAGGACCTCGGGGCCGGAACTGGAAAAAGTCTTTGCTATTCTCGGTAAGGAATCAATCGTGAGGCGGCTGGAGCGCGCAATGCAAATCGCCACCTGACAGTTGATCCATATCTTCTACCCTGATTCTTTACAGACACAACGTTGTGAATGTTGCGCTTAGCGGTCAAAAGACGGCTTGTGTCAGTTATCCGTGTGCTTATCAAAAATCACCTCCCCTTAATCATCAAATTGGAAGCCGGCAGTCAGGTTTTTAGCGGCCACAAATCAGGATATTGCCTATTGTGGACCACTGCATAGTTCTGTATGTAAGAACCATATATTGTTGCGCTCCATAATCACTCGATTATTTCTATTATGAGAAAGACGAGATGATGGGAGTCGCATGAAACGGTTTCCTGGATCCATTTATAATCGGAGAGAATCTCACGATTACAGAAGGAGGTAGAAATGCTGCGGTTGGCTACAGCCGTGCTGCTTGTCTTGTGGCTATTGGGGATCATGACCGGCTTTACGCTGAACTCATTCATTCATTCATGTCCTTCCCGTGCTGGCTATTATCATCGAATTGATCAGAATTGATGACTCGGATGAGGGAGCCCTTGCAGCGAGCTCGCAAATTGAAGAATGAACTTTGCATAGGACAGACATATGGGAGCAGATGGCCGATTTCACCGGCTTTTCCTATGTCATGACATTCCCGTCTCCGATACAGAGCGCAGGATGAACACGGCTGCGCGCGTCAATTCACTTCCTGAAGAATTAGTTCTCAACTATGAATTGACATTTTCACCCTTCCCGTTTAGACTCCACCGAGATCACCAATTCATATTAAGGAGAGCCGCATGAAAGGATCGGATCTGGAAAAATATTGTGAAAAAGCCATTCAGGGCGGAGCGACCCACGCCAAAGAGATTCATCCGAGCAGCGTTATAACGGCCCCCTGGGTCATGATGAAATGCCTGTACGGATGCCAGTACAGGGCGGGCTTCTGCTGTCCCCCCCATTCGCCCACGCACGTCCAGACAAGAGAGGTCTTAGACTCTTATCAACGTGCCATCCTCTTTCATCGAGAAGCCCCCAGGACCAAAGAACGGGGGGAGCAAAACATGAAATTCTTCGACACGCTACTCACGATGGAAGGAGACCTCTTCAAAGCCGGCTATTACAAGGCCTTTGCGATACTGGCCGGTCCCTGCGCACTGTGCAAGGAGTGCGGCAAAGTCCAGGGAATCCCCTGCCGATTTCCGGCTAAGGCAAGACCGTCCATGGAAGCATGCGGAATCGATGTCTTCCAGACGGCGAGGAACAGCGGCTTCTTCATACAGACCCTCCGGGAAAAAACGGAAACACAAAACCTTTATTGCCTCATACTTGTCGATTAATATCTTTCGTCGTCTGATTAGAATCGTGCATGCCGTAAATTTGCACAGTTCAATGAGCAGTCGCTTTTTCGCGTGATCAATGCCCGCAACTTGGGAAGGAAAAACACAGAGCGAGATGAGTAAAGCAATATAATATTCGCTTAGATGGACTTTGGGCATTTTAGCCGTCTTGTTAGTCGCTCTCGCAGCCGGATCGACTGCGGCAGAATCGAAGACTTATGTACAGGAATATTCCTATCGGGCAAGCAAAGTGGACGGCAAGGAATCGAGCCGGACCATAGCCGGGAGGCAGGTCAAAAAACTTCTGCTGGAGGTGTTGGCTGCGGACATTGAAAACGTGAAGGAGGCTCAGCGCCTCCAACTGACGAAAGATCAAATTGCAGCGCTTTCCGCAGGCGTAGTAAAGATCGATGTCGAAAACGAGCGGTGGGCAGACCGCACATACCGTCTTAAAGCGCGGATTGTGGCTGATCCTGACGAGTTGATCAAACGCATAGGTGCGCGCTCGAGAAAGATCACGAAAAGGCATTACACGATCTTGACGCTGCTATAAAGATCAATCAGGCTTACAAAAATATGGCAAAAAAAGAAAATGACTTCGACAGAATCCTTGAGCTGCCGGGGTTCATCAAGCTGATCGGTCCATAGAGGAAGACGCCGAATAAGCCGCGCTGCAAGCGTCGATCTGCACCGGAAGCGCCCTTCAAGCGAGGCTTAGGATTTTCTATATGCGAAGGGTGTGAATATTTTCAAAATATGTTGTATCCGCCCCTTGTGGCAGTGAATGAAAAACGTTCCACAGAGGGGAAAAATGAACCGGAAAGCGAGAGGAAAGCTGATTTCTAAGCTTGACCAAAATGGGTCAATGAGATATATATTGCCGTCTTTTTCCAGAGAAAAATATTAAACTGATTGGACGCTGAAGAAAGGGGGCGCTATGAAATTTATTGACGAGATCGATCTCAAGGACAAAAAAGTTTTATTCAGGTTTGACTATAATGTTCCTTTGGACAGTACTTTGAACATAACGGATGATATCAGAATAAGAGCGACGCTTCCGACGATTAATTATGCCCTCGATGAGGGAGCAAAAGTGATAATTATGTCTCATCTCGGACGCCCCAAAGGAAGAATTTCTCCTGAGTTCAGTCTTGCCCCGGTGGCGAAAAGGTTATCGCGGCTCCTGAATAAGGAGGTCATGTTGGCAAAAGACTGCATTGGCGACGAGGTCAAGAAATTGGTGGCAGGTATGACCCCGGGAAGTGTAGTCCTTCTTGAGAATCTGAGGTTCCACACTGAAGAGGAAAAGAATGACGACGAATTTGCCAAAGAACTCGCCAGTCTCGGGGATGTGTATATTGACGATGCCTTCGGGAATGCCCACAGAAAACATGCATCAAATGTGGGGATCATCAAGTTCATAAAGGAATCAGGGGCGGGTTTCCTGATAAAGCAGGAATTGAATTATTTAAAAAAGGCCGTGGATAATCCGGCGAGACCATTTGTCGCCATAATCGGGGGTTCGAAAGTGTCCGGCAAACTCGAGGCCCTCCTGCACCTCATTGAAAAGGTGGACAAGATGATTATCGGCGGCGGCATGGCTTTCACCTTCCTTAAAGCGCAGGGATATGAAATCGGCAAATCCATTTTTGAAGAGGAGCTCTTGTCGAAAGCAAAGGAGGTCATGGAGACAGCCAAGAAACTGGGCATAAAGTTCTATCTGCCTGTTGACTGTGTCATCGCTGAGGATGCGAGCGCCGATGCGGAAACCAAGATTGTCCCGGTGCAGGAAATCAACGCTAAATGGAAGGGCCTTGACATAGGCCCCGCAACGATAACGCTCTTTACCGAGGTGCTCGGGAACGCCAAAACGATAGTGTGGAACGGACCGATGGGGATGTTTGAAATCGACGCCTTCGGCAGAGGCACTTCGGCTTTGGCGCACAGCATTGCAAATTCCTATGCCGTCACTATCGTCGGCGGAGGAGATACGGATGTCGCTATCCATAAGGCCGGAGAAAGCGATAGAATCACCTACATATCAACAGGAGGCGGAGCGTCTCTCGAGCTTCTTTCCGGCAAATTACTCCCGGCCATTGAGGCGCTTGACGGAGCGCAGAGAGCGACCTGATCATGAATCGGAACGACGAAAGGGGGGCAATGAGACCCCCCTTTTTGTTTTGAGTTGATTACTGCGGGGGTCGGACGGCAAACATCGGAAAGCGCGCGGCAGATATGACACGCAACATAAAAATGATCCTGGAGTATGACGGGACAAGGTATCACGGATGGCAACGCCAGGCGAACGGGCTCACCGTCCAGGAAGTTCTGGAAGAAGGCATCAGTACGATAACCCAGGAAGACATCAGGGTTATAGGCTCAGGCCGAACTGATGCGGGTGTTCATGCCTTGGGTCAGGTGGCACATTTCAGGACAAATTCAAATATACATCCGAGAGGTCTCCTTCAAGGGATAAATAGCCTTTTGCCGTGGGATATTGCGGTCAAGGAACTGGCCGAGGCCGATGCATCTTTTCATGCACGATATGACGTCAAGAGTAAAATATACCTGTATCAGATATATCTTGGAACTGTCCGTCCGGCTCTGTGCAGACACTATGCCTGGTTCATCCACGATACACTTGATTTAGATAGGATGAAAGAGGCAGCTCAGCTTCTCTTAGGAACTTCTAATTTTGCTTCTTTCTGCGCTGCAAATTGCGATATCAGGAATCGTGTAAGGACTGTGATGGCTGTTGATATGGCAACGGACAACAGCGGCATGGCAAAATTTTTTATAGAAGCAGACGGTTTCCTGAAATACATGGTGAGGAACATAGTCGGTACGCTCGTTGATGTCGGACGAGGAAAACTGTCCGGGGCCGAATTGATGAACATCGTGGAAGCAAAAGACAGAAGGCGCGCAGGTCAGACGGCGCCCGCGCACGGACTTTTTTTGAAAGAAGTGAAATACTGATTTAAGGGGTATGGCTGATGAAGATTCTCATATTGGGACATAAGGGCATGCTCGGCAGCGATCTTTTTCTGAGGCTCTTTGCCTTTCATGACGTGGCCGGCCTGGATATAGAAGATATCGATATTGCCTCTTCCGAGGCTTGCGAAAAAGCCATTTCAGAGATTGAGCCCGATGTCGTTATCAACGCCGCCGCCTACACGAATGTCGACGGCTGCGAATCGAACAGGGAGAAATGTTTTTCTGTCAATGCGGAAGGAGTCAAGAATCTGGCGTTATCATGCGCGAAGCGGAATATAAGAATTGTTCACTTCAGCACGGACTACGTCTTTGACGGGAAGAAACAAACGGCCTATGTGGAAGACGATGCATGCAATCCCATCAATGTCTATGGCCAGTCAAAGCTTGCGGGAGAAGAGTACTTGAAGCAATTTTCCGACAACTTCCTCCTCATACGGTCTGCGTGGCTTTACGGGAAAAACGGGAAAAATTTTGTCAAGACAATTGTGGAAAAGGCGAGAACAGAGAGGTATCTGGAAGTAGTTGACGACCAGATAGGGTCCCCCACATTCACGTGGGATCTGGCAGGCGCCGTCCAACTGTTGATTGAGGGTCAGCATACCGGGACATTTCATATAACCAACAGAGGTAATTGCAGTTGGTATGAATTTGCCAACAAAATATTAAAGTTTGCCGGCGTGACCGGCGTAACCGTAAACCCTATAAAATCAGATAAACTAACAAGGCCGGCCCGGCGCCCGCATTACAGTGTTCTCAACTGCCGAAAATTTTCTCAGTCCACTGGAAAAACCATGAGATATTGGCAGGTTGCCGTTGATGATTATATCGGCAAAGCAATAAAATAAATTGTCAGTGACCGATTACGCCGTAATCAGGCACCGCAATGGGTTCTGCAACAAAAAATCCTGAAATAATCTTGACACCCTACGGCTATTTCAGTATATTCTTTCCCGCTTCCTTCCAGCAGCATAAATGCATGTTTTTGAGAGGCGCGAATCTTTGTACCCCTGAGATATTGCAGCAAGAGACACGCTAAATCCCTCTCCACTATATCTTAAAAAAAATGCCATCGCTGCCTTCAACAAGGTTGATGTGGAAAGCGACCTTTCTGAGACAATTTCTGCCACTACAAAACCGCGGCCGTCGAAGCCCACGGGCTTGAAGGGGGAGGCTCTGAAGGTTAAAGAAGCGCCCCTTACGTGGCTTCCCAACCCGGAGAAGGATATCACCGTGTATCAGATCTTCCGCGGTACAGGTTCCGAAGACGGATTTTCCCGGATCGCGAGAGTAGAGGGCAAGACCAAATACGAAGACAAGGAACTTAAAGACGGACACACATACAAATATAAAATACGGGCGGAGGACAAAGACGAGTTGCTCAGCGATTTTTCCGAGGCAATAAGCGTAGAGACAAAGCCGAAGCCAAAGAAACCCGAAGGGCTTGCGGGCGACATCGTCCAGGGGAAGGTCGAACTAACCTGGCAGCGGGGGAGCGAGTCTGATATTTCCTATTACTCCGTCTATGAGAAGCGTTTCTATGGCCTGGACAGGATTAATACGGTAAAGGCAAACAGCTTTGCAGAGGCCGGATTGGCCAAAGGCAAGAGCAAGACATATGTTGTGACTGCCGTAGATAACGACGGTCTGGAGAGCGAACCAAGCCAGGAAATTACGATTACCGGAAGGTAGTCGCCGCGCAGTCCTTGCTTCATCATGAGATGCATATCTCAAGATAGAGACAACTCTATTTTTTAAAAGTTATGAGGAGGTATTTGCCATGACCTTACGGCAAAAAAAAAGTTTACGTAGTTGCACCGTCAGGCAGAAATGGGTGATTATTTTTACCGCCGTTTTCGTCTTCGTCTCTGCATTATCCTTTGCAGCCGAAATGAGATACCAGGTTGTAGCCGGCAGTGACGACAAGGCATATCTCGTCGATACGACAACCGGATATGTATGGGTGCTGACCTATCGCACGCTCGCGACCGGGAGGGAACCTATCGCCATACCGTACAAATTCATAAAAGTGTCGCCCAAGGGCCATCCCGAATTCCTGATTGAGAATATTCAGGGAGCTTCCATGCCGGCGGGCGAGAAGCCGTAGCCATAAACAGCAGGTTTTAGTGCCGGCTCCGGTTCTTGGGGAAAGAAGTTTAATATCTTGAAATGCCATTGGGGAGGCATCAAATGAAAAGAGGATTGCGACGGTCCGTACTGATTGTTCTAATTCTGCCTTTGATGATTATGTTTCAGAGCTGCGTAGTTGCCACAAAAGAAACTGCCATCACGCCTCAGATCAGAGATCTGTTTAAGGGCACGTATAAGGTAGACCCTTACATGGAAAAGCACAAACCCCAAACTGTCGCGGTTCTTCCCTTCGTCAATCTGGCAAAGAGCCAGAAAGGGTCTGAGGAGGTCCGCAAGGCATTTTACAATCACATGAGCTACCTGCCGTATAAAGGCATGAAACCTTATGTCGTGGATAATACCTTGAGGAAGGCCGGCCTCGACGATCCGGAGGCCATCAACAAGATGTCTCCCCAGGAGTTGGGCAAGATCCTCGGTGTGGATGCCGTCATCTACGGCAATATCTCGGATTTTGACAAGTTGTTCGCAGTTATTTATTCCTCCGTCTCGGTGGGGGCTGAGATCAAGATGTATGATACCAAGACAGGCAACTTTCTCTGGAGCGGCCAGCACGTGGCCCGCATTCAGGAGGGCGGCATTTCCACAACTCCCGTAGGCATCATTGCCACGGTCATTGCGACGGCCATGAATATGAGGGACATCCAATTGCTTCGCGCCTGTGACGACCTTTTCAGAGACATGGTGAAGACAATCCCCGTACCGACCAGAGCCGAAGCCCTCCGGCCGCCTGTTATCACCCTCCTCACGCAGGATACGAAGAATATGCCGAAGAAGGCGGGCGATGAAATCAAGGTGGTCATTCAGGGTGCGCCCAAGATGCAGGCTTATTTTGACATCGGTGATTTCAAGAGAAGCATAGATATGCAGGAAGTTGAACCGGGCGGATACCTGGGCGTCTACAAAGTCATTCCCGGGGATAACGTGACAAAGGCCGTGATTACGGGCTATCTCAGGGATGAAGCAGGGAATACCGCTCAGTGGGTTGATGCCGTAGGAACGGTAACTCTCGATACAATTCCTCCTGATAAAATCAAGAACGGCAGGCCCGTAGGAAGGAACAAGGTCGTTCTTCTCGGCTGGGAAAAGTCGCAGGCCGCGGACCTGGCAGGATACCTGGTCTATCGCAGCAACACCCCTCTTTCCGGTTTCCAGCAGATTGCGAAGATGGAATTGAACGAATATCGAGACGAGAATCTCGTCAATGCGCAGAAATATTATTACCAGGTCACGGCCGTAGACTGGGCGGGTAACGAGAGCGACAAGTCCGATACCATGACCGGCATGCCCGTGGAGCCCGGACCGACGCCCGTTTCAGGCGTCATCGAGTCCGATACCACCTGGTACGCAGGCGCCAGTCCCTACATAATCAGAAATACTGTGATCGTCAGAGACAAGGCCCTTCTCACAATTGAGCCTGGCACAGAGATACGCTCGCAGGGAGGCGCCCTTGTGATCGAAGGGAGACTCATCGCGCAGGGGGATGAGGAGCACATTATTCTATTTGATGCCGCAGAGGGCGCTAAATCATGGGCAGGCATAGTCTTCAGCAACGTCAAGGAAAAGGAAAATCTGGTCAAGTTCTGCCGCATCAGGAATGCGGCAACGGGGATCACATGCGAGGCGTCTTCACCGCAGATAGAGGCCTCTGAGCTTACGGATAACGGCGTTGCCATAAAAATATCGGGCGCCTTTTCCAAACCGCAGGTCATGAAAAATACAATCCACAAGAACATGGAAGCCGGGGTCTTTATTACGGACGGAGCCCAGCCTAAATTGATGGATAACAATATCCAGGATAACATCAAAGACGGCATCGTGATTCAGTCATCCGCCCCCTCGATTACTCACAACAGGATTACGCGCAATGGGGGGCACGGCATCACCGTAAAGAACTCGCATCCCGTGATTGCTGAAAACAATATAAATGACAACAGTCAATTTGATATCACGGCCGACATGACGGGAGAAGCCGTGAACGCCCTGAACAACTGGTGGGGTTCCGCCAAGGGTCTCGAAATCCTGGCTAAGATCCACGGGAAGATCAACATCAAGTCTGTTCTTAATGCAGCTTATCCCGAAGGGAAGCCGCAGGAACTGCCCATCCTGAATCAGGTACTCGGCGGGCCTATCAAGGCGGATGCTTTCCTTATCCTTTCCAACAGTCCTTACCGGGTGGTTAAAGATGTCCTAATCGATGGCGGGGCGACCCTGTACATCGAACCTGGTGTGACGGTCGAATACGACCAGAATACGTCCATCGTTGCTGAAGACGGCGGCGTTGTGGCAAAGGGCACCAAACGGTATCCAATCGTATTCACGGCTTCCGGGAATTCTCCCTCTCCCGGCTTCTATAATAATGCCGTAAGACTGATGAAACCTACAAAGGTGAACAGCGCCTTTGCATACTGTGTCGTCAAATTTGCCAACACCGCTTTTGATATCTATTACGGCGCGCCGGAAATCTCATCTTGCAGCATTGCACACAACGCGCAGGGCGGCATATACACACGGAATGACGCGTCCCCGAGGATATTCTATAATACATTCGACGGCAACCTCGGAGAAGGGGCCATCAAGTGCGTAGGGATGTCGAATCCCGTCATACATAATAATAACTTCATCGACAACACAGTGGCCATCCAGACATTTTCTTCCATCTATATCGATGCGAGAAACAACTGGTGGGGCAGCAGCAGGCCCGATCAGAATGTAATCTGGGGGGATCTGGAGAAAAATATCAATATTAAGCCATGGTTACAAGCCCCTGAAAGCAAGGCATTCACGGAAAAGAAATAATATGATTTCGTGATTGAAACCTTTGGCGCATTCTGTTATTTTACACTGGTGTTTTTGAAGGGAAGATACGTACATCAATTCTAAACAGGGTTGATTATGTACATTTGGGGTGAGTTTCTTAAACCAACAGTAAGGAGGATTTTATGAGGTCGAAATTAATCGTTACAGTGAGTGTTATCGTGAGCATGTTGTTCCTCTATACAGGGATCGGTCTTTCTCAGGAAAAAGTCAGCGGGTCTCAATGGACTCAGATTGTCGAACAGATGGGCGATAAAGGAAAGATCAACTGGTCGGAAGGCTATATCGAGGCAGTGGGGATCGGCACCCCTCCCGAACGGTACATAGGAAAACCCCAGGCTCGTCCCATGGCCCTGAGGGCAGCCAAGGTAGACGCCTACCGCAACCTGCTCGAAACGACGAAGGGTGTGCGCATCGATTCCACGACAGTCGTCAAGGATTTTACGGTCGAGAGCGATACCATCAATGCAGCGGTTGAAGGCCTTGTAAGGGGTGCTAAGGTCGTGAATCAGGACTACCTGTCCGACGGAACAGTGGAAGTGACCTTGAGAATGCCTATGGCCGGTGGTTTTGCGGAGGTCATTATACCCAAGGCCCTTGAGAAAAAACCGGAGGCCGCTCCTCCAGCAGGACCGGCGCCGTCAGGCGATGTCTTCACCGGTATGGTGGTTGATGCCAGAGGGCTCCAGGCCCGGCCGGCCATGGCGCCTAAGGTTCTCGATGAGAATGGCAAGGAAGTCTATGGCTCCATGAATGTTGACAAGCAATTTGCCGTCCAGCAGGGCATGAGCGGTTATGCAAGGGATCTTACGGCAGCCCAGAGTAATGCACGGGTGACAAACAATCCCGTCAGTGTCAAGGGACTTAAGACCGAAGGGCCGGGCAAGTCCGATATCGTCATCAGCAATGCCGATGCCGACAAAATCAGAGGCGCTGCAGACAATATGACATTCTTGAAAAAGTGCAGGGTCATGATAGTTCTGGATTGATACCGGCGGTGTATCGGATAATATTCGACCGCAGTTGCTTCATGAGGGTGACTGCGGTCTTTTATTATATGGTTTGAAGGAGCGCTCCCGTCGCTGCCATCGTCTGTCAGGCATGGTATGACGTTTAAGAGTGCATTTTTTTAGCAGGTGATTTATCTTGGCTGCGAAAATTGTCGTTCTGCCGGAGAGTCTCTCGATCAAGATTGCCGCGGGTGAGGTTGTCGAGAGACCCGCATCCATTCTGAAGGAACTCCTCGAAAACGCCCTCGACGCGGGCGCTACGGACATAACCGTGGAACTCGAAAAAGGCGGCCGGGGTTCGATCAAGGTCATCGACAACGGCGAGGGCATTGAAAGCGCGGAAGCCCCTCTCGCCTTTGAGCGCTTTGCGACCAGCAAGATATACCAGTTCGATGACATCTATAATGTCAGGTCGTATGGTTTTCGGGGAGAGGCCCTGCCGAGCATCGGCGCTATTTCGTGTGTTGAGATGGTAACGCGCAAGGCGTCTTCCTTATCGGGCGCGAGGGTGATCGTGGAAGCGGGAGAACTCAAGAGCATAGCAGACACCGGATGTCCCGTGGGCACCTCCGTTTTGGTTAATCACATATTCGATCCCGTTCCCGTGCGGAAGAAGTTCCTGAAGACGGAGGCGACGGAACAGGGATATTGCATGGACGTGATTACGAGGACTGCCCTTTCGCATCCGGAGGTCAGAATCAGGGTTGTCGCCCACGGAAGGGAGATCTTGAATGTGCCGGCGACCGAAGACATCTCCGAGAGAATCTCTCTTGTCCTGGGGACGGATTTCATTGACCACATGTTGCCCGTTAAAGGCGTGAAAGGCGGCATGACCGTTCACGGATTCGCCTCTAAGCCCGATTTCACAAGATCAAGCGCGAAGCAATTATATTATTTTGTGAACAAGAGATTTATCCGGGATTATCTCTTGAACCATGCGGTCATGACGGCCTACAGACGCCTGATCGAGGCGAAAAAGTATCCTGCGGCAGTCCTGTTTATCGATCTGCCCTCCGGGGACGTGGACGTTAATGTCCATCCCGCGAAGATGGAGGTTCGCTTCCGGAATCCGCGGGAGATTTATGATATTATCGTCGAAACCCTGGTTCACGCCCTTGCCGATATCACGCCTGCCTCATCGGGAGAAAAGGGCAGGACGATGCCCGAGGGCTATGGCGAGAGGGTGCAAGAGGCGTTAAAGCGGTACACTGTGGCCTCGGGAAGCGGGAAGCTATTTTTCAACAAAACTCTCACGGATTATCCCAAGCCCCGCCTCGCCTTTGGGCAGATTCGGGAAAACGAAGCATCACGAGGGCCTGCGAAGGAAATCCGCGTTAAACAGGAAATTCCAGGGAAGGGTCTAAATTTTGCCGACCTTGAATATATCGGACAGTTTGCCGGCACGTACCTTCTATTCTCTTCATCTGACGGGCTCATCCTCATAGATCAGCATGCGGCTCATGAGAGGATTCTTTTTGATAGACTCAAGATGGAAGCCGCACGGCCCGGCGAAAAAATGATGAGCCAGCGGCTCCTGATCCCGGAGGTCGCAAGCCTGTCCCCGGGAGAGTTCGCCGTTATCGTGGAATCCATGAAAGTCCTTGAGGCCATGGGCATAGAGGTGGAGCCTTTCGGCGAAAATACGGTAATCGTGAAAGCCGTGCCTGCGATACTCTCTGATGTTGAACCTAAGAAATTGTTTTTTGAGATCCTCGAAGAACTATCAAATGCAGAACGCACCCTCGGCCTGGAAGAGCGGCAGGAAAAGCTTTTCGCCCTCCTTGCCTGCAAAGGGGCGGTCAAGGCGAATCAGAAACTGTCGGAAGCCGAAGTGATGCGGCTTTGCAGGGATCTGGATGCCACACCGTTTTCATCCACATGTCCCCATGGAAGACCCGTTTATATCTCATTTAGTCTCCGGGATATAGAAAGGATGTTTAAACGGATATAAATGGCATGTGCGCAAATGTTAAGAAACCCCGCCTGATCGTTATCCTCGGCCCTACAGCGGCCGGGAAGACCGCCGCGGCGATGGCGCTTGCGCATGAATCAGGGGGTGAGATCGTCAGCGCCGATTCGATGCAGGTCTACAGATTCTTGGATATAGGCACTGCGAAGCCGACTCTTGAGGAACAGTCTCTCGTGAGACACCACGCAATCGATGTCGTCAATCCCGATGAACAGTTCAACGCCGCCATGTTCATCAGGCTCGCCCATGAGGCTATCGGGAAACTCAATGATGCAGGGAAGCCCATCTTCGTGGTGGGCGGGACGGGTCTTTATATAAAGGCGCTCCTGGGCGGACTCTTTAAAGGGCCGGATGCTGACGAGGATCTGAGAAGGTCATACAGACAGGATCTCAAACAATTTGGCGAGACGTACCTATACGAGAAGTTGAAAAAAAGAGATGAACTGGCCGCGGCCCAGATTGACAGGAATGATATTCCCCGGATCATCCGCGCCCTCGAGGTTCTGGAGTTGTGCGGTATTTCTATTGTCGAGAAGCAGAATGCCCATCGCTTCGGCGACAAACTTTATGACGTGATCAAGATAGGACTGACGGTGGAGCGCGCGGAGCTTTATCGGAGAATAGATCAGAGAACGGAGAAGATGCTGGAAGACGGAATCGTCGAGGAAGTGGAGAGGCTTTTGTCTTCGGGCTACCGTGAGAACCTGAAGCCCCTGCAGGCCCTCGGATATAAACACATTGTCAGGCTGATAAAAGGGTCGTGCAATTCCGCGGAGGCCACAAGGATGATTAAACGTGATACGCGTCATTTTGCCAAGAGGCAGATGACCTGGTTTGGCAGGGAAAGAGACATTGAATGGCTCGCCCCGTCCGATCTTGACGCCATGAGACGAAGAATCGACCAATTTCTCTCGGCGTGAGCGTGTTTCCCTACGGATATTGTAAGTTTCGGTTTCCTTTTGTATTTTAAGCGGATTCCGTTAAATATCTTGACTTCGATATGGTATGAATATAATTAATTGCCTGATCTGTCGGATGTTCGGAAATCTGCTGTTTTTAGTTCGGAAAATAGTTGGTTTTAAACCGGGAAGAGCTTGATCCTGGACAGTCACATTAAACACTTTTTTGATGAAAGGAGAACGTTATGATTCAACGGTTGAATTATCGGAGTTTATTGATGTTCTTTGTTGTTATCGCTCTGGGATTTTTTATCGTCTCCTGCGGTGCCAAAGCGGTGAAGCCCGTAAGCGAAATGGATACACCCGAGCATCATTTTTATACGGGCATGAAATTCCTCGATCAGAAGATGTATCCTGATGCCAAGAGAGAATTTGACCGGGCGATTGCACTCGACCCCAAGTACTCAAAGGCCTTTGCGGGAAATGGCCTGGTTGCGGCTTATCTGGGAGATTTCAAGGCGGCGAATGAGTCCATGAAACAGGCCTGGAAATTTGCCAAGAAGGATGACGATAAGGTGTTCGTCCATGTGAGCAGGATAAGGCTCTATACACTGGCCAAAGCAGAAAAGGACTGGATCAAAGACGCGAAGAGCGAGTTTGACAAAGCCATAAAGATCGATCCCCAGTCTCCTGCCGCCTATTATTTTATGGGCATTGCCTACAAGACCGCGCTGGATTTCACCAATGCGGGACAGATGTTCAAGCAGGTAATTGACTTCAACCGTGATTACGTCAAAGAGGCGGATGCTGAATGGAATTTGACGCAGAAAATCCAGAGGGCTATGCCGGGGACGATTGCAGGAAAGAAGATTGCGATACTTGAAAGGATCAACAGGGCTGACGCTGCCGCCCTCTTCATGGAGGAATTAAAGATAGATGTCCTCTATAAAAAGAGAACGGTAAAGACATTCGACACGTCCTTTAAGGACCCGGAAAAGATGAAGGCACAGGCGAGTGCTCCTCTGGCAACGGCGACGGATATCGCCAATCATCCCTTAAAGGCAGACATTGAAGGGATTCTCCAGATAGGCGTTCGCGGATTGGAGGTTTATCCTGATGGCTCATTCCACCCGAATGATATGGTAGATCGCGCCACGTTTGCCATGATGATCGAAGACATATTGATCAAGATATCAGGAGACAATTCGCTGGCGACAAAGTTTATCGGCAGTACGTCACCGTTCCCCGATTTGCGATCAGATTTGCCTTACTTCAACGCGGTGATGGTTGTGACATCAAGAGGGATTATGGAGGCAAAGGACCTTTCGAGCGGCGAGTTTGCGCCCCTCGGTCCCGTCCCGGGCGTTGATGCCCTCTTGATTATCCGGAAACTGAAAGAAGAATTAAAGATATCCTAACGGAGACGTTTCATGTCGGAAAAGTCATTGGGCAAGGCTTATGAACCTCCGGCATCGGAGGCCAGGTGGTACCAGTACTGGCTTGACCGTGATTTATTTAAGGCCGAGGATTCAAGCGCCAAGCCACAATTTTCCATCGTTATTCCTCCCCCAAATGTGACAGGCATGCTCCACATGGGGCATGCCTTGAATAACACGCTGCAGGACGTTATGACCAGGTACAGAAGGATGCAGGGTTATAACGCCCTCTGGATGCCGGGAACCGATCATGCGGGGATCGCGACGCAGAATGTAGTTGAACAGGAGCTCGCGAAAGAAGGCATCACGAGGCATGATTTAGGCAGAGAGAAATTCATTGAGCGTGTTTGGGAATGGAAGAAGAAATACGGCGGGGTCATCATCAATCAGTTAAAAAGGCTTGGGTGCTCTTGCGACTGGTCGAGAGAAGCCTTTACCATGGACGAGAAACGATCCAAGTCCGTAAGGGAAGTCTTTGTGCGTCTGTACAATGACGGCCTCATCTACCGCGGCGACTATATCGTCAACTGGTGCACGCGATGCCGCACGGCCATATCGGACCTGGAAGTGGAATATGAAGAGAAGGAAGGCGCGCTATGGGAGATCAGGTACCCTTACCAGGACGGCGAGGGTGACATCGTGGTTGCCACCACGCGTCCGGAGACGATGCTCGGGGACACGGCGGTTGCCGTCAATCCTGATGACAAGCGCTACACGGACAAGGTAGGAAAAAAAGTTATCCTGCCTCTGGTGAACAGGGTAATACCGGTCATTGCAGACAGCCATGTAAGCGTGGAGTTCGGTTCGGGAGCGGTTAAGATTACGCCCTCTTCCGATCCGAATGACTTCGCCATAGCAGAGCGGCATCATCTCGAAATCATAAACATCATGGATGGCAACGGCGTCATCAATGAAAACGGCGGCGCCTATCAGGGACAGGACCGTTACGAGGCAAGGGAGAATATTCTCCTGGACCTCGAAAAAGGGGGATACCTCTTAGGGAAGAAGCCTTACAGTCATAATGTCGGGCAGTGCTATCGCTGCAGGACGGACATCGAGCCCATGGTCTCGGCGCAGTGGTTCGTGAAGATAAAACCCCTGGCGAAGACGGCGATTGCCGCGGTGATAAAGGGGGAGACAAGAATCCTGCCCTCCATGTGGGAAAGCACGTACTTCGAGTGGATGAACAACATCAGGGACTGGTGCATATCGAGACAGATCTGGTGGGGCCACAGGATACCTGTCTGGTATTGCGGGAGCTGCGGAAAAGAAATCGTCGCCACCATAGATCCCGTTGAATGCCCGAACTGCGGCGGCAGCAGCCTCAGGCAGGAGGAAGACGTTCTTGATACGTGGTTCAGCTCCGCCCTCTGGCCTTTTTCAACCCTCGGGTGGCCGGAGAAAACAAAGTCCTTGAAGACATTCTATCCCACATCGCTTCTCATCACAGGGTTTGACATACTCTTCTTCTGGGTGGC
>PLMX01000073.1:28402-41239 GCA_003142635.1 Syntrophaceae bacterium | reverse complement strand
TGGTTGCCCTGACAGCCCAGGGCAGGGATATCCGGATGTCCGAGGAGCGGATTGCGGGCTACAAGCATTTCGTAAACAAGCTCTGGAACGCGACGCGCTTTGCCCTCATGAACCTCGATGATTACTCGACTTCCGGGTCGCAGATCAGGAAGGAGGATGAATCCCTTCCCGACAGATGGATCAAGCACCGCCTGAACATAACAGCTTCGGAGGTTATCAAATCCCTCGATGAGTATCGTTTCAACGATGCGGCAGCAGGCATCTATCGGTTTATCTGGCACGAACTCTGTGACTGGTACCTGGAGCTCGTGAAACCCGAGCTCTATGGAAAAGGCAAGCCGGAGAAGAGGCGCGCGGCGCAGCACACCCTCTATACGGTCATGATGTCTTCCCTGAAGATGCTTCATCCCATCATGCCTTTTGTTACGGAGGAGATCTGGCAGACCCTCGTAGGCGACGGGACTTCGATCATGGTGAGTGCATTTCCCGCACCCGAGGACGCTTCCGACGACCCGGTCGCGGACCGGCAGATGAGCGCCATCATGGACACGATCACTTCCATCAGGAACATCAGGGGTGAGATGAATATAGCGCCATCAAAAAAATTGAAGGTCGCAATCTCCGCACCCGATCCCGAATCGCGGGCGATCGTGGAAATCGGCGGCGGCTATATCACTAACCTGGCAAATCTTGAAGTATTGACCATAACCGCAAGTGGAGAAGAGCCCAAGAATGCCGCTACCGGCGTCGTCGGCTCCATGCGGATATATGTGTTCCTCGAAGGCGCGGTAGACTTTGCCGGCGAGATGAAGAGACTCGAGAAAGAGATGGCCAAGGTTGATAAAGACCTCGCTGTGATTTCGAAAAAGCTCGCCAATCGCGATTTCATGGCGAAGGCCTCAAAGGCGGTCGTGGAAAAGGAAGAAGAAAAATTCAGGGAAGTAAGAGAGAATCATTCTGTCCTTGCGGCAGCCATGAAAAGACTTCAGAAGATGAATTAGAAAAGCATCTCAAAAACCTCTGAGTACACTTCGACAATTTCCATGTATTATTGTCATTTCGAGCGCAGCGAGAAATCTTAGTAACTATAGATATCTCCCGGAGTTTACCCCGAGTAAGCCGAGGGGGTCGATATGACACCTAATAATGAAATGGCATACTAAACATATTTATCATCATGTTACAGAAGCACATCATACGCAGGATAGTACAGTCGGCTATTGAAGAAGACGCAGGTGCGATCGATGTAACCACGGCGGCGGTGCTTACAGGTGAAGAGGCCGGCAGGGCCGTGGCCCTCGCGAAATCTGCTGTCGTTGTAGCGGGCATGGATGTATTTGCTGAGACCTTTCTGTTGCTCGATCCGTGCATGCAATTTGAAGTCTGCTGTAAAGATGGAAAGATCGTGGAGAAGGGCGGATGTCTCGCAAAGTTATCAGGGAATCTCAGCATAATACTTACGGCCGAGAGGGTTGCACTCAATTTTCTCCAGAGGATGTGCGGTATTGCCACGCTCACCAGACGATATGTCGATGAGGTTAAAGGAACAAAGGCGAAGATCCTCGACACGAGAAAAACCGCGCCGGGCCTCCGCTATCTTGACAAGTATGCCGTGAGGATCGGCGGCGGTCATAACCACCGATTCGGCCTCTATGACGGCGTCCTTATCAAAGATAACCACATTGCCGTTGCAGGTGGCATTCGCCAGGCGCTCGCTGGAGTCCGCGAACGCCTCCCCCATACGCTGAAAGTGGAAATTGAGGTAAAGAATCTTCAGGAACTTGAGGAAGCCATAAAGTTACGGGCAGACGTAATCATGCTGGACAATATGTCTGTCGAGGACATGGGAACGGCCGTCGCAGCAGCGGGCGGAAAGGTGCCGCTCGAGGCGTCGGGCAATGTCAGCCTCGCCAATGTGCGGCAGATTGCAGAAACCGGAGTTGACTTCATATCCGTAGGGGCCCTCACTCATTCGGTACCGGCATCCGATATATCCTTGAAGATCGAATAGGCCGCCGGCGGTCTAATCAACGCAATGGATCTTAATGAGAAAAACCTGGCTGTCCGTCTTGCGGGGAAACGGATAGGAAATAATATCCACTTTCATACTGAGGTCGAGTCGACCAACGACGTTCTCTTCAGACTCGCGTGTGATGGCGCTCCTCACGGGACTGTCGTTATTGCGGAATGTCAGACGAAGGGGAAGGGCCGTCTGAACAGAGAGTGGCAGTCTCCCCCGGGCTGTAATATCTATGCCTCCATAGCCCTGAGGCCGCCTATAGAGCCTGTTTATGCCCCTCAGATAACTCTTATGGCGGGTGTTGCCGTTGCGGATCTCCTGTCCGGGTATTGCAACGGAGGCGTAACCCTCAAATGGCCGAATGACGTTCAGATCGGAGGCAAAAAGGTTTGCGGCATATTAGCGGAGATGAGCGCTTCTTCCGGAGACAGTGTTGATTTTGTCGTCGTAGGGATCGGCATCAATGTCAACATCAGAAAAAACGATTTTGATGAATCGATCCGTAATACGGCAACGTCCCTTGTGGAGGAAGCGGGACAAAATATCTCACGCCTTGATCTTGCGGCAGACTTGTTCGCCAAGTTCGATGACCTGTATACCCGGCTCCTGGACTCGGGGTTCGGTTCCATAAAGGATGCGTGGCTTTTGTACTGCGATATGGTCGGAAAGCAGACGCGGGTGATATTCAATAATGGCATAGAGTCGGGGAAGGTTCTCGGCATTGATGATTTTGGCGCTCTTGTAATTTCAGATAAGAATGGAAAGATAAAAAGGGTAATTGCCGGCGACGCCTCCGTGGTGAAGGGCTAATCTCCCTTTTATCGCAGGCAATGCTTTGCAGCGAGGGTTTGACATATGCTTCTGGTTATAGATGTTGGAAATACCAATACCGTTCTGGGTCTCTACGACGGGGATCAAATCGTCCACGACTGGCGGGTCAGGACCGTTGTCGATCATACCGTTGATGAATACGGCATGCTGATCTATAATCTTTACAAGAACAGTAAGATCAGGCCGAGGGAAATCAGGGATATCATCATCTCGTGCGTTGTTCCCACGATGCTCAACATCCTGGAGCCTCTCTGCGAAAAATATTTCAACGTCAAGCCTCTCATAGTGGGTCCGGGCATAAAAACGGGAATGCCTATTCTGTATGATAATCCGAAAGAAGTAGGGGCGGACAGGATTGTCAACGCCGTAGCCGCATACGATAAATACGGCGGTGATATCATAATCGTGGATTTCGGCACCGCTACTACCTTCGACTATGTATCAAAAAAGGGTGAGTACATGGGCGGGTGCATATCGCCGGGCATCATGATAGCGAGCGAGGCGCTCTTCAGCAAGGCGGCAAAACTACCGAGGGTGGAAATCGCCAGACCCAAATCCGTTGTCGGCAAGGATACAGTAAGCAGCATGCAGGCAGGCATACTGTTCGGCTACGCGGGCCTCGTGGACGGGCTTGTCGGCCGCATCAAAGCGGAAGTCATGTCAGACCCAAAGGTCATAGCGACGGGCGGTCTCGCAAGCATCATCTCTCCGGAAACGAAAAGCATAAATATCGTCGATGAGATGCTGACGCTCGAAGGCCTCCGCATTCTCCATAAAAGAAACAGCGAGCAGTAGTTGCGCTGAACTTTCCATGTACTATTGTCATTTCGAGCGTAGCGAGAAATCTTAGTCGCGTGGGTATAAATAAAAGATATCTCCCTTCAGTCGATATGACACCATGTAAAAAGTTTAATTCCAAGCTGATTCTCGACGGCACAAACATATGCTGAACGTGGGCTTGACAGGCGGCATTGCCTCAGGAAAATCGACCGTAGCGAAGATGTTCGAAGACAAAGGTGCCTACCTCATCGACTTCGACGCGCTCGCGCACTTCGCAGAAGAGCCTGAACAACCGGTATGGAAGGCTATCGTAGAGTTTTTCGGAACAGATATCCTGAATGAGGACGAAACAATCAACAGGGCAAAGCTTGGCGAGATCGTCTTTACAGATCATGTGAAGCTCTTGAGGCTTAACAGCATTGTTCATCCTGTTGTTTTCGATCTGTGGCGGCGGAGGATGGAAGATATCCGGGAAATGAATCCTCGCGCCATTGTTGTTTCCGATGTCCCTCTCCTCGTAGAAGTAAGCATGCAGCATCTGTTTGACGTTGTCATCCTGGTCTATATTGCCGCTGAAGATCAGATCAGACGTCTGCAGGAAAGAAACGAATACAGCCGCAAAGAGGCCGAAAGCAGGCTGGACACACAGATGCCCATCGACGAAAAGATTCTGCATGCGGATTTTGTCATAGACAACAAAGGTCCGCTTGAAACCACCCGGTCCGTTGTCAGTGCCGTATGGGAAGAGCTTCTCGTGCGGGAAAGGAAAAATCTCATCTAACATAATTACTCCGGCACATGATTATATCAATTCTGTCGTTCCCGAGGAATCGGGAATCCAGCTAAGATACCCAATTGTCATGCCAGACTTGATCCGGCATCCATGTGTTTAATTGCCGGAGCAATAAAAGAGAACTTGCTGGATTTTCACCACACTGCAAAGCTCTCATAAAATACGGAGGCAAAGATGATAGCAAAGAATGTCACTGCGGATTTTTGCAAAAAGGTTTCGGAACCGGTTATCGATCCATCCACGTATGTTCATCCACTGGCTGCTGTCATCGGCAATGTGATTCTGGGCAGGAATATCATGGTTTCTCCCATGGCATCCATCCGCGGCGATGAAGGGCAGCCGCTCTCCATCGGTGATGACTCGAACGTCCAGGACGGTGTCGTAATCCATGCCCTGGAGACGGAGATGAACGGCCAACCCGTTGAAAAAAATCTGTATGCTATCGGGCGGCAGGAAGTACGGCGTTTACGTGGGAAGCCGCGTTTCCTTAGCTCACCAGGTGCAGATCCACGGACCCGCCGTTGTCATGGATGATACCTTCGTCGGCATGAAGTCCCTCGTCTTCAAGTCCTTCGTGGGGAAGAAATGTGTGATTGAGCCCGGCGTTATTCTCATGGGCGTCAAAGTGCCAGATGGCCGCTACGTCCCTGCCGGTTCGGTTATTAGGGAGCAGAGCAAGGCCGATCAGCTTCCGCCAATTACGGAAGATTATCCGTTGAAAGACATGAACAAGGGGGTCCTTCACGTCAACAAATCCCTTGCCAAAGGATATTTGTCGGCGAAGAAATAATTCAAACGGCGTTATCCTGCAACGCCTGTTCAAAGGTTTCTGAAGAAATCACATGAGCGCGAGATTGCTTCTTTCGCTGTTAATGCTCCTTATCGCGGCAACATGCGTGTCTGGAGCGACGTGCGAAAGAGAAGACTTTAAGACCAGAGTTTCCGGCGAGTCGGGATGTCTTTTGATTAGGCTGTACGGGTCCACTAAACCCACGACGATGGTGGTCTGGCTTCATGGCAATATGACTTCGGGCAACCCTGCCAATTACCACTTTCCCATCGCACAAAAGGCCGCTGCCGATTTTGCCTCTGACGAAGTAATGTCTGTAGCTCTGGTTCGTCCCGGCTACCCTGATGGAAGTGGAGAATCATCATCAGGTAATAATTACGGGCGTGGCGATAATTGGACACGGGCAAATATCGCAGAGGTAGGTGCGGCAATCGAAAGGCTTCGAGTTGAGTACAAACCGGAAGCCGTAATAATTGTCGGCCATTCCGGTGGTGCGGCAACTGCGGCGGTGCTTCTGGGTATGAAGCCTAAATTGGCTGAAGCGGCGATCCTGGTATCTTGCCCTTGCGATTTTTTTGGCGGGCGAGCGAGCAGAGGACACTCGCTCAGAAGTGAAGATCCCATTCAATGGCTCGATAAGGTAAGTGTGGCAGCCAAAGTGATCGCTCTAACCGGCACAAGAGATCGCACAACACCCCCCTGAATTGGGAAAAACCTATGTCGAGCGATTGAAGGCTCGCGGTATCGATGCCATCTTTCAGCCTATTCCCGACGGGGAACATAGTGGCGTGCTGGGATCAACCGCGGTCTTCGATGCCCTTTTCAGACTTCTTTGTCGATGATGCCACTCAAGGCGTAACAACCGCTTGCACGCCGACCGCCGGAAGCGGCGGCATGAAATTACTGGCCCATTCCTCAAGCAAAGAAAAGTAAATCGATGTGTTCATGAGAAGGTTCGTCAACAATCTTCTCTATGGAACATCCCGTACGATGGTTCAATTAGTAGTATTCTAAGACAAATGCAGAACTGTATGTCAAAATGTGTTAGGAGTTCGGAGAACAACTTGATAGGGACAGGATAGTGGAAATTCGGAAGCAATATATTTTGTAGAGACAAAGCCTTAAGTATTAAATTCAAAATATTAATATGTAGAGACGGAGTGGTGAGAGGAAATATCATGGGGAAAATGATTTTGAACGCCGTAGATAAGGCAGAAATTTTAACCTTGCAGGATAACTACATAGACATGACGGTGAGAGACAACAATGAAGTGGTTACAAGAGCCATGCCGATGAAAGAGGGGCGTTTCAGAAAATCCGTGCTGTCCGAGCACGGATTTTCCTCGATCGTCAGGACGACAACCGGAAGCCGGACGAGAACTATGCTTTTCGATTTCGGATTTTCGGAGATCGGAGCCGTTTTCAATGCCGAAGCTCTTGGCGTGGACATGTCGCAAATTGAAGCCCTTGCCCTTTCACACGGACACGATGACCACGCGGGCGGGATGGAGAGGTTTGTAAAAATGATAGGGAAACGGGGTGTCGAACTGTTTGTGCACCCATCCGTATTTAAAACTCCACGTTATCTGAAGTACAATGAAGAACAGAAGGTCTTCTTTCCCGCAATCACCAGAGACGCTCTTGAAAAACTCGAAATTAGAGTTGTGGAAACAAGAGAGCCTCAGCTTATGCTTGATGGTGATGTTCTGTTCCTGGGAGAAATCGAGCGCGCCACAGACTTTGAAAAAGGTTATCCGATTGCCCGCCTTTTAGAGGATGGTCGAGAGAAGTTTGATGCTATCGAGGACGATACATCGATCGTTATGAACGTCAGAGGCAAGGGCTTGGTTATTCTATCCGGTTGTGCCCATTCGGGTATCATCAATACAGTTCATCATGCCACGACGGTTACAGGCATCAAACAGGTGCATGCAATCATGGGGGGGTTTCACCTCAGTGGCCCTCTTTTTGAATCAATCATCGAAAAAACAATAGAAGAACTGCACAAGATTAATCCCAGCTATATTATACCAACCCACTGTACGGGAAGAAAAGCAGTGATGCAAATTAAGGAGGAAATGCCGGACCAGTTCATCCTCAACATGTCTGGAACTAAGCTGACATTTTCCTCGTAGAAGACGGTAGACTCCTTTTTCATCAACAATGAAGGAAGTCTTATCAACCAACAACTATCAATTCGGTGTAGTAATGTAAATGAACTATTCCACCAGGGAAGCACGAGATTGGATGGCAAATTTGGTTAATCAAAACTGCCGTCGAATTTTATTTTATATTTCCTTTTTTTTCTGACAAGTGTTGAAATATCTATTTTGAGTTCCTCTGCGGCCAATCTTAATGACTTCTTTTCGTTCAAAGTATCTAATATCAAGTTGCGTTCAGCCTGAGCTAATGCTTCTTTTAATGCTTTGTTCTTCCTTGCTGACAATGGAGGATGCGTCTTCTTGGCGAAAATAGTACTCAATTCCATAACATCCTGTAATTGAATAGTATTATTGGTAGACAGTACGATTGAACGTTCAACAACATTTATTAATTCCCTGATATTTCCCGGCCATTCATAATTTTCAAAAAGCCTCAATACCTCCGATGAAAAATCCTTTTCTATGCCATACTTTAAAGATATTTTTTTCGCGAAATGAAATACCAAGGGTATGATTTCTTCTTTTCTTTGTCTAAGGGGCGGAATGTTTATTTGAATAACATTAAGCCTATAAAATAAATCACTGCGAAATGATCCGTTTTCGACCAATGCTGTTAAGTCTTTATTTGTTGCAGCCAGAACTCTGACATCCACATCAATAGATTTCAGACTGCCGAGAGGGTTTATCTTCCTGTCCTGCAGGGTGTTGAGCAATTTTACTTGAAGCGGTAAAGGCAAATCGCCTATTTCGTCCAGAAAAAGAGTGCCCTTTTCTGCCATTTGAAAAAGGCCCTGCTTGCCGGTTTCCCTTGCACCCGTAAAGGCTCCGTGTTCGTATCCAAATAATTCCGACTCCAGCAACGTTTCCGGTATCGAACTACAATCGATCTTTATATACTTTCCTTTTATGCTTCTGTCGGACTGTTGATGAATATATCTGGCGATTAAATCCTTGCCAACCCCTGACTCACCCAATATTAAAACAGTCGAATCAACGCCTGCCGATCTTTTTGCTAATTCGAGGACTCTTTTCATTTTAGGATTTCTGGCAATAATATCAGAATGGGGAGCATCTTGTTTCAATACGTCAAGTTCATTCTTATACTGTTGTATCAATTTCTGCGAATTCGATATTTCTTTTTGCAGAGCATTTAATTCGGAGAGGTCCCGGAAGCACAATACCACGTAGTTTAAATCACCTTTTTCATCAAGAATAGGAATACCGGTTACCAGAATTTCCTTGTTTGTTCGGGAGTATGTTATTATATCCGATAGAGGTTTCTTTTCTTCAATAATTTGCAGAACGGGTACTTTTGATAATCCCATGTTCAATAAGGTAGCCACCGGCAAACCAATGAGTTCCTCCCTTTTTATTCCGCTCATTCTCTCGTAAGCTTTAGTCATTCCCACGATGATACTATTCTTGTCGACAATAAATATTCCATCTGAGGCGAATTCCATGATTATATTTAAAATATCGGTGTCTTTACATGAGTTGCCCATTTTCATTTTTATATAGTTCCCTTGAAATAGTGGAGACAAAGTTAAACTGCTTTATGCTTCATATCGGCTCTCATATAAACCATTACAACCTTTCAGGCAAGTCTCAAAGACGGGGGCCGGGGTACTGTGGCAAGGACGCTTGATATGCTCCAAACGGGGAAGCATGTTGATTGCGGGGATCAGATTTCTAATCGCCATCCCCGAGACTGCCGCCTGGGGCGGCCGTGCAATCAAACCCGCCCCAGGGGGAAGGACATTTAGATTAAATAATTTCTCAGACGCTGACACGACATTCAGATTCCTGTCGCATAGACGGAGCAACAGGATATGAGCTTCTGCACGCAGCACGCGGAAAAATAATCTTACGGAAAATGCGGATTACGATCCACACAACCCATGTGCTATCGATCCTTGAGCCCTATTTCACCACGGTGCGCCTACTGCTGATAGTATCGTTCAGATGCATCCGGCTGGTTTCGATAGCCCTGCCAGCTTGCAGGCCCCTTTGGCAGGCCCTGTTGGAAAGAGCTCATCGAGCTTCTGCTTATTGATCCCATTATCTTTACAGAGTTTCCTGATAATGGGAGCCATACCGAACTGCTGAAAATAAGCCCGCAGATAGCGAATAATCTTCCAGTGCTCTTCGGTCAGGACGCCCTCGATGCCTTCCTCTTTCGCATAGAGCTCGGCAAATTCTTCACTCCACTTGTCAGGTTCCTGGAGATAACCGTCCTCATCCACTTCGTATTTTTTTCCTGCAAATTCAATTGTTGAGATACTCAAAACCTCCTTCCACTGCATTAATTAACTCTGACCACCGTTTTCACCATCCGTTAACAGTCACTTCTTAACGTAATGATTTTAAAGCTGCCAGGGGCAAAGTCGTATTATTTAGCAAATCCTTCTATTTGTTCTTAGACCCCTTATCTATTTGACCGAGAATTTCTCTGCCTTTTTCCGTTATTTGAATTTCTCTTTGAAAGATCCCCTTGTTCTTAACATAACCAAGCTTAACCAATCTATTCGCGACCGCCTGTGCTCCAAGTATAGTTTTCCCATCTTTTATGAAATCGTCCACATAATTCTTCGGATCTCTATCAGCAATTCTTAACATCTCGATTGACATCGTATCTAGTCCTTTGGTCTGAAGCTTTTCATCTTCAGATGAAAGAGGCTCCAGGAACTTCACGCCTTTATCCGTCAAGGAGAAGGTAAATAATCCCAGTCCGTACAAAGCTTCCCGCGCTATCAAACGGTTGACGTCACAACGCTCAACTATGTCATTCACTTCTGAAGACGCTTTATCCGAAAATAAATCAACGATATCTGCTAAAGTTACGTAACCTCGGCGAATTGCCTTCATTACTTCTCTTTCAGGTTCGCCTATCCCTGCTGGAATTGGTTGTAATAGTTCCGTTTCTGAAGGCTTGACTTTCCAATTCAATTCGCCGAAGTATTTCGGCCTCGTAAATATACTCACAACCGGTATTACAGCAAACACTACGATACTTCCAACTATAGCCGGATGAGCGATATGCCATGTCTTCAAGATACCCGTCAACTCACCTAATTGCAGCACCAGCATCACCAAACTGCTCAGCGTGATTCCCCAAACTATTCCTGCGTTAGTTACTCTTCTCCAGTAAAACCCAAATAATATAGCAGCAAAGGAAGGAATAAACCACGCAAAAACATAACTGAACAGGAAAACAATAGCCCTTGGATAAAAGCACAAAAGCCATATCCCGATGAGTGTGAGGACAATTAGAATACGTCCGCCATGGACGGTGTTCCCCCATTTAGTCCCCTTGATAACGTCTCTCTGCAGTGTTGCAGTAACTCCGATAAGGGCCATAGCTCCGGTTGAAAGAGAAGCAGCTAACAGTCCAACATATAAAGTCACTCCTACCGCGGTATCCAGCTTCTTCATTAACATACCTACTGCAGCATCTACTGATAATTTTCCTAACGGCTGGAAAGCTCCGGGATTAAGCACCGCCGCATATGCCCCATAGATACCATAGATGATTGGAGCCAAAAAGACGATCGTTAGTCCTCCTACAATATATGTAATCTTCAAAACTTTTTCGTCTCTCGCTGCAGCGCCCCTCATCCAATAATAGGAAGACCCCATTGTTATTGCAAAGAACATCCACCCAAGTGTTAAATAACTTGGATGAACAGCTGAGAAAATGTTCATTTGCCCGCCCGCATATCCGGTTGTGAGAAAATTATGTGGCCAGGAATCGAGAAGAAAACCAAATCCTCCATAGTGAATCACTAAGTAAATTGTAACAGCAGGGAGTGCTATACCAACTTTTATTATTAACTCTAATATGTCTGTTGTTGTAACTGCCCAAAACCCTCCAAAGATAATGAAAAGCCCATACATACTAAAAAAAACAGTGATCCCAACAAGCCACGGCCACCCAAGCAAGGCTTGAGTAATGTTAGCGAGCGCAACTGTCGCAAGAGCAACAACTCCCATCATTCCGAGAATTTGTGTAATACTGGTAATTAACCTTGCTTCTTTGGAAAATCTTGATTCCATGAATTCGGCTAACGTCTGCCCACCGCACCTTCTAATAACTGGGCCTACAGTATATGCATAGAGAAACAATCCTAATCCATAAGGAACGGTACTACTCATGCTTGCCAGGAAACCGAAACTAACTGTGAGCCCAGACTGCATCACGATCATTTGACCTGCGACACCTGTGGCAACTATTCCGGTGAATCCCGCAAAAATACCTAACTCACGACCGGCAATATTAAATGAGTGAAGCCCCCTGATATAGTTTGTTGTTATATACCCTGTCAGCAAGAGAGCTAGTGCAAATAACGCTGTCGCAATTATGTACGCCATATACCCAACCTCCCCAAAAACTTTCCGAGTTTCTAACTTCGCATCATGCGTCCTTCATGAGTAGCTTCGCTTGGTGCCCAACTGAGCGCACCTTTGCTTTGACCTCATGAAGGACTATTTGCCGCACTTATTGGAAAGTACACCCATGCCTCTTAATGCGCACGTAACCTGCTCAATATTTTTCTATATCCGCCAATCCGGTTTCATGACAAAGCAAACAATCTATTTCATTGAAGGCGGCAGATATTTTTTTGTTCTTTCATCAAATCCAGGTCCGTGACAGGGAAGCAAGACATCAGCCATCTTTTTTACCTGTAGATTGCTCCAGTACGCCTGATTCATGTCCGTTGCAATGGTCTGGCTGAATACCTCCCAAGCGGCAAATGGATGGCCCTTCGGAAGACACTTGCACGGTTCCACAAACGTATGGTACGTCGTGCACTGACCGGGAATAACCGTTTTCCCTTGCTTGGTGTCGACGCACAGAGACTGGGTGCCCGGCGTATGACCTGGCGTGAGCATAATGCGAATACCGGGAAATAATTCGTAATCGCCGCGTATCAAACGCACTTTCATGGCGTCTATCTGGTCCATCAGGTCTTTCGGATAGTATTGCGCATGCAGAGGATGGGGCGCCTGTGCAAAAGCGAATTCTTCGACCTGAATATAGACTTCCGCATTCTTGCATTTGAAATGATTACCAACGTGGTCGTGGTGCATATGCGAGGTGATGATAATATCGACATCTTCGGGCTTCATGCCTTCTTTTGCCAGAGACTCTTCAAACGTCTGGAAATCGACGCCCTTGCCCGGCCAGTACTTCGCCATCAATGCGGACCAGGAACCTGTATCAAAAAGAATGGTCTTGGGCGCTCCTTTCACAATGAAGTACGCCACATCCAGAACAATGGGAACTCCCGGAAAAGCCATGTAGGTGAATCCCGACTGATCCGCCTCGATTGATCCCAGACAAATCGATTTAACTGTATAACTCATCCTTCTCCTCCTAATCTTTCTGTTATTTTTTTATGGGTGCACATTTGATCCCGAAACAGACTATTTCTCTGTTGCATTATTGAGCCACATAAAACAC
>PLMX01000073.1:0-28342 GCA_003142635.1 Syntrophaceae bacterium | reverse complement strand
CTGCTGGGGGAGGATCACTGTGAGGATAGTAATTTCTCCTCTGAAGCATCTATATCGTGTCGTCTGAACATAGAACGCCGATGCAGCACAGAAGAGTGGCGCTCTCGGTCTTGCTCTGGTTAATAATGCTGTGTGGCTCCATGGTGGGCACAAAAGCAAAATCGTTTGGCCCCAGTGTTTTTTCGTCAACTTTGGCATCAGTTTCTTTGGAATAAGATGTTACGACAAGCTTCCCGCTCAAAATGTACATCGTCTGATAGTACAGGTGATTATGAATGGGTATGCTGCCGCCGGGTCCGAGAGTAAAGAATCTCAAACCATACTCCGGCGAATCTGCCGGACCTGCTTGAGATAACCAGCGGATGGATGTGTCCTTGACAGGCAATGGTTTTCCCCTGTAGGGGTAACTTGAAATAGATGTCTCTTTAGTGTCCTTCACATTCTTCACGATCATGGCATTCCTCCTGATGGTTGATGGTTAATAGAATTTATAATCGCCAACGTGTTGGGCGATTACTGCGACAACTTGATGCTCTCACGAATGTGCAAAAACACTGCCATCTAAGCGGATCTGACGCTTTTATAAAAAATGTGCATAAATACCTAATGTTACATCAAATTGATAAAACCCTGCTTATGAAAGAAGACCAGCAATGAGCATAATCGCGCATGCAGTTTTGCATATCATTCGGCATTATTAAAAAATGGGAGGCGTTCAGGTCTGTGTCGTAGATTGGAAGATGTGGACAGAGGAGTTGTTCATGTAAATATATCACTTGCCAAAAGATTTATAGACAAAGAGAGAAGCCAGATAGTATCGCCGTACCGTTTCCATTAAGATGTTAGGTCTACTGAACGACCGCGCTACAAGGGCACGATGGTGAGCGACTGTCGTTTCGATCGTCACAGGGGCAATCGGGTGCGGGAAGAGGGTCTTGCTGATGGGGTCTCTTTCGGTAAATCCTTCATATCGAATCCCCATCTTGAGGGGCGCATCCGGTGGAGGGCTGTGCCAAGTGGGATGAACAGACCTTCTACACGCCCGGAGCGAAGGGTTACACCGACTATCCAGCTCTTGACTGAAAAATAATCTTAAACGATAATATCAATATGGGCAAGTCCATTCATAGGACGATTTCGTGAGATTATTTATTTCCGAGTTTTATGGGGGAGGGGAAAATGAAAGGGAAACGAGTTAAAGACAGCAGCACCGTCATGGCCCAGATGATGAACCCTCAGGATGCAAATCCTGCCGGGAACGTTCATGGCGGAGTCATCATGAAGCTCATTGATACCGTCGCGGGAACCGTTGCCATGCGACACGCAAGGAGCAATGCAGTTACAGCCTCATTTGACCGGTTGGATTTGCATTGGCCCGCATTCATCGGGGACTTTGTAACACTGCGAGCCAGTCTCAATCTTGTGGGAAGAACCTCCATGGAAGTCGGTATCCGGGTGGAGACTGAGAATCTCATGACCGGTGAGAGACATCATATGGCTTCCGCCTATATGACATACGTGGCCCTTGACAAAGATGGGCATCCCGCGCCGGTGCCGCCGCTGATCCTGAAAACAGGTGATGAAAAAAGAAGGAACAGGGAAGCAAAAGCTAGGCGGGAAATGCGTCTTAGAGAAAAAACAAAGGAAAAATCGTGCCAGCTCGATGCGAACAGCTGCGAGTTAGCTTGATAATGTTACCTGTCTTATGGTGATCGCGAGATATCTCCCGGAGTTTACCCCGAGTAAACCGAGGGGGTCGATATGACACCTTAATAGTGAAATGCACCAACCTAAAGGTGCCTTGACAAGCGATAGCATATACGCTATCATGTCAATCATGAAAGACAAAGATTACCTGGAGAATCCCCGCAACGTTTTGTTTGCTGATTTACTGAAAATTTGTAAGAAATATTTCGGTAACCCGAGGATACGCGGGAGTCATTACATCTTCAAGACACCCTGGAAAGGTGATCCGAGGATAAATCTGCAAAAAGTTGATAAGATGGCAAAATCCTATCAGGTAAGAGACGTAAAGAAAGCCATCGAGAAAATGGAGGCGAAGACAAATGAAGAGCGACATTAAGAAATATACATACCGGATCGAATGGTCCGAGGATGACCATTGCCACGTAGCCAGATGCCTGGAGTTTCCTTCATTGGGCGCCCACGGGGATACGATTCAGGAAGCGCTTAGGGAGATTGAATATGTGGTTGCGGAGTCAGTCAAGTGGATGCGGGAACAAGGTGAAACGGTGCCAAAACCTCTGGGACTCAAGAAATTCAAAGGGAATCTCACCTTGAGAATCCCCCCTGAAAAACACCGGGAGCTGGCCATCCGCTGTGCGGAAGAAAGAGTGTCATTGAATCAGTTCATACTCTCTCGCCTGTCTACATAAGAAGCAGAAATTTTTCAAAGCCCGCAATGTTTTTTGATACAGGACATATATAAAGAGTGTGGGAACTTATCACAATCTTCGTCTCTTCTTTTATCATCGCCTTTTCCGGCGCCATGATGCCGGGGCCGCTCCTCACAGCGACAATCAGCGAAAGCTCGCAAAGGGGATTCATCGCCGGGCCTTTGCTTATCGCAGGTCACGGCATCATGGAGATCACACTGCTTGCCGCGCTTGTCTTGGGACTTGCCCCGTTTCTTCAGCGCAGCGACGTCTTTATCGTTGTCGCCATAGCAGGCGGCGTTATCCTGCTCTGGATGGGTTTAGGCATGTTTCGCGCCCTGCCGACGTTGACGCTGTCATTGAAAGCGGGGAAGAGCAAGAGCGGCTCTCTCATAAAAAATGGCGCGATCCTGAGCATAGCCAATCCCTACTGGATTGTCTGGTGGGCGACAATAGGGTTTGGTTACGTCATTTATAGCTGGAGGTTCGGCATAGCCGGCCTAATATTTTTTTCACGGGACATATTCTCGCAGACTTTGTCTGGTATTCAGCGGTTTCTGCGGCGGTGGGGAAGGGCAGGCATCTTTTCACCGATGGTTTTTACAGATGGGTGATGGGAACATGCGCAGTTGTATTAATTTTCTTTGCATGTTATTTCTTCTATGCCGGTGTGCAGAAAATGATCACGTGAGAGATTGAAAGAGGAGAAAGGCCTGAATGACAAAGAAGACGCAAAAATCCGACCTTGATGGGCTGACTTTACTTAGGCGCGACGCCAAACCCACAAAGAAGCTGGAAACCTTTCCCAACCATCATCCGGGAAGGGATTACATTGTAACGCTAAAGACGGAGGAGTTTACATGCGTCTGTCCGGCTACTGGGCAGCCGGATTTTGCGAGACTGACCATCCAGTACATACCGGACAAAAAGATTGTCGAATCCAAGTCCCTGAAATTGTATCTCTGGTCTTACCGTGACGAAGGGGTGTTTCATGAGCATGTGGCCAACGTGATTCTTGACGACCTGGTCTCCGCGCTCAAGCCCCGGTGGTGTAAAGTAACAGCGGATTTCGCCGTCCGCGGGGGCATTTCTATTACCATAGATGCGGAATACAAAAAATGATCATATAGGCATGCTGGATGCCCGTAATAAGGCCCTGAGATCATTGCCGTAATGCCGTCTAAAATACTGTTGACATAGAAGCCTTCTGTTACTATGTTATGCCAAAGGAAAGTTTTCAGGAAGAAGAAAGTGTCGAAACCTACATCAAAAACAAAAAAGGCAGATAATCTGAAATTAGTTACGGGTGACGAATCTCATCAGGCCGTGCACAGATGTGATTTTTGTGAATTGGAAGATATCATTGAGGCATCCCACGACGGCCTTTTCATAACCGACGGGCAGGGGGTTATCCTCAGGGTAAATAGTGCATGGGAGCGCATTGCGGGAATTCAGAGGGAATTCGCCGTAGGAAAGTGCGCTAAGGACCTCGTGGATCATAAATGGTACACGGAATCTTCAGCAATGGCGGCAATCAGGGAAAGAAAGAAGGTTACAGTCATGCTGGAGATGCTCAGAGGGGAGAAGATCGGTCAGAAGATAATGGCGACTGCGATACCCATATGGGGTGAAGACGGTGAGATCAGGCGGGTTGTCGCCAATATCAGAGATATAACGGAAATACTCTATTTGAAGCAGTTGCTCGAAAAAACGCAGCGGCTGAATGAATTATATGCCGCCGAGCTTGAGCAGATGAAGAACGTCGATATAGTCGCTCACAGCGAATCGACGAAGCGGCTAATGGAAATCGTGGCGCGTGTCGCCAGTTTTGATGTGTCGGTTTTGATCACCGGCGAATCGGGCGTCGGCAAGGAAGTGATCGCAAATGCCATACACCAGCAAAGCCAGCGCTCAAAGGGCCCGCTCATCAAGGTGAACTCCGGAGCAATTCCTGAAACGCTCCTTGAATCAGAACTCTTCGGTTACGATTACGGCGCTTTTACCGGCGCAAAAAAACAGGGAAAACCCGGCATGTTTGAGCTTGCAAATGAGGGGACCCTGTTTTTGGACGAGGTCGGCGATATCCCCTACAGTCTCCAGGGAAAGCTCTTGAGGGCCCTGCAGGATCGTGAGATCATGCGGATTGGCGGCGTGAAGCCCACCCCCGTCGATGTGCGCATCGTCGCCGCGACAAACAAGAATCTTGAAGAAATGGTAAAAAAAGGCACTTTTCGCGACGACCTTTATTATCGCCTTAACGTCGTTGCAATTGATATTCCTCCTCTGCGTGAGCGCAGAGAGGACATACCTATGTTTGTCGTGCACTTTCTCGATAAGATGAACAAGAAACATCAGTACAACAAACGCATTTCACCGGAGGTTATCGATGTTGTGATGCTCTACTCCTGGCCCGGCAACGTGCGGGAATTGGAAAACGTTGTGGAGAGGATGATCATCATGACGGAGGGTGATGAGATAACCATGAAGCATCTGCCGATTCAGATCAAAAGCCAGATCTCTGCTGAGACAATCAGCGTCATCGGGGAGGGCAGCTTCAAAAAAACGATTGAGCAGGCGGAGAAGCAACTCCTCAAACAGGCGCTCCAGAATCACAAGGGCACGAGGGAGATCGCCAAGGCGATGAAAATCAATCAATCCACAGTCGTGCGCAAGCTGAAGAAATATAACCTCTGTCCATCCCCGGATAACGAACCACCAAAATAATGGATATTACCGCTCATCCATCTGAAAAGATCAATTGCTTCCGATATTAGTACCTAAGCTTGCTTATGATAAATCACTTGTAAATGCCACAAGCGAGAATCAAGTCATCCACCTTGAGGACGTATGTAGTTTTGGCCTCAACCTTCTTCTTGACAGGATTGGTATATCTATAGTCAACCCAGCCGGATCCCTTTGCTTTCGCAAGTTCCACGGCTTCATATACGAATCGTTTGCCATCAGGATCCTTAAGTTCTGTCATGTCCATTCCGATCAGTTTAGGATTTGCCGGATGGGCCAATACAGAATAATTAAGCGTCCAAATGAAGACGTACACGTCACCCTTGACAAATTGCCCATTTGGTTTATTTATTTCGGCAACAAGCTTGTCCTTTCCGTTTGCCTTGTAAAAGGCCGCTGCTTTCTTGACCAGCGCCACCGCATCATCCTTTGGAGCCGCAAAACAAAGTGTGGCCAACGAGATAATTATCAAACCCACCAGTACATAAATTAGCTTTTTATTCATTCAATGACCTCCTCTTTTAATTTATCGTATTGTCGTGATTATGTTGTTATTTAGCATTCTCTCATTTCTTAATCAAGGGTGTTCTTGCATCGGGCTTTTCAAAACGACAAGGAATATTGAATCTCTCCGCAGCGAGCGGCGGAGAATCTTCGATTCTTAACGAACACCATCGTTCGTCATGCGCTCGCTACCGAATTCAACAACTTACCAAATATCTTTGCTCCTTCCCCTGCGGCATGGTCTATCGGCACAACGGGTATCTTCGGAGAATGCGCAAGGCTCTTCATGATGCGCTGGGCATGACGCACATGAATTTCTATGTGATAAGTCTTCTTCAGATACTTAACCAGTGCATTGCCGTCCCAGCGGTTACGGGGGACTCCAACTTCGCGCGGCGAATTTGCTAAGACGGCTGCGAGTGTTTTCATCACTTCCTTATTAATGCGGGGCGGCCTGCCCACGCGCTCCCGGTCGAGCACCGCTTCGGTTCCTTCCTTGTTTGCCCGCTGAATCCATTTCACAACCGTCCAGCGGGTTAGGCCGAAAAGCTCCGCTGCACGGGCCGATTTCCACCCTGCCAAAATCAGGAGCAGAACGGCTATTCGTATTCCCACCCAGGCCCCCGGCGTCCGGTCGGCTATACGAAGCAGGGCCTCCCTCGTAAGTCGCGGATGATCGAGCGTTAATGCCTTCATGTTTCTCCCCCTGCATCTTTCTTTAGGGGCAGCATAGCAGGGACTTTCTGCGCTGTCTACTTATATATGTCGTTTACATGTCGATGCAGAAAGCTTACAAGCAAGACTAAGTGCACTGGTTCATAAATTTGCCCATGTATTTTATGCCGCAGCTCGGAAAAGTCCGTGTACTATTGTCATTTCGAGCGTAGCGAGAAATCTTAGTCGGGGGATAGAACTAAAAGATATCTCCCTTCGGTCGATATGACACCTTAACAATTAAATGATGTACGAAACGTTTGCTGACATGTTGGAATGTAAGCGGAAACTTATGCGACGTGTCGGGATGTTCCTGGAGGATTGGTATGCGTCGATAGTGTCTTAAAATTAAAGGGGAGACGAGTTATCCTCGTCTCCCCCGAAGTTCATAAACTTTAGGCTAAATCGTCAAGCCTGCGCCGTACAGGTTACCTCAGAATACTGCCGGCGATGACCATGCGCATTGCCTCGCTTGTGCCCTCATAGATCTGCGTAATCTTTGCGTCACGCATCAGGCGCTCCACAGGATACTCGCGGCTGTACCCGTAGCCGCCAAATACCTGGACGGCGTCGGTCGTAACAGACATCGCGACGTCCGAAGCAAACAGCTTAGCCATAGCCGCCTCCTTGGAATAAGGCAGATCATTTGATTTGTTAAAAGCGGCTCGATACGTCATGAGACGGGCTGCCTCAACTTTTGTTGCCATGTTGGCGAGCATAAAGCTGATGCCCTGCTGGGTCGCTATGGGTTTTCCGAACTGAACACGCTGTTTTGCATATTTGATTGCGTGATCCAGAGCGCCCTGGGCAATGCCGACCGCCTGGGCAGCTATACCGATGCGGCCGCCATCCAAAGTCGTCATGGCAATTCTGAACCCATCGCCTTCTTTGCCAAGGATGTTGGAGGCGGGGGTTTTTGCGTTGACCATGATCACTTCGCGCTGTACGGCTGCGCGAATACCCATTTTGGTTTCTTTCTTGCCGAAACTCAGGCCCGGTGAACCTTTCTCGACGATAAACGCGCTCATACCCTTAAGGCCGGCCTCTTTATTTGTTTTGGTGAAGACAACCTCTACTTCAGCCTCTCCGCCGTTCGTGTTGAAAACCTTGGTCCCGGTGATAAGATATGAATCCCCTTCTTTGACGGCGAATGTCGAGGCGTTGCCTACGTCCGTGCCTGCATTGGGCTCCGTTAGACCAAATGCGCCTAACTTTATGCCCTGGGCGAGCGGCACCAGGTACTTCTGCTTCTGCTCTTCGGTGCCGTATTTGTAGATCGGCCACGAACACAGCGAAGTGTGCACCGACATACCGATGGAAGTTGATGCGTCCACGCGCGAAATTTCCTCAATTGCAATGGCATAAGCGACGAAGTCCATACCGCCTCCACCATACTTTTCGGGATACGGCAGACCCATGAGGCCCAACTTACCCATTTCATCAAATATGCTTCGGTCGAATAGCTCCTTTTCATCACGCTCCACAATAGTCGGAGCCAGTTTCTTCTCTGCAAATTCCCGCACCATCTTGCGGATGCCTTCATTTTCCGGTGATACAGTAAAATTCATAGATCGCCCTCCTCTTAAAATAGATATTTATTGTTGTCATAAACCTTGCCGACGTGCTGACTATGCACGGCGATTATTTTCTTATTGCAGAATTTCCCTAAATTTCGCGGTCAGTGCCGGGACGACCTCGTAGACATCGCCGACTATTCCGTAAGTCGCCACCTTGAAGATGGGCGCATCAGGGTCTTTATTGATTGCAATTATGACATCGGATGTCTGCATCCCGGCAAGATGCTGAATGGCGCCGGATATGCCGCAAGCGATATATATTTTTGGCGCCACCGTTTTTCCTGTTTGACCGACCTGGTGCGGATAAGGCATCCAGCCCGCGTCAACAGCAGCACGGGACGATCCGACGGTGCCTTTCAAAACTTGTGCAAGCTCCTCAACCATCCTGAAGCCTTCCGGCTTTCCGAGTCCCCGTCCTCCGGAGACGATGATCTCTGCGTCTTCGAGATTGCATGAGAAAGTACAGACCTTGACAACATCGATAAGTTTTGTTCGAATGTCTTTCTCATTGATTGCCAGCTCTTCCCGGATAATTTTTCCCGTCCGGTTGTAGTCCGGTACGGGCTTCTTGAAGACTTTCGGCCTTACTGTTCCCATCTGCGGACGGTTGTCCGGGCAAAAGATCGTTGCCATGATATTGCCGCCGAAGGCAGGTCTTGTCCATGCGACGAGCCTGGTTTCCGGATCTATGGAAAGATTCGTGCAGTCGGCCGTCAGGCCGGTCTTCAACCTGGCGGATACGCGGGGGCCTAAATCACGGCCGTCATTAGTCGCGCCCAATAATATTACGGATGGCAGATATTTCCTGATCAGGTACGTAAAAGCGATTGAATACGCGTCCGTCGAATAGTTATGAAACGCGCTGCCTTCAACCAAGTATACGTTGTCGGCGCCGCTCGCAAAAAGCTCCTTGCTCATTTCCGCCACGTTGTCGCCGATAAGGACGGCAGACAGCTCCTCGCCAAGCTCTTGGGCAAGCTTCCTGCCCTCGCCAACAAGTTCCAGTGAAACGTTGCGTATACGGCCGTCACGATGTTCTATGAATACCCAGACGCCCTTATAGGCGCTGATATCTTGTGCCTCTTCCGTTTTTTCCCTCTCCACCACGATGGCAGATGCGGGACAGCTGCTTTCGCAAGCGCCGCAGAATGTGCAAGCTTCCGTCAGAACGGCCTTATCATCTTTCATGACGATTGCGCCATAAGGGCAACTGTCAATGCACGTTTGACAACCAATGCATTTTTCCGATAAAATTTTAACAGACATATTAAACTGCTTCCTCCTAAGACTATAGTATCTTGGCCTGCCTCAGCTTATCGACAAGCGCATCGACGGCTTCTTTGCTGTCGCCCTGAATAATTTCACCCTTGCCGCGCCGCTCCGGCGTAAATATGCGCTTTACGAGCGTAGGCGAGCCTTCGAGGCCTGCTAATTTAGGATCGATGGCAATGTCGGCGGCGGTCCACACAGGGACTTCCATGCGGTATGCCTTCGCCGTGCCTTTCACCGTGGGGAGGCGGGGATCCATGGCCAGTTTTATGATGGTAACCACAAGGGGGGCTTTGGCCTCTATAACGTCATATCCCTCATCCTGTTCGCGGTGGGCAATGAGCTTTTCACCGTCAAATTCGATCGTGCTTACGTAAGTCAACTGGCCGATGCCAAGATGTTCCGCCATTTCCGGTCCGACCTGGGCCGTGTCTCCGTCAATCGCCTGCTTGCCGCAAATGACCAAATCGACGTTTCCCATTTTACGCACTGCCTGGGATAATGTGTAGGATGTGGCGAGCGTATCCGAACCCGCAAACGCCCTATCGCTTAGAAGAACGGCTTCATCGGCGCCCATGGCGATACATTCCCTGAGCGCCGCTACTGCCTGCGGCGGCCCCATGCTGATCACCGTAACCTTTCCTCCGTGTTTATCCCTAAGCTGCAGCGCCATCTCGAGAGCATATTTGTCGAAGGGATTAACAATGCTCGGCACTCCCTCCCTGACCAATGTATTGGTGACAGGATCAATTTTGACTTCTGTGGTATCAGGTACCTGTTTGACACATACAACAATTTCCATATAAATTTTCACTCCTGGCTATGTTATGAATTATTTCCCATAGAATATGTGATTATGCCTTTTCGGCTTCCATCTTTCTGAGATTGGGCCGACAGCTGCGCAGAATACAGGGCGGACGCCGGAAGGCATTGCATCAGATGCAACAATGCTTTTTCTCTTCGATGCACCATTCAGCTGTTCAATGCAGCACATCTTCCATTACTTTTCGAGAGATTAATCCACACGGCAAAAAAAATTAAGCAAATGGCTAAATTGCCTACGCGGTGCATCTCGGTGGCCGCCGCAAAATAAAATCCCTGCAAGGGGAAACATATCTCGCGGGATTGTTATATGCACCATTTGCCTCGGTTTTTTCAAAGAACACTCAAGGATGTTAACATTAAAGGGGGCATGGTGGTTTCCGGTATTCACCGAAAACCGCCTGTACCTTACATACCATCTGCCATGCCCCCCATGTGCATAATCTTTAATCTATCTTTACGCCGCCTTCTTGGTAATGATCGGTTTAGAATCCGTTGTGAAGTACATCGCCACGGCGCCTACTACGAGCGATGCCGCACAGAACATAAANNGTGGCCTGGTATGCTTCCACCGGAAATTTACCGTTAACCTTTCCATAGTAGTCAAGCACCACGCCCATCAATGCCTGATATAAAGCCCCTCCTACGAAGTACCATATATTCAGCATCCCGTTGGANNGCTATGTGCGCATAATTGGGCACATATGCGCCACAGAAAAAGCCCATGACAAACAACAAGGGATAAAACCACGCAACGGGAATGGATCCGGTAAAGAAAGCTATCGGTATCCAGGTGGCAACGTAGATAAGCATGCCGTAGAAAGACGTGTTCCTGCGTGACTTAAGAATACGGTCCGAAGCGTAACCGGCCGCAAAGCATCCGAGAGCCATCCCTATTGGCCAGAACATGAGCATGTTGGCGGCCTGCTGCTTGGGCAATCCGTATATCTGCTGCGCATAGGGAATGAACCAGAGTCCCTGAAATCCCATGACCGTACCGTAGATCACAAAGGCGTAAAGGGATATCAACCAGTAGTTTTTCATTTTTAGCAGTTTTATAAAATTCTCTTTAAAGGTCGTCTTCTGTGCGGCAGTCTGTGTCGGGTAGTAATCAATGCCGTCGATCTCCGAAACTGTTGGGTAACCCATATCGCTCGGTTTATTTCGGATGATCAGGTAGTCAACGATAGATATGAGGACCATAAAAGCGCCCAGCCATAAGAATGAATTCCGCCATCCGACGATACCCACCAGAAACGCAAGCGGTGCGGACGCGAGTATCGCGCCGACGTTGCCCAGGGTGAGCATCACACCCGTAAGTGTCGCTAATTCATTCGGCCGGAACCAGTTGTACAGGATCTTCATACAAGGCATCCAAACAACCGCGACGCCGACGCCCATTAAAAAACGGCCGAAGATACACCAGCCGAACGTTTGGGACAGACCAAACAATGCAGTACCGATTGCCGCTATGACGAAAAACATACTCACCGAAAGCCTGGGGCCGATTTTGTCGGATAGGACTCCCGACGGGAACTGCATTGCTGCATAAGGATAAAAGTACATCGATGATAAAATACCAAGGGTCGTCGCTGTCAGGCCGAATTCCTTCATCAGTTCCGGCGCAACAACCGCCGGTGAAACACGGTCGAAATATACAAAAATATACGTTAACAAGAACATTCCATAAGTGATCCAACGATACGTGATCATCTTCCTGGCCTTTACAGGATCAACTCCCGCGGCTACCTTTGCGCTCATACAACCCTCCTCCTTAAATTTTTTTATTTGCCTCTTTGGTGCAAGTAGTCTTTATATCGGGTTTTAATTGACAAAAAAATCAGAATCCTGACTGAATCTGTTTTGAAAGATTTACAGACCGACTCCGCGCAGGCTAAATACCACAATCACGCCGCAATATCGACCTCTTTCTCTCTATTGTCAGATTCCGCACGGGCTGCGATTATCCGGGAACCATCCTTGGAATTCCACGTTTTCCTTGATCCGGCTGCCCCGCCCTGTGGGCGGGGCAGCTCGCGTCAGCTCATTATTTCTTCTTCTTTTCCGGCTCAGGAATCTCTTCCGTGATACCGGCAATCTTTCTCGCGTATTCGGCAAACTGGTCAACAGGCGTAAGAGATCTGACAACCAGTTTTGCGCCGTCAGGGGAACCGCCGCCGTGCATACATCCGGGTACACCTGCGCCAAGCGTCAGCCATTCAGAAAGCCTTGCTGCGCGCGCCCGTGATTCAGCAGTGAACTTGGGGGAGGCTTTCATAGCCGCCTGAACCATGGCACCTATCTTCTGATCGTTAAAATCCTTCGAAGAGGGGAAACATCCTGTCTCAACGATACCGCCGCCGATGTCCTGGCAGATGCGCTTTGTTTCATAGGGGAGGGTCGCCACATGGACCTTATTGGCATGGGCCGTCAGGGAATCTGAAACCCACATGCCACCGGGACCTTTCTTACCAAGGGCCATCGAGCCGATTCCCATACAGTATGTGGTTTCATTATTAACCGCCATCTCCACCATCTTGCCGGCAAATGTACTCGCCGCCAATCCGTTGGTTCTCGCCATAAGCGCCGCAGCGCCGATCATCACGTCTCCCTGGCCGGCGACACATGCACCGATACATGCACGGTAGTTAGCTGTAAAGTATTCTATTATTTTCCCTGAATATTTGGATTCTTTGCACATGAAAACCCTGTCATTGGGGACAAAGCAGTCCTTGAAAAACAGAAAAGCCTGCGTGATGCCGGAATCCGGAATGTCGAATCCGCCTTCCATTTCTCTCGTATCGCTCGGTCTCCGGGCCTCTACGATTGTCAGACCCTTGATATCCCGCGGCACGACGCAGCTAACGGCATAATCCTGATCCTCTTCCCTATAGCCACTTCCCGGCAGAAGGAATATCTCATTAGAGGCGGCCACTCCGCAGATCATCGCCTTCATGCCGCTGATTACGATGCCGTCTTCCCGAACTTCCGTAATGTGCACATTGCTGTCCGGATTCGCCTGCTGTGACGGTCTCAGGCTGCGGTCGCCTTTGGCGTCTGTAAGAGCACCCGATACGACGAGCCCGTTCTTCTGGGTATTGATAATCCACTTTTTGAGACGCTCCTGGTATTTAGTTCCCAATTCCTTGTCCATTTGCGCCGTGATATTCCACATGACGTTCTGGGCATTCCAGCCGACGCACACCCCGCCGCTGCAGCTTCCCGTCAGGCGGTACATCCATCTCTTCATTTTGGAATTGCCCATGATATCTTCAAGGGTTTCCATCATGGAATTCCATCTGTGTATCTTTTCGCCGCTTACGAAAGTGGAGGTAGCAGTGAAATCATCCGCGAGCTTTGGGTCATGCGACGCGTCAAATGCCCTTGCATGGCTTTCGACCACCCTCTTAGTCGCCGGATGAGTTGTGACGTCTTCGATCAACTCTCCAAATTTGTAGATATTCGGCTTCATAGCCTTCAATGATTTCTTGTATTCCTCTCTCGTCTTTAATGCCATTTGTTGTTCTCCTTTAAATTCTTTTTTTTAATTTAAATGTTAATGTTTTAGAGACTAGCCTTCTTCAATATATCGGGTTTGATGCCCATCGGTCCTTCCTTAAAGAGGCGTGCATCCATCAATTTAACCTTAGGAGCGATGAGTGGCCTGTATTCCATCTGAGCCAATACATCCTTCTCCATGTCCAACCCAGGTGCAATTTCTATCAGCATGACGCCTTCAGGTGTGAGCTGAAAAACGGCCCGTTCCGTGACGTAAAGGACCGTCTGACCGCTTGTCTTTCCGTATTCACCGCTGAACGTGATATGCTCCACCTTCTTTACTAATTTCTTCACTTTCCCTTCTTTTACTATCTTGAGCTTTCCATCGCTGATCCCTAACTCAAGACCGCTTGCCGTCAGTGTTCCGCAGAAGACGACCCTCTTTGTACTCTGGGTGATATTAATGAATCCCCCCGCTCCGGCTATACGCGAGCCGAACTTACTGACATTCACATTTCCGAACTGATCCATTTCCGCCATTCCGAGGACGGCCAGGTCGAGTCCGCCGCCGTCATAAAAATCAAACATCAGGGGATGGTCGACGAGGGCTTCCGGATTGACTGCCGATCCGAAATAGAGCTTGCCTCCAGGCATACCACCTATCGCTCCCGGCTCAACCGTGAATGTCATCAGTTCGATCAGGTCCTCTTCGGCTGCAACTGCCCCGACGCTCTCCGGCATGCCGATTCCCATATTCACGACTGCGTTCGGGATAAGTTCCATGGCGCACCTTCGGCAAATTACTTTTCTTTCGCTCATCGGCAAGGGTGCTATGCGGCTCAGTGGGACTCTGGTTTCACCGCAAAGGCTCGGATTATATTGCTCGGCCATGGGAACCTGCCAGTGGTTTTCAGGCTTCGCGACGACGATTGCATCCACCCATATTTTAGGGATCTTGACCATCATCGGATGAAGCGTACCTGCTTTAGTCACCCTTTCCACCTGCACGATGACTTTACCGCCGGAACCCTTGGCAGCGAGCGCCAATAAGGCAAATTCCAGGGATATGGCTTCTCTTTCAATGGATACATTGCCATTTTCATCCGCCGTAGTTCCGCGCACTATGGCAACATTGATGGGGATGGCTTTATAGAAAAGGTATTCCTTGCCGTCAATCTCCATCAACCGGACATACTCTTCGTGGCTGATGCTGTTTAGTTTTCCGCCGGTTTCTCTCGGATCGACAAATGTCCTCAGGCCAACGTGTGTAATGATACCCGGTTTCTTGCCGGCGGTCGCTCGAAAGACATGGAGAATTACGCCTTGGGGGATATTGTAAGCTTCGATCTTGTTGGCAACAGCCATCTTGATTAAATCAGGCTGTAATCCCCAGTGGCCCGATACGACCTTTCTCACCAGACCTTCTTTTGCCCAGCGATTCAGTCCCCAGTTTGATTTTCCGTCATTCTGGCTTGCGCCAAATGTAAGCGTTAAGTTGTTCGGTTGACCTGTCTCCAAAAAGCTTTTTTCAACCGCTCTCGAAAGTTCTTCCGGATGACCCATTCCGACAAATCCGGAAGTCGCCACAGTGTCCCCATTCTTGATCAGCTTAATCGCTTCTTCTGCAGTCATAAATTTTGCCACGGCCCCACCTCCAATGTTTTTACATAGATTGGACTATATTGTTCAACTTCCACCTTCCCTTTGGTTCATATCGCAATATGCATGCCAACAACCTGACAAGGGTTAACCATGGTATGTATCGTGTCATCGCCGACGCAATGCACGACATAAATTAATAGACAGCTATGGAGAGTTTCAATTAGATGCTATTCCACGCATCTGCACAGACTGCTTATTTTACAGTTGGAGTCCCCGGCACACGACAATTATTATGTCTATTTTTTTATGTCGCCATCAAGACAAAACAAGGCAAAGTATCTGTCCTTTCCCGCATAAAAACCCCGATATGGAGGTCTGACATTACAAGATGGAAAACAGATTACTTTGAAGAATAATGTATAATAGGGCAATAAAAATAGAGGCTTGGTCATAAAGCAGAAGGAATATGCCTGTGATGCATAACGGCATCGCCTGCTGCTCCGCTGCATCACTTGGCTTGCAGCCTCATCACGGTGCTGGCGGGCTGTAGTGATGTATCAGAAGGAATTATTTCCATTCATTTCTTTAACTCAGAGATGAGTTTCGGCACGACATCGTAGAGATCGCCGACGATGCCGAAGTCTGACGCCTTGAATATGGGGGCATTCTCATCCTTATTTACGGCTGCGATCACCTTCGCGTTGCGTATGCCGGTAACATGCTGCACCTGGCCCGAAACCCCGATGCCCAGGTACAGATCCGGTTTCACCTGTATGCCGGAAAGACCGATGCAGAGTTCTTCGGGCAGCCAGTGGAGCTCTTCGGCAATGGGCCTCGTGCAGCCTATGGAACCGCTCACGGCTTCGGCCAATTGACGGGCAATCGTCAGGTCTTCCTCCTTCTCCATCCCTCTTCCCACGCAGACAACGACCCGCGCTTCGGAGATGTCTTTCGCTTCCTTTGCTTTCACCTTTCTCTCGATGACCTTAATTGCGGAAGAAGATGGTGAAGGGAGTTCGCGGATATTCCCTTGTCGTCCTGACTTAGGCATCGCCGTCTCATAAGTCCTCGGTGGGATGGTAGCCATGGCGGGTCGGGCGGAGCAAACCACCTTCTGCACCGCTGCCCCCCCATATGCCAGGCGTTCCATCACCAGCGTTTTGCTTCCCTCGTCATAATCGATTTGCGTGCAACTGCTCACGAGACCTACATTCAGCCGTGCCGCAAGCAGGGCCGCCATATTTTTCCCTCGCGGCGTGGCGGAAAGGAGGATCAGATCGGGGTCACCTTTTTTTGCTTCTTCTGCGATAGCCGGGATGCGGCTCTCCGCGGGCTCTTCACCGGCAAGCGGGGGAAGAAGCATGACTTCATCCGCTCCATGGCTGACGCAGTCCTCCGCGTGTTCGCGGTCATGATAGAGAAGCGCGGCTGCATGCGTTCCCATCTTATCGGCCAACTGCCGGCCGATGTTCAAAAGCTCCAGTGATTGCCTGCGCTTTTCCGAAATTATCCATACTCCTGACATATGATCTCCTTTAACCGATGACGCCTTTCTTGCGCAATGATCCCACAAACCGGGCTATCTCTGCGGCGTCCGTGCCGAACCTCTCGCAGCTCCGTTCCATTCTCGAAGACGTGAGGCTGATCGTGCGCACCAGCGGCTCACTCAGCGGCGGAAGGTCATCCTTGATAATCTTCGCGGTGGGCTTCTTTCCCGCCATCAGGGTATCCTTAACGCCGGGGATCCTCGGGACATTGATATCGGGCAGAACCGTCACCAGTGCAGGCAGCGGCGCCGTAATCACTTCAATACCCTCGTCGACGCGACGCTCCGCGACGAGTTGGTCCTTTGCAAGGGAGAGCTTCTGTACGAAGGAAATGCAGGGTATCCCGAGTTGTTCTGCCAGGCGCGGGCCTACCTGCTGGGCGTAAAGATCACTCGATCCCTCGCCGCAGAGGATGACGTCATAATGTTCTATCCTGCTGCGGATGACCTCTGTGAGGATGAGGGCAGTCTGGGAGGAATCCAGATTGCCGAAAGAACTATCGGCTATAAAATAGGCCTCGTCGATCCCGCGCGAGAGGGCATCCTTGACGCCTTTTGCGGCCTCGGGCATGCCGACGGTGACGGCGATGGCCTTAGCTCCCGAGGCTTCCTTCAGCCGGACGGCTTCCTCGATGGCATTGCGGTCATACTCGCCGATCTTATAATCTACTGAGGAGAAGTCCAAATCGCCAGATGGACCGCGCCGGATGTAGGCCTCGTCGATGACCCATTTGAAACAGGCAATTACAGTGGGCATAAATGTGCACCTCATACTAAAAAGCTGGGCTTCGATGAGCGGGTGCTCAGCGGAGCACGGTCCCGGAGATGACCATCCGCATTGCTTCGCTTGTGCCCTCGTATATCTCCGTTATCTTGGCATCGCGCATCAAGCGCTCCACCTTGGCGCCCTTGCAGTAGCCGTATCCGCCATGTATCTGGACGGCCTTCACGGTATGCCGCATGGCTGCTTCCGATGCATAGAGTTTCGCCATCGCCGCTTCCTTACTGAATGGCAACTTTTGGTCTTTGAGCCAGGCCGCATGATAGGCAAGGAATCGGGCGGCGGAGAGGTCCGTAGCCATATCCGCTATCATCCAGGCAATGGCCTGGTTGCGGGCTATCGGGGAACCGAATTGTATCCTCTCTTTGGAATACCGGATAGATTCGTCGAGCGCCGCCTGGAGGATGCCGACGCATTGGGCGGCGATTCCTATCCGGCCGCCATCGAAGCCGGCCATGGCCATCGGGAGCCCCGCCCCTTCCTTACCGAGAAGATTATTCTTCGACACACGGCAATCCTTGAAGATCAGCTCCGATGTCTGCGAAGACCGGAGGCCCATTTTCTTGAAATGCTCGCCCACCCTGAAACCAGGGGCTTCTCTGGGGACGATGAATGTGCTCATGCCTTTGCGTCCGGCCGATTTGTCCGTCCACGCGAAGACCAGGTATGTCCCCGCAGTGGGGCCGTTGGACGTGAAGGTCTTGGTTCCATTGATGACATAATCACTGCCGTCTAAGACTGCGGCGGTGGTTACGGCCATCACGTCCGTGCCGGCACCGGGCTCGGTAAGGGCGAAAGCCCCCAAATGCCTGCCTTCAGCCATGGGCGTCAGGTAATTCTTCTTCTGCTCTTCCGTACCGAAGAGAAGTATCATCGTGCACACGATGCCGGCATGGGTCGATATGGTAAACCCCGTGGAGGCGCATGACCGGGAAAGTTCTTCCACGACAATGATGCTCGTCAAAAAGTCCGCCCCGGCTCCCCCATACTCCTGCGGAATAGGTATGCCCATCCAGCCACCATCAGATAGCTTTTGAAACAGCTCGGCTGGGTGGCGGCTGTTCTCATCGATTTCCGCGGCAATCGGTTCCACGTTCTTCAGGCAGAATTCCCGCACATTCTTGCGAATCAGCTCTTGCTCCTCAGTAAATTTGAAATCCATAATATTCATCCCCTCGATTTTATTCTCCGACCATCACCGTGGCCGAGATTTGCTGTCGCATTGAGTTACAGCAGGGTCTCTCAGCTGCGATGACGTGGAATCAAAAAAATTCAACCATGCAGTTGGTGCTGCCGCCAGGAAAAATATATCATACCTAACCGAAACGATACTGCACGCCGTTTCCCCCGGGCGGATAATTCCAATCCAGAATCTCGGCGCCGCAGACGAGGCGACAGGTGCCGCATTCGAGACAGCCGTCTATAGTGAGCACGGTCTCGCCCCTTTCGTTCTCGCTGTAGAGGCCGGCGGGACATACGCGGATAGCGGGTTTCAGGCGCGGGTCTTTCTCCATGCCTTGTCTGATCCTGATGTGGGGTTCAGCGGCCGGCTTGAACACATCGAGCCCCAGTTTAGCCTTCAAGTCCAGTATCTCGCTCATGTCTTCATTACCCCTTTCATATCCATGAACAGGCCCCACAATTCGCCGAGAGTCAGGCGCTTTCTGATGGTCGGGTACAACCTTTCCTTGGCGCCTGCGGGAACGGAGTAGACGTCTTTCATGATTGCGCCAATCAGTTCCGGGTAATGGCTGAAGAAGCGCGGATTTCCGACCACAGCGGGGGTTTCCTGAAAGCTTCGCAAATCCTTAAGGACAAAGCTGTCTTCGAGGAGCCTCTTGTACATGCTCAGGGTCAACGCATCATAATTCCCCGCTTCCTTCGCTTTCATGACGGTCTGCGCGGCGAAGTGGCCGGAGGCCAGCGCAAATTCCATGCCCCTCACCGAGAAGCCGATGTTCAGTGCGAGCCCGGCAGCGTCGCCCGCAACCAGGATGCCGTTTCCGTACAGATTGCCCAGCGCCTTGAAGCCGCCCTCGGGAATGACGTGGGCCGAATACTCTACTGTAGCGCCGCCCTTGATTAGCGGGGCGATCTCAGGCCGTCTCTTAAATGCGCCCATGAGTACAGGCACTTCGACGGGGAGGGTGACCGCTGCGGCATCAGAGATGCCGACGACAATGCCGAGACTGACACTCTCTCTGTTCGTATAGAGAAAGCCCCCTCCGAATTTTCCCTGGGTTACTTCTCCCACAAAGAGGTGCGCCGCACCCTCGTCGCCTTCCAGATTGAAACGTTCATTGATGACCCCGGAATCGAGGGCGATGACTTCTTTGATCCCGAGTGCGAAGTCGCCAGGCGATACGGGCAAGCGCAGGCCGGCTTTTTCGGAGGTGATGGATAATGCGCCGTCACAGGCAAGCACAACGTCGGCGCGCAGTTCATCGGCGCCTGCAAGGACGCCGACAATCTTGCCGTCATCTTTGATGACATCGTCGACTCTGATCTTGGATAAAATGGAGACCCCTTTTTCTTCCGCCTGCTCGGAGAGCCATCTGTCGAATTTGGACCGGAGTACGCTGTAACTCTGGTGGGGTTCGTCACGTAGTTCATTGCCGGTGTAATTCAGAGTCACCGAACGGTCTTTTGCCATGATTGATATTCCTTCATGGGCTATGAAGCGCTCGAGGGGGGCATTTTCGAAGAGGCCGGGAAACAGATCGCGAACGGGGTTTAAGTAAAGGCGGCCGCCGGTCATGTTTTTTGCGCCGGGGTAGTCCCCCCGCTCCAGGACCAGCGCTTCAAGACCGCTCCCTGCAAGCGTATATGCCGCGCCGAGGCCGGCCAGTCCAGCGCCCACTATGATCACATCAAACTTATCCATTTGCCTGACGCCGCTTTCGGATTTCCGCAGGAGGTTTTCTCATTCACCTTTGCATATTAAAAGGTATCAGAGCGATGAAATATGTTCGAGGTCCTTTCTCGTGTTCACATTGATGAACATCTTTCCTTCCGGATCGAAAGATTTGATCGTCTCTTTCTCGATCTTCATGGTCTTTAGGCCTCTATAAAAACCGGTGATCTTCAGGTCATCTATATCCATATGTTTTTTGATATGATTAAGGCATCTCTTCGAGTAAATGGCGTGCAGCGGTTGCAGACCGTCGGGAAGTTCCGGCACCACGATGTCATATTTGTCTGCGCATTTAATCATATGCCCGATGAACGACCTGTTCAAGAAGGGCATATCGCAGGCAGAAACAAAGACCTGATCACAGAAGGCATAAAAAATTCCTGTATAGATACCTCCCAGCGCACCCTTATTCTTGAATATGTCGGAGACGATTATGCAATCCCGGTCAAGATATTCTAAGGGAGAATTTGTCACGAGTATCACTTCCTGGAAAATGTCCCTGAACATCGTAACGGTTCTATCGATCAGGCGCTTGCCTTCGAACTCGAGGAAAGCCTTGTTCATCCCCATCCTCGCGTTTTTCCCCCCTGATAAAATAACGCCTGTCATAGGACTTATGCATTCCCGGTTAATAATTTTCCGCCAATATTTCGTAGTACGATTGCGGATGTTTGCACGCCGGACATTGGGCCGGCGCCTCTGTGCCCTCAGAGATGTAACCGCAGTTCGTGCAGTGCCATTTCGCGGGCGTTTTCTTCTTAAATACTTCCTTGTTCTCGATGTTCTTTATAAGCTTTCTGTATCTCCCCTCATGGAACATTTCCACTTTCGCGATCTCTGCAAAGGAGTCCGCGATTTCAGGGAACCCTTCTTCTCTTGCGATCTGCTCAGCGTTCCGATAGAGAGTGGACCATTCCAGTTTCTCACCGGCCGCCGCCGCCATGAGGTTGCTCCTAGTATCTGCTATGACGCCGGCAGGATAGGAGGCAGTGATCTCCACATCGCCTCCCTCGAGATACTTGAAGAATACCTTGGCGTGTTCTTTTTCGTTTTCCGCAGTCTCCAAAAAAATATGCGCAATCTGTTCAAAGCACTCTTTTTTTGCGGCGCTCGCGAAATAGGTATATCTGTTTCTTGCCTGCGACTCACCAGCGAAGGCCGCCAGGAGGTTCTTTTCTGTTCTCGATCCTTTAATTGGCTTTCCCATGTTGCTCAAATTCCTCCCTTTGTCTATTCATGGCATCATGTGTGCCGCGTATTTTTTCTACTTGACTGTACCTCTTAAAGCAAGACTTTTTTCTTCTTAAGAACTCTTCATTTTTTTATCCTTATTAAGACCTTCATAACGGATACGCCGATCGGGCAACGGGTAAAAATATCTTGATAAAATTTGCGGCGAATTGTAGGAGTGACATCGAGTGCAAGGATGGGAGGCATGAAATGTATTGGGACAAAGATATAGAGATAATGGATCGGGAAAGGCTCGCAGCCATACAGCTCGAAAGATTTAAAAAGACGGTCAAAAAGGCACAGAAATCCGTTTATTATGGCGGGATGTTCAAGAGGATGGGCTTGAACGCTGGTCTTGTTAAATCCCTCGACGACATCAGAAATTTTCCTTTTACCACGAAGGACGATTTGAGGGCGCAGTGGCCTTATGGTTTTATCGCTGTTCCCAAGGACAAACTCATCAGGATGCACTCATCCTCCGGGACCACCGGCCGGGCCATTGTCGTATTTCATACAGCCGCCGACGTCCAGGCATGGACGGACGTCCTCGCCCGATGCATATACATGGCAGGCATGAGAAAGACGGATGTCTTCCAGAACATGATGACCTACGGCCTTTTTACCGGCGGGCTTGGTTTTCACTATGCCGCCGAAAAGGTGGGCGCCCTGGTAATACCGGCAGGTGCGGGCAACAGCAAGCGTCAGATTCAACTGATGCGCGACTTTGGTACGACGGCCATCCATATAATTCCGAGCTACGCCCTCCATCTCTCCAAGGTATTTGACGAATTGAAGGTTGATCCCGTAAGGGATACAAAACTCCGGATCGCCTTTCTCGGCGCAGAACCGCACTCGGAAAGGATGAGAAGGAAAATCGAAGAGTATTACGGATTCAAGGCCTACAATTCCTACGGCCTTTCGGAGATGAACGGGCCGGGCGTATCCTTTGAATGCACGCATCAGAACGGAATGCACATCTGGGAAGACCATTATTTAGTGGAAATCATAGACCCGAAAACATTGAAGCCCGTTTCCGATGGCGAAGAGGGAGAACTTGTCATGACTACCCTCCTCCGGGAAGGTATGCCTATCATCAGGTATCGGACAAAGGACCTGACGCGCATCATCCCCGGGATGTGTGCGTGTGGGAGAGCTCACCGGAGGATTGAGCGTATCAAAGGCCGGACAGACGATATGATGATTATTAAAGGGGTCAATATATTTCCGATCCAGATCGAAAAGAAGCTGATGGAGATACCGGGCGTCGGCAATAACTTTGTGATCATACTGGAAAGGGAAGGGTACGATGATCACATGACCGTAAAAGTGGAAGTGCAAAATGAGGTCTTTACAGGTGATCTGAGACCTCTCGAAGATTTAAGAAAAAGAGTCATTGATGAGTTGAGGGCGGACATCCTCATCACGCCGAGGGTGAAACTGGTCGAACCCGGCAGTATTCCCGCCACAGAAGGGAAGGCCATTCGGGTCATCGACAACAGAAAAGAATAGATAGGGGAGGGGCCGTTTGCAGAGGAATAACCAAATTTGGAGGATACAAAAATGACACATGGGGATAGAGGAAACTATAAGGCTAAGCATTCGTCCGCAAGCAGATTGGATCAGAGGATTGCCGAGGCTGTGGAGAAAAAAACTGTCGACGGCAAGATTACCTGTACCGATGCAAGTGACATTGCCGATGAGTTGGGCGCATCTATGAAGGACGTCGGGCTCACCATTGATCTCATGGAGATCGAGATAAGCAAGTGTCAACTGGGACTCTTCGGTTACAGGCCGCAAAAGACGGTCGTGAAAGCCGCCCAAGTTGTTCAGACTGATCTCGAGAAGGCTATACGCGGCGCACTCGTGAACGACCGTCTTCCCTGCGCCGCCGCCTGGCGTATCGCGGCAACATTCGCCGTTCCGAAAATGGCTGTTTCCTCGGCGTGTGAAGCCTTAAAGATCAAGGTTAAGCCATGCCAATTGGGGGCGTTTTAGTATTAACCTTTCTGTTCTTCGTACCGCGCGAGCACAAAAAGCATATCCGCCAATCTGTTGAGATATCTGTTGATCTCTGCACTGCGAAGGAGTCCTTCATTCTTGAGGCTGGCGGCTTTTCTCTCTGCCCTTCTTATGATGGTTCTTCCGACATCTATCTCGGCTGATACCTGCGTTTCCCCGGGGTAGATAAATTCGTTTTTCAAGGTAATATCTTTCTGAAGCTCGTCAATGATTTGTTCCAGACGCCTAATATCTGCTTCCCTTATCCTGCGTGCGAGCTTTTGAATGTCTTCCGGAACGCTCGAAAGCTCCGCCCCCATAGTGAGCAGGTCCTTCTGCACGCTCAATATGATATCTTTAATCTTCCGGTTCTTTGTTGTGGCCCTGGCTACGCCGAGTGCGGAGCTTGCCTCGTCCAATACACCATAGGTCTCCGGCCTGGGATCGTATTTAGGGACCCTCTGCCCGCCTAACAAACTTGTTTCCCCTGTGTCCCCTTTCGTGGAAAATTTCATCATTTTCTCCTTTCCATGTATCGCGTGACTATTTTTAACACTACGTCAGCATTTCTCCGCGCATGCTGAAGTATTTCCTCCACAGTCAAATCTCTTTCTCCGAGGCCATTCGCATAGTTGTCCACCGAGCACAATGAGGCATATGAAAGCCCGAGTTCCTGCGAAACGACCGCCTCACTCGCCATAGTCATGCCGACGAGATCGGCAAACTGGGACATCATCCTGATTTCCGCCTTCGTCTCGAATCTGGGTCCTTGCGTCTGCCAGTATACTCCTCCATTTATAACATCAATTCCGCAATCTTTTGCCGCAACCATCCACTTTTGCCGGACTTCTTCCTCGAGCCTCGGTGTGATATGGAATGCCCACCCGCCGACTGTGGTGGGCGTTTCCGTGAGTATGAGGAAGTCGTCCGGTACGACAAACGTACCGGGCGTTAAATTTCTCCTGAGGGATCCCGTAGAGTTGACGCTGATGACCTCTTTGACCCCCAGGTCCTTAAACGCCTTGATATTTGCCCGATGGTTAATGAGGTGAGGAAGTATATGGCGGCGCGGGTCTTTGCCATGTCTCGGTATGAATGCGATGGCATCCGAAGAGAAAATCAGGGCCCTGCCGAATTCAGTTGTCATTTCCTTTTCTTCGAGATTATCGAAGATCCCTTTGCCTTGCAGAAGAACTACGCCGGATATGATGCCCAGAGGTGCCATTTGATTCTCCGAGAGACTATTGTTATTACTGAAGCGTACTTATACCAGATTCATCGAGGTCTGTCAAAATATGGGATGATAAATTGCGTTTGACATCCTTTGCGGCCATATAGTAATAGACTCACATGAAGTCTTTGAGGAGGATGCAGTATGGCTAAAGATGAATCCGTGGTTCAATTTACTGACGCCAATTTTGAACAGGAGGTGCTCAAATCGGAAAAGCCGGTTCTCGTCGATTTCTGGGCGCCTTGGTGCGGTCCCTGCAGAGCCGTCGGGCCTGTTGTCGCAGACCTCGCAGAGGCATATAAGGACCGCGTCAAAGTGGGAAAGATAAATATTGATGACAATCCTAAAACAGCTACCACCTACGGTGTAATGAGCATACCGACCCTTATCCTGTTTAAAAAAGGGGATATCATGGATAAGCTGATAGGCCTCTCTCCCAAGGAGCGTCTCGAAGGGTTGATCAAAAAGGCTTTGTGATCAATGACCGAAAAAGTGCGCAGGAAAAATACAGTTTTAATTCTTATCGTGATCGCGGTGTTTTCTCTTTCCGGATGCGGCTTATGGACTCACATTACGCATCTGTGGGAGAAGCCTGACAGGGCAGGAGGCACACCGGAGCAGCTTTATCAGAGGGGATATGACGCGTATCAGAATGGCTGGTACAAAAGAGCAATCGAATATTTTCAGCAGGTGCGTGATCAGTATCCGCTCAGTAAGCTCGCCCTGCTAGCGGAGTTGGGGATTGCAGATTCACATTTCAGCGATGAGGAATATGGTGAGGCCGAACTGGCGTATACTGATTTCATAAATCTCCATCCAACGAACGAGAACGTACCTTACGCGATTTATCAGCTTGGCATGTGTCACTACAAGCAGATGTACAGTATAGACCGTGACCAGACTGAGACGAACAAAGCGAGAAAAGAATTCGAGAGACTTATTGCACGCTTTCCTAACAGTAAGTTTTCCTTGATGGCTGAGAAGACCCTTCGGGAATGCAAGAGGAATCTTGCGGAGCATGAATTCTACGTGGGCAACTTCTACTTCAAGAAGAAGCAGTATAAATCCGCACTGAAGAGATTTGAGACAGTTGCGAAAGATTATGCAAATGTTGGTCTGGACTACAAGGTATCTTACTTCATAGGTGAGACAAAGAAGCGTATTGCCGAGGAAGAGGCGCGCAAGGCGGAACCGAAAAGCGCAAAGTAACTCTTCCAGCCTTCCTGAAAAATCAACTGTGAGTGGAAATAGAACTTTTTGTGAAGCGTGGGGCATGCGGCTAAGGCGCTACGGGGAAGTGTTTTATTTTCTGCAGGGCCCTATATGTGCATTCCTCCTGTGTGTGAGAGGTATCGATGATGATATGCGAATCTTCCGGCATTTCGGTGATCCTCTCGAAGGCTTCCTTCTGTGCCAGGTAAATTTCCCAGCGCCCGTCAGAAGCCTCTGCCTTATCCGACGTCCGCATATCGAGCCTCTTCCTGATAATATTCTCCGGGCATGTGCACTCGATGATGAAGAAATCAGCCTTTAGCCTCTCTGCCGCAGCGAGGGCCCTTTGACGGTCGGCGCGACTCCTGTATGATGCATCGATGATGATCGACTTTCCTTCTGTCAGTTTCTGTGATGCGAGTTCGATAGCCTTATCGTAGGTCTTCCGCGTAACTTCTTCCCTATATATACCCGTGCCAAAGGCTTCGTAATGTTTTTCCGCAGGCGCCATGTGCAACATCTCTTTTCGCAGGATATCGGTGCGAATGATTTCAGCGCCGGTGCGGGGGGCAAGGGAGTAGGCGCGGACGCTCTTTCCCGTTCCCGTAAGTCCCGCCATCAGGACCAGCGCCGGTTTTTCCAATCTTGCCGAATACGTGTAGGCGAGATCGAAATATCTTGACGCCGCACCTATTTCTTCCGCACGCTCTTCCAGGGTGACGGAGCTTTCGCCCAGCCGGAAACTTATGACTTTGCCACGCACATAGGCGTAGTAGCATTTATAGAAATTCTGCAGGCTTCCGATTTCACGATCATCTGCGTGTCCGATATAGGCCGATACAAAGGTATCTGCATATCCGGCATAGCCGTTATAATCGAGGTCCATGGCCAAAAACGCCACTTCCGAGGCGACGTCTTCATAACGGAACCTTTCGTTGAATTCGATGCAGTCAAATATGATGACGTCGTCCGGGCTGTAATCATTGCCTGGTCCGTTTGCTGCGCCTCGTCTTGTACCCGCCTCCGCAATGCAGATGTGGTCAAGATGCAGGTCGCCGTGGCAGTCTCTGATCTTATGGTCCTGCACTCTTTTCACAAGGAGATCATGATGCCTGGCAATGAAATCGTATGCGTAATATCTTATGAAACGGTACTGATGTTCCGGGATGGTTATATTTATGTAATTCCGAGTCTCTTCAAAATTCTCATCGTGGTTCCTGTGTATCGTTTCGACGCCCCCGATCTCATCAATCTTGCCGCCTGTGGCGGCATGCGCGTGGAAGTGAGAGAGCTTCCTCGCTACGGCATCCATGATCGGCAGGTCAACTTTTCGCTGTTGCAGCAGCGTTTTGAGCATCCTGTCATCGGGCAGCTTCTTCATGAGGACGGCGTAATCGACGACGCGCTCTCCCTTTCCCAGCACTATGTTGCCGGCTGCATCTTCGCCGATCTCGAGGACGTCGAGATACATATCCGGGGCGAGTCTCCTGTTCAAACGGAGCTCTTCATGGCAGTAAAACCTTCTCTTCTCTAGTGTGGTAAAATCAAGAAAGTCGAAATCAACGGCCTTCTTGATCTTATATACGTAATCTCCGGCGAGGAAAATATAGGATATGTGGGTCTGGATTAGTTCGATATGTTCCGGCCGGTGGGGATAGAATTCCGGCCGGAACATCGCTTGAAGCAGTTTTGGATGAGTCATCTCGTTAGATAATACCCTTGCCTCCGAGTTCTTTGAGCTTCACAGGGCCATATCCAAAATACTTGAGATATATAAATCCATTATCGTAGCCAACGGGCCGACATGCCCATTTTGTTCTTGGCGGAGTTTCCGTTGACTTCCACTGCGCTTGGGCGCAAAGAACAGAACCATAGACTGGATCCTGAACCGGCGTGAATATGCCCCGGTCGAGCCAGTTCTCATCTTGCATCGCCTTCCACGGCGACACGATTTCCGCTACTACGGGGGTGATGGGCGCCAGCCTACCGCTTTTTGCATATTCGATAGATTTCTTTGTGAGTTCTTCACTTGTGTACTGGGCAGTCAGTGGATCTATCATGGACTGATACTTAAGCTGCCAGTCCTTTTTCATGAAAGGCGCGAGCGTCGTCCATTCGTCGGCTTTCCACTCGTCGTATTTTCCCATCATATCCACGAAGGCCTTCCACATCTCCAGGCGGAGACCGCCGAGGAAGACACCGCCGTCTTTGGTCGGATAAAAGCCGTACAGCCATAAAGCCGTATCGAGGCTGCCGAAGCGCTCATTGACCACACCGGCATCGCCATACCACATGAGCTGATAATC
>PLMX01000254.1 GCA_003142635.1 Syntrophaceae bacterium | reverse complement strand
ATCTCTGCATCATTATCGTGGGAGAGGGCGAAGACCCGCAGATGGACAACCCGCGCCGGTATAAAGCGGTAGATATCTTTTAGCGGCTCCGGGGATGTTATACCCGTGGTTGGGTTGAAGATATTAACCCTCTTTTCCGTCTCTGCCATGGGGTTTATGGGGCGTGGGTCCTGCGTTGCCAGATCGACGCGAAATGAGATGCCTTTCAGTTTTTCGGGAAGAAAGCCCCTGAGTTGTTTTTCATAATCGTCGGCATGTGCGAATCTCGTCCCCCTCTGAACCTGGTCGATGGATATATCTGCGGAAAAAGACATCTTCCACTTCACTTCCCTGCTGTAAAGCCTTGCCCATTCCTGACCCAGTCTCTGTTTTTTCCGGTCCTTTTCCCCGAGCCAGGCCAAGACTATGTAGTACAAATGCCATTCATCGCAATTCAGATACTTGTCAAGCGCCTCCAATGGATTCCACGGAAAGATTATGTGCATCGTCTCCCTGAATATCTCCTGCAGATGCAGGTCAAGAGCTCTCGTCGTCCTATGGAAATAGACATTCGTATAGAGATTCAATCTTGCGTTTATGAAGCGACTGAGGGCCGAGATGCCTGCCTGATGCAGCGTAAAGCCGTCTTTCGTAAAGAAAGTATAAAAGCGAAGTCTCGCAATATCCACGATATCGAGGGAGAATCCCGTCATGTAGGCGTCTCTCTGCACGTAATCGAGATTATCGACGGTGTAAATGCCTGAAAAGAGTTGCCTCAACAGCTGCAGCCACCTCGGCAGCCTGCTGTCATCCTCCTCCGGCATTTTAATCAGAATTGCCACCTGGTTCGGATCGAGGCATTCCCCGTGGGCAAAGGGACCACTGGGGCTCCTCCGGATTTGGCGGATGATCTTCCCCAGCCTTTTCGTGATAATCGCTTTTCCCAGGTCCTCATGGGTAATGCCATACTGGCTGAGAAAATGGTCATCAAAGAAATGCCCGTAAGGGCCGTGCCCCACATCGTGGAGAAGGCCCGCAACGCGGAGAACCTCCTCAACATAGTTTATCGAAGGGGCATCCCTGCACACCTCCTTCAGGCTCGGGTAGAGATACCTTCCGAACTCACCCGCCACGTGCATGGTCCCGAGGGAATGTTGAAACCGGCTGTGCTCGGCGGCCGGATACACCCAGCGCGCGCTCTGGAGCTGGTAAATTCTCCGCAGTCTTTGAACCCAGGGAGAGTCAATGAGATCTTTTTCCGTTTTCTCGTCCGGGAAATCAGTTGTCGGCACAGTAAAAGAGGCGTACTGGTATATGGGATCGGCGATCAGCGCCTTTCCCTGATAAACCTTTGCATACTCTGCTTCCTTTCGTCTCATGGACAAAGGTTTACAATATTCCCCAGTAAATATCAAATCCAGTTTTACGGATCAGTGGAAAGCGGGAGGGGGCCAAGAAGGGAAAACTGTATCTCGGCCCCCTCCCCACCGCAGGAGAGGAGAATTTTCTCAGGAACGCTAAGGCATGCTACAGTTGGCTTCGCGCCGTGCTTTTTTATTTAGACGACGCGTGGTAGTGTTCTTCTATCAATCTGGCGAGGTCCAGGCCTGTCATAGTCTTCATCTGTTCGAAGAAGGAATTTACCGAGCCGGCCAGGTTTCCCACCAGGTGGGGAATACCGCCGCCGCTTCCGCCACCATCAACTACAGTCAGCCTTTCCACACTGAGATTGGAGGCAATCACCTTCGATACATGACCCACAAGTTCCGGCATGAGCTGGATCATGAACAGGTCCTTGCTGTTCGGGTGTTCCCACTGCTCACGGAGAAGCCTTAACGCCTCCGCCTTCGCCTTCCCTTCCTCAAACGTCCTTGCCGCCGTTCCCACAGCTTTCATCAATGATGCTTCCTTCTCCGCCGCCGCCGGGATTATCACGTCCGCCTGATATTTCAGCTTGTTCGTCTCTACACGCCAGGCCTCGAGGGTCTTCGTCTCCTCCATGCGCGAGATGTCTCCGGCTACCTTCGCCTTCTCCTCCGCACGATTCGCGTCAGCTTTCCATTGCGCTTGCTGAACCCTGAAGTTCATCTCCGTCTCTACAACAGACCGCCGGGACTCGATCTCCGCAACTTCCGCAACCTTCTTGCCTTCGGACTCCTTTTTGCTCGCTTGTGCATTCGATTCAGCCTCCACGATCCTCGCATCACGGTGGACCTCCGCGTTCTTCTTCCTCGCGATAGCCTCTAAATAGCCCTTGTCATCCTTGATCTCCTGGATCTTGAACGTATCCAGAACCAACCCCAGCCGCTGCATATCTTCCCGAGCCCCACCGGCAACCTGTTGCGCCAACGCTATCCGGTTCGCATTCGCCTCCTCCGGCTCCATCGTCGCCAGGATCCCGCGGAGCGTGCCTTCCAGGATCTCCCTTGCCGTTGTCGCTATCGCCGTTGCACTCTTCCCGAGGAATCTCTCGATGGCGTTACCCAGACCCTCTTCCATCGTGCCCGCGATCTTTATATTCGCCATCGCCTTCACATTCACGGGGATCGTCCCCCGCGTGAGAGCACCAGTCACATCCATCTCTATGGGCATCGTATTTAACGAAATCGTCCGTACCGTCTCGATGAGTGGGATCTTCAAACCCCGGCCGCCCTTGATGACACGGTAGCCAACCGACTTCTTGTCCTTATCCTTAAACTGCCTGCCGGAAAAAATCATCACCTCATTGGGCTCACAGATCTTCATGTTCGCCTTGATATAAATAATGACTGCCATGATGACCAGCACACCAACAAAAATGCTCACCATTCCTATATCCATGTCCTTAACCTCCTGATTTATATTAGTTCAATTATCTAATCCCTAATCCCTGATCCCTAATTCTAAATATCGTAGTACAGCGCAAACTCGTAAGGATGGGGACGAAGCCTGATCATGTCGTCCTCCCTCTTCCTTTTGTATTCAATCCACATCTCAATCAGGTCCTCCGTAAAGACATCACCTTTCAGAAGATAGGAGTGCTCCTTTTCCAGGGCATCCAGAACCTCCGAAAGGGAGCCGGGCGTCGCCTTGATATGCTTCTTCTCCTCATGGGAAAGCTCATAGATATCCTCATCGATGGGCGGCGGCGGCTCGATCTCGTTCTCGATGCCGTCCAGTCCCGCCATGAGCATCGCTGCAAGCGCCAGATACGGATTGCAGGAACAGTCGGGACAACGGAACTCGATACGCTTCGCCTTTTCAGAGGGTGAATACATCGGTATCCTCACGCACGCGCTACGGTTCCGCTGCGAGTACACCAGGTTGATCGGCGCCTCATACCCGGGAACGAGTCTCCTGTACGAATTCGTCGTGGGTGATGTAAAGGCCAGAAGAGACGGCGCATGATGGAGCAGTCCCCCGATGTAGTGCCGGCAGAGCTTGCTGATCCCTCCGTAACCGCTGCCTGGGTCATAAAACAGGTTCCTCCCGTTCTTCCAGAGGCTCTGGTGCACATGCATCCCCGAACCGTTATCCATAAAGAGCGGCTTCGGCATGAATGTTACCGTCTTGCCGTGAGCCAGGGCGACGTTCTTCACCACATACTTGTACTTCATCAGCATGTCGCCCGTATCCACAAGATTATTTATGCGCACGCCGATCTCGCACTGGCCCGCTGTCGCAACTTCGTGGTGATGGAGAATCACGGGTATCCCCACTTCCGTCATCACCTTGCA
>PLMX01000222.1 GCA_003142635.1 Syntrophaceae bacterium | reverse complement strand
GAGTCAAGTAGATACCCCAGATTCTGTTTTTCTACTTTTGGGTGCATCAGCCCAGATTGGCCTTGACGAAATCCCAGTTGATCAGCTTCTCAATAAATGTCGCCAGGTAGTCCGGCCTCCTGTTCTGGTAATCAAGATAATATGCATGTTCCCAGACGTCGACCGTGAGCAGGGGTTTTACGCCATGGGCAATCGGTGTATCGGCATTGGCGGTTTTTGTGATTTTCAGTTTGCCGCCCTCCAGCACCAGCCAGGCCCAGCCGCTGCCGAACTGGGTGACTCCCGCGTTCTTTAATTCTTCTGCGAATTTGTCGAAACTTCCCCAGGTCTCATTGATCTTATCGGCGACTTTTCCTGCGGGTTTGCCGCCTCCGTTCAGCTTCATGCACTGCCAGTAGAAGGAATGGTTCCAGACCTGCGCCGCATTATTGAAGAGGCCGCTCTTAGCCGCATCGCCCACGGTCTTTTTCACGATAGTTTCCAACGACTCATTGGCCAGATCCGTTCCGGCTGTCAGTTTGTTCGTGTTATCAACGTATGCCCGGTGATGCTTTCCGTAATGAAACTCCAGAGTGTTCGCGCTGATGTAAGGTGCGAGTCCGTCTTTTGCGTAGGGCAGGTCGGGTAATTGAATGGCCATAGTGGTGTCCTCCTTTTTTAGTTCAAGCATACCATATCGAGATTTGCTCCTGCAAGCAACAACTGGGCATATAGTAAGTGGAATTGTAAAAGAAAGCAAGTCAGGCCCAACGCAATTTGAAATCCAGCCACGAGATGTAAATCATCATAAAGATCATGAATACCGCTGCCGGCAGGGCCGTGTCCTTGCTGAAAAGAGATAAAGCCAAACCTGCAGCGAGCGCGTAGTTCTTAAGAGTGCCAAGGAGACGGAGGCTGGTCAGTTTCTCCTTGCTTATGCGAAGCCGCGCACCGATCCATTCTATCAAGAACCCCAACAAAAAAGTGCTGGTGAGGGCGATTGCAGCGACGGGATAGAGTGAGGAAGGCTGCCCTATTATTGTTTCTCGATTCAGTCCCACAATCGTGTAGAGAATTAAGAAGTGGCACCACTTGATGAGAATTCCTTTTATAGGTTCTATTTTGGCGTGCAACCCCCTCCTCATGATAATTTTGTAAAGCAGGAAAGGGAGGAAAATCAACACGGCTGCCACGACGATAAGCCTGGTCATATCGATGGAATGGACGTCCAGAAGGCCGGAGGCTATTACGGGAATAATTACGAGGGCGCCAATGTAAGCCCCGATGGTGCCGATAACTGCGTATATTTCGCTTCCTCCCCAAAGACGTGCTAAAGGGACGACAGCTATGGCAGGGGGAACGGCTGCCATGATGATGAACCCGATCCACAATCTTTCATCATGGATCAGGAACGCACCCAATCCGACAATGAAGTTTCCCAGTATGACATAGCTCATGAATACGCCGACGAGCGCGGGGATTAAAGGAGACCTCCGGTATTCATAGACCCTGCCGGAGATATCCGTCATGGCAAGAGTTAAAATGAGGGCTAAAGTCGGCAGCACCAAGTGTTTTATCCATTGTGCGGCGTGATCGAAAAGCAGGCCGGTGGCTATAGCCATAAGCAGGATGAAATTTCGGTTATGCAGAAGGGCTCTTAGTTTAGCCACCGCACATCTCCATCGGGTTCATGCTTTGATGATTCTTCTGTAAGTGAGGCCCGTGAGGAAAAAAACAAAATTAATCAGGACAATCGTTGCCCCAGTCGGGAGATCAAGCGAAAAAGAGAGGACAATTCCCGAGACAACCGAGGCCATAGCCGATAACGAGGCAGTCAACATTACCGCCTTAAAGCTTCTTGCGATCTGGAGGGCGGTTACCGCCGGGAAGATAAGGAGTGCGGAGATGAGCATGATGCCCACGACTTTCATGGATAGGACGACCGTCACCGCGGTGAGAAGGACAAACATCGTGTTGATCGATTCCGTCTTTATGCCTGAGGCTTTTGCCGAATCCTCATCAAGGGTAATGGACAAGAGTTCGTTGTAATAAAAGATGATCAGCAGTAGGACAAATATGGAAAGTCCGATGGAAATATAGACTTCTGCTTCGCTGATTGACAGGATGCTGCCGAAAAGATAGCTGAAGAGATCAATATTAAAGCCGCCGGCAATACTCGACAACATGACGCCTCCTGCAATGCCCAGGGAGGAGACAACACCGATGGCGGCGTCTCCATAGATTCTCGCCTTCTCGGTCAGCTTCAGAATACCGAGCGAGCACAGCATGACGATGGGTATCGATACATACAGCGGCGACATCCCGAGAAGCAGCGCCAGCGCCACACTGCCGAATGTAGCATGGGCAAGGCCGTCACCTATGAGGGAAAATCTTCTCAGTACCAGGAAAACGCCGAGGGTGGAGCAGAGAATCGCTATAAATGAGCCGGCAATTAGCGCCCTCTGAAGAAACCCGTATCGAAAGAATTCAGTCAGTTCCATGGTCACCGGAGGGACAATCGAGGTTCTGATTATGTCTATGGCAGATGACGTGCTGTGC
>PLMX01000220.1 GCA_003142635.1 Syntrophaceae bacterium | reverse complement strand
GTTTCCCTGCCTGCGTATTCACTGAGGTAATAGGCAAATTCATCCCTGAAGTGTTTGTCCTTTCTCGCCGCCCTGTAGACCTCCTCAAGCTCTATGAGGGCGGGCATGAGGGTTTCTGCGACATAGCGGCCGCCGAAGATTCCGAAGTGTCCTTTCTTATCGGGCATGGACTTGTGCATGATTTCTNNGGCAGCGTGGACAGTTTCAATCATGGTCTGAACTTTCCGGGGATCTTTCTTCCCCGGAGATAGTTCAACGCCGCTGTTGACGTCTACGGCATGCGGCGAAACAGTTCTGATTGCCTCGAGTATATTTCCTGCATTTAATCCCCCCGAGAGAACGAGCGGGTGCATATCCTTCAATTTGGCTGCGAGCTCCCAATTCGATTTCTTCCCCGTTCCCCCGTAGAGTCCGGATTCACGTACGTCTATTATGAGCGCCTTGACAGCGTATTGTGTTACGATGCCAAGGTCTTCTTCGTTCCTGGGTGAGATTGCCTTTATGAGAATGGATTGAGGGAATTCGCTGCAGTAGGCAGGCGATTCATCACCATGAAGCTGAATCAGGTCCAGCCCGCAGAAGTCATATATTTCCCTCATTTCATTGATGTCATGGTTCACGAACACGCCTACTTTTGAAACATCGTCCGGGAGATTCCGTATGACGTGCATCGCCGTTTCCGGGCTTACATATCGCGGACTCTTCTCATAGAAAATGAACCCGAGTGCATCGGCGCCGTATGCGTAGGCCATGACTGCGTCTTCCATGTTGGTAATCCCGCAGATCTTAATCTCCATGTCTCGTTCTTTCAGTTCTTTAGTTGTCGCCCAAAAGTTCGCGCAGCTTGCGCCCCATATCGTCAGACCGCATCAGTGTCTCGCCTATCAGAAATGCATGAATGCCCGCATTCGTTAACCTTTCAATGTCGCCTCTGGAGCTTATGCCGCTTTCGCTTACGATGATCCTGTCCGCAGGAATCGCGGCTGAGAGACTTATGCTGGTATTCAAATCCACCGAAAAAGTTGTGAGGTCCCTGTTATTAATCCCGATAATCCCGGCGCCGGAAGCGAGCGCCTTATCCAACTCGTTTTCGGAATGTACCTCACAGAGTACGGAAAGACCAAGGGATTGTGCAAGACCGACATATTCTCCCAATTGCTCCTTTTCCAGAATTCCTGCAATGAGAAGGATGGCATCTGCGTGGAGATAACGAGTCTCATAAATCTGATAGAGGTCGATGATGAAATCTTTTCTCAGGAGAGGAAGATGCACGCGCTGTTTTATATCTGCAAGATGAGTCTCGTCGCCGCCGAAAAATACATTGTCGGTTAGGCCGGAGACGGCTGCGGCACCGCTCTCTTCGTATATGAGGGCAAACCTGGCAGGATCAAAAGCTTCTCTGAGTATCCCTTTTGAGGGCGAGCGCCTTTTGACCTCTGCGATGATGGCGCATTCCCGGCCGGTTATTGCCTCAGCAAAATTCCGGGGTGAGGGGAGGTCTGCGATAGCGTGTTTCAATTTCTGAAGAGGCCTTACCCTCTTCAGATAAGCGACTTCCTCTTTTTTCACTTCTATAATGTTTTCTAAAATCATATTGAAAATCCGTTCAGCTGTTGCTCAACTCGATCAAGGCCTGAAGTTTTTTTACGGCAGCGCCACTGTCAACGCATTCTTTAGCTATCTCAATTCCATCCTTGATGGTTTTGGCCATTTCGCCCGCCACGATTGCCAGACCCGCGTTAAGAAGCACAATATTTCTGCAGGCGTCGCTTTTCCCCGTCAATACACTCTTTGTAATTTCCGCATTTACGGACGCGTCACCACCGAGCAGGGCCGTACCGGGAGAGACTTCGCCGAAGAAGAGAGTAGGATCGATATCGTACGTATTGATAAGACCGTGCTTCAGTTCCGTTATGCGCGTCTTGCCGGTTACGGTTGCTTCATCCAGGCCGTCCGAACCGTGGACCACGAAAGCCGACTTTGTGCCGAGTTTCTTAAGAACACCGGCAAACATCTCCGTCAACCTTGGATCATAGACGCCGATGAGCTGCGAGGTTGCGGCGGCGGGATTCGTCAGAGGTCCAAGCATGTTGAATATCGTCCGTATTCCGATCTCCCTGCGCGGGCCGATGGCATATTTCATTGAGCCGTGAAGTTTAGGGGCGAAGAGAAAACCGATGCCGATCTCATGAATGCACTCTTCAACAATCTCCGGTTGTGCGTCGATCTTGACGCCTAATGCTTCGAGGACATCCGCGCTGCCGCAGCCGCTTGAGACAGCGCGATTCCCGTGCTTGGCGACCGTCAGGCCGGCCGCTGCGACGACAAAGGCGGCGGTAGTGGAGATATTGAAGGTCTGCATGCCGTCGCCGCCCGTCCCGCAGGTATCCACAATAACCGACGACCGGGCGTCTATCCTCGTGGCTTTTCTGCGCATGATCCGGGCGGCGCCTGTCACCTCGTCGACGGTTTCACCCTTCATCCTGAGGGCCGTCATAAAAGCGGCGATCTGCGCAGGCGTCGCCTTGCCCTCCATAACTTCATCCATAACCTCCATCATTTGGGTCTCATTGAGGTCTTCGCGGTTTACCACCTTGGCAATTGCTTCCTTAATCATTGCAGTTTCTCCTTTTTTATAATTAGCTCCAGAAAATTCCTTAAAATGCGTTTTCCCTGCGGCGTCAGGATAGATTCCGGGTGGAACTGTATCCCTTCCACAGGGTACTGCTGATGCCTCACACCCATTATTTCTCCCTCCTGTGTGCTCGCACTGATCATGAGACATGCAGGCAGCGAAGCCTCCTCAATCAGCAGGGAATGATAGCGACCGGCGATGAAGGGACTGGGGAGGCCTTTGAAAATAGTCTTCCCATCGTTTATGATCGGCGAGGTCTGTCCGTGCATGAGCCTGCCAGCCCGGACCACAGTGCCTCCGAAGGCATAGCCGATGGCCTGGTGCCCGAGACATACCCCCATGATGGGTATTGATTTATGAAATTGCCTGACGACATCGACAGTTATCCCTGCCTCCTTCGGCGTACAGGGGCCGGGGGAGAGAAAGATGGCCTCGGGCGCAAGGTGTCTTATCTCATCCACAGTTATCTCGTCATTGCGATAGACTGTAACCGTCTGGTCGAGTTGGCCAAGATATTGAACGAGGTTGTACGTAAAAGAATCATAATTGTCGATCATCAGAATCATGGCCTGCTCCCTCAGATATTTTTTTTCAGTTCGAAACCTGTTGCGGCGAGGCGTATAGCCTGCATTATTCCTTCGCCCTTATTCACCGTTTCCTGATATTCCTTTTCCGGATCGGAATCGGCCACGATGCCGGCGCCCACCTGTATAAAGATCTTTCCGTCTTTGACCAGCATGGTTCTGATGGTTATGCAGAGATCCATATTGCCTGTATAACTGAAGTAACCGACAGCTCCTCCGTAAGTGCCTCTTCTGGTCGGCTCAAGTTCATCGATGATCTCCATGGC
>PLMX01000094.1:1671-8029 GCA_003142635.1 Syntrophaceae bacterium | reverse complement strand
GTTTTATGTGGCTCAATAAAAAAGGGACAAGGAGCCCTTCTGCCTTTGCCAATTTCCTCTCACTCTTTCCCACGCTGGCTGACCTCCTGGATGAAAGCTCAGAAAATTCCTCTCTGGGGAGTGACTGACCTTCGTGAGTTCTCCACACCCGCTGACGCAACAGGGCAGGGGTATCCGTTCGCCATTTCATTTGCCATTCCCATGAACCCCATGATAATGGCGTCTATCCAACACGGCCCAAATCAGGCTTATGCTGATGAGTATGCCAGATTAAACGACCACATCAATGCGCTTGCGAAAAAGCTGACGGCCGAGATTAAAGCCCGGGGTTTTAGAGCACAGCCTTTGGCTGCTTCAGAACGTACCGATATGGAAAATATCAAGGGAGACTTCCCTCACAAGACCGCGGCCACTCGTGCAGGATTGGGCTGGATTGGCCGCCACTGCCAGCTTGTTACCCGTGAGTTTGGCCCATGGATTCGCCTGGGGACCGTTTTTACGGATATGACCATTCCCTGCGGGCAGCCGGTGAAGCGCGACTCCTGCGGCCGCTGCACCCGCTGCGTCGATGCGTGCCCTGCTGGCGCACTCACGGGAAATGCGTGGTATCCTGGATTGCCGCGCGAGGATATGCTGGATGCCCGCGCCTGCGATAGCTGGAAAATGGAACACTACTTCCAGTACCATAAGGGGCACTCCTGCGGGATTTGCTCCGCGGTGTGTCCTCATGGATTGAAGGTGTTAAAAAAAGCCTCTACCCCTGGAAAGAACGCCCTATTATATAAGCGACGACCGTCGCGCTCGGAAAGCCGATCAGCCCCGGAATCATAAAGCTGAAAGCTGAAGGACAGCCACTAATTTTTCTTGAAGGACAAAGGAACAGACATGCAGGCATACAGAATTCACAAGATGGTCATTGCCGCAGATAGTATAGAAGAAGCCTGTGCTTTTTATCACGAGGAAATAGGCGGCGCCCTGCCTGATGCAATTGAAGAACTGCCCTATGTGATCGAAGTATGCTGTGACGACGGAACCGTTAAACCGGTCAAAGCGCGCATCAACGAGGAATTAGATGCCCGCAATACCTGGCTGCTACTGGGTATCCCCTGCGAACTTCACCGGCCCTTTCTCATCGGCACTCTGCCGTGACGAGCCCTCGCGGATTCTCACATTAGTAGATGGATGGTAACGTCAAAGACAGGATAAAGGAAAACGTAGATATTTAATGAAAGATTACTGGGAAGAACGATTCACTGCCGAAGGCAAAATCTGGGGTGATGCGCCAAGCAAAACCGCTCTCCACGCCAAGGATTTATTCAAAAATCATCAAGTCCGAAACATCCTTGTTCCAGGCGCCGGTTATGGCCGTAATGCCGGATACCTTGAAGCTGAAGGTTTTGAGGTCAGCGGAATCGAAATATCTGAAACAGCATTAAGAACTGCAAGGCAAAGCAATCAAAAAATTATCTATTATCAAGGTTCAGTATTGGAAATGCCGTTTGCTGAGCTTTCTTATGACGCCATCTATTGTTTTAATGTACTGCATCTGTTTAGAGAACGCGAGCGACGGATTTTTGTTCAAAAATGCCTTAATCAGATTAAAGAGAACGGGGTCGTTTTTTTCACCGCTTTTTCTGAGCAAGAATCGAGTTTCGGAAAGGGCAATTGTGTCGAAGTCAATACTTATGAAAGTAAACCCGGCCGGCCTGTACATTATTTCACCGAATCCGATTTAAAAGAGCACTTCAAGGAATTTGAAGTTATTGAAACCGGCTTGATGGAAGACCCGGAAAACCATGGTTCCGAAGGCCCGCATATCCATTTGGTCCATTACATTTTTGCGCAAAAGAAAGCCGCCTCTTAATTTGACGGTAATAAATATAACTGCCGCAAACGATCATTTCATCGGACGTGATCTACGAAGAATATTTGCCTGGCGGATCAATCGGAGAATAATCATCCCTTCTTGTAGAGCGGAGACATATTTCTCAGGAAGTCCACGCTTTTCCTGAGGGACGCGAATGCCTTGTCGATATCTTCAACCGAAATGTCAATTCCATAGGAAAATACAAGTGTCCCCTGCGCCGTAGCGTGATCGAGACCGGTTGCGATTAAGACATGGGATGTCCTGAGAGAGCCTGAGGCACATGCGGACCGGGTGGAGATGCATATTCCTTCCTCGTCAAGCATCATCATCATAGCCTCACCTTCAATGTACTCCACGGAGAAAGACACGAGACCCGGCATACTCTTTTCAGGGTGTCCGTTGATAACTATCTTATCAATGGTAGCCAAACGGTCCATGACTGCCTTCTTCAATTTCAACAGGTGCTCGGTCCGCTGGGGCATTTCAACGCGGGCAAGTTCCGCCGCTTTGCCCATCCCGACGACACCAAGCATATTAGGGGTCCCCGCCCTGCGGTTACTCTCCTGTATCCCGCCATCGATAAGTGGCAGTATCCTTGTTTTCTCTCTTATATAGAGGGCTCCGATACCCGCGGGTCCGTAGAACTGGTTTGCGGCGATGCTCATCAGGTCAACACCCATCTCGTCAACATCTATGGGTATGTTGCCGCAGGACACAACTGCATCCGTGTGAAGGGGCACTTTCTTTGCCTTCGCGATCCTCCCTATTTCGGCGATAGGCTCAATCGTACCGATCTCATTATTGGCGTGCATGATTGAGATAAGGATCGTGTCTTCCCTGATCGCCTCCGCCACATCTGCGGGGTTGACCATGCCATACTTGTCTACGGAGACTGAAGTCACGTTGTAACCCATTTGGGAGAGCATACGGAGAGGTCTTGCAACTGACTGATGTTCAATATTCGACGTAATGATGTGCTTCCCCTTTTTGGCCTTTGCAAAGGCCACACCTTTTATGGCGTGGTTATTTGCTTCTGTTCCGCAGGAAGTGAATACGATCTCCTGCGGATCTGCATTGATGAGTTGGGCGACCTTGGCGCGCGCGTCTTCCAGGGTCTCCATGGCCGCATCTCCGATGCTGTGCTGGCTCACGGGGTTACCGAAACCGTCCTTGTGTATATAATCGATGATAGCCTCTTTAACCTGAGGATGGAGCGGATTACCGGAAATATGGTCCAAATAGATTACCTTCATTCTTCCTTTGCTCCTTTCACGATAGGGAAATCAGAATGCTGTAACGTGGGCTTTCCACAATGTGTGCAGATCGGAGTGGGCTCCGGTAATCCGGCGTCGCAGTAAGGGCAGTAGCATTTTCCTTCCCTTTCACCGATGTGCTCCACTTTTTCGCCTTCTTTTGTCTCCCTCACTTTGCCCTCTTTGTGCTCATAGTAATCCATAATGGCTTTATGCAAAGCGTCCGCCCCGAGGTTTGAACAGTGGAGTTTGTTCTTCGGAAGGCCGCCAAGGCTTTTTGCGACAGACTCTTTGGTAATCGCCAGGGCTTCTTCCAAAGTCTTTCCCTTTGCCATTTCAGTCACCATGCTTGAGACGGCAATAGCCGCACCACAGCCGAACGTGTTGAATTTTATGTCATCAACGCGGTCATCCTTGACTTTAAGAGTAATCGTCATCATATCGCCGCATATCGGGTTCCCTACTTCACCCGTGCCATCGGGATTTTCAATCTTGCCGACATTCCGGGGCTTCTTGAAATGGTCCATTACTACATCCGAATATTGCATGACTACCTCCTTTGACCCAGCTTTCTGTATATAAATATAACTAATTTTGTCAGTTTTACAAGTGGTTTAAATATCGGTACCGTGTAAAGTCTATACGCATCTAATCCTGCCTTTCCTATACACCGATATAAATGATTGTCAATTTGTGAATTCACGTATAAAATTATAATACTATTCCAAAAATGGGATCGCGACAGACATGAGCAAGGAACTTCCTTCCGGAGCGGGAGAGCAGAATCAAGGGACGGAAATAAACTGTTTTTCCTGTTGCCATTTCTATATCACCTATGAGACGCAATTTCCCTATGGGTGTCGAAAGGCGGGCTTCAAATCGCGGCTGATGCCTTCGAAGGTGATGTACGTGTACTCCGGAATGGAGTGCCAGCTATTTCAGGAAAAGGAGAGCCCGCAAAAGACTAAGTCCGTTTGATAGATAGAACGTGGGTCCGGGATAGGCAAATCTGATTTGATTGCGGCACCGGCCGGCTGTACGATTTAACTATTATGAAAACTATGCTTTCAGAAAAGCTTGCAAAAATTCATATCTCTTTCCGCCTGGCAATATCGACAATCCTCTCGGTGCTGCTTCTCGGCACCGTAGCCGTCACCGGCATTCTTTCCTACGTGAACCTTACGAGGGATACCAGGGATCTTTCCGCGCAGGTTCTCGATCAGGAGTCCCTGCGCATCAGTCAATGGGTGGGGAATCTCCTTTACAAAGCCCACGATCAGAACGTAATGAACCGCTCTCTCCTGGGTACAATCAAACTGGATAAGGAAAGTCTTACAACGCTCGCCCATTATTGGCAGAGGGTGATGGAGGCACAGCCGTTATTTACCTTTCTTTCCGTAGACCTTGAATCCGACGTGCTGCTCTCCATCGAGCGTATGCAGGATGGAAAGTTCACGATCCGTGAGGCTCATGTCGATAGAAAAAATCACACCGCCGAATTATTTGATTTCTGGCCCGAGGATTATCCGAAGCGAAAATTTTACGCCCGCAAGAAGATCGAGATGACGTCAACAGCGGGCCGGCCATCCTGGTATATTAAGGCCAAAGAAGCGGGCCGCCCCATATGGACGGACGCCCGCACAATCCGCCTGGGCGCGGAAGCGTTTCCGGGCATCACCTATGCCGCACCCTTCTATGACAAAGATGGGAAACTGCTCGGGGTCACGACAATCGATTTCAACATCACTGCCATATCGGATTTTCTTGCCAAGAACAAGGTCGGCAAAGGGGGGTTCGCTTTCATCATTGAAAAACCTGCCGACGGGGAGCCGCGTGTGATCGCCTTCCCGAAGCCGCAAATCCTGACGCATGCGGTAACGGACAGCCGGGGACGCACTCAATACGATTTCGTTCCAATAAGAAGTCTCAGCAATGACAGGGCCGTCCGTTTCATGGAACAGTTCTCTCAGAATAGTCTCAAGCATCCCGGCGCCACTCTGCGGACTTTCGATTTCAGCTCCGAAGGCACCGACTATTTTGGAAGTTACCATCTGATGACGGGCAAGGAACTTCCGGGATGGACCATCGCCCTGGTCATTCCCCGCGACGAGATTATCGGGCCGGTCAAACGCAACAACAGGCAGACGCTCGGCATAGGGCTGGCGAGCTTTTTCGTGATCCTGATTGCGAGTGTGTGGATTTCCATGCGCATCTCAAAGCCTCTAAGAGAAATCGCGCGTGAGACGGAGGCTATCGGCCAATTCGAACTGGAAGCCCAGGCCCTCGGGCACTCGATGTTCAAGGAAGTGGATCAGCTAATGGTGGCCACCCAGAATATGAAGACAAGCCTGCGCTCTTTTAAGAAGTACGTGCCGGCAGATCTCGTGCGTGAGGTCCTGGCTTCCGGCCAGGAAGCAGAACTCGGCGGCCGCAGGGAAACTCTCACAATCTTCTTTTCCGATATCAAAGGTTTTACGTCCATCTCGGAAGTTCTTTCACCGGAATCACTCGTAGAGCAGATGGCCGAATATCTGGAGGCGATGAGCAACGAGATCAGGAAAAACCCGCCGGGCACAGTCGATAAGTTTATCGGCGACAGCATCATGGCCTTCTGGGGGGCTCCCACACCCAACCCGAACCACGCACCGTCGGCGTGCCGCGCGGCGCTACTCTGCCAGGAGAGATTGGGAAAATTGAGGGAAAAGTGGGCACAGGAGGGGAATCCTCTCTTCTTCCAGCGCATCGGCATATACACGGGAGAGGTGATCGTAGGCAACATAGGCAGCGAATCCCGGATGAACTATACGGTTATAGGCGACACCGTTAATATAGCGAGCCGTCTTGAAGGCCTCAACAAGCATTACGGCACTGCGATTATCATCGGGCAGAATACCTGTGAACTGGTGAAAGAAGAATTTATTGTTCGTCCCCTCGACCTCGTATCAGTCATGGGCAGCACGAAAGGCATCAAGATATACGAATTGTTGGGGGAGAAAAATAATACGGATGGACAAAAAGTCCGGGTTGCGGAACTTTGCGCAGCCGCACTGGAACTGTATTTAGGAAGGCGCTGGAATGAAGCAATGGAGAATTATAAGAAGGTGCTGGAATTAAGTCCTGAAGATCAACCCGCCATTATGATGCTTGAGCGCTGCAAGCTGTATCTTGAAAATCAGCCGCCCGATGATTGGACCGGCATCCACCGCATTGAAAGCAAGTGATCCTCCCCCAGCAGGAG
>PLMX01000094.1:0-1653 GCA_003142635.1 Syntrophaceae bacterium | reverse complement strand
GTTTTATGTGGCTCAATAAAGGTGCTTCTAAAGTTACGATCGGAACTCTGCCATGACGCCAAACCATCAATCCAGAGGTGAAATTATCGCGACATCAACGAAACGAGTCACCATATATTTTGACACCAACCTGCACAAAGCTCTGCAGCTTAAATCTATTGAAACCTCTCGATCTGTATCTGAGTTTGTAAACGACGCCGTTAAAGAAGCCCTTACTGAGGATGCAGAGGATCTCAAAGCGTTTGAAGAAAGGACTCGCGAACCTCTAATGAGCTACGAGGAGATGGTCAAGAGGCTCAAAAAAGATGGCCGAATATAGAGTCTGTTTCAAGCGTGCGATTTGGAAAGACTTCAGAGGAAGTGCAACAAAATGAGATTGGACAAATATTAGAATCAAAAAAAGATGTCTGAAACTATAAAGGGGAACTCCGGAATGAAACAGAAAACTGATGACCAGAAGGCTGCGGCAAAGCTTAAAAAAGATTTCAAGAAGTGGCATACTGATATCTACGGCTCTCAGAAAGAGCGCAAGCCCCATTTTCAGACCCTCTCCGGAATTGCCATAGAGCCCCTTTACACACCTCTCGATACAGCACATATTGACTATCTCAAAGATCTGGGATTCCCCGGTTGCGAACCGTATATCCGCGGCGTTCACCCGACCATGTACAGGGGAAGGGTGTGGACGCATCGACAACTCGCGGGTTTTGGTCCGCCTGAAGAGACGAATAACCGCTATAAATTTCTTCTTCAACAGGGGGCAACGGGGATCAACGGCGTCTTTGATTACCCGACTCTGCGCGGCTACGACAGCGATGACCCGGAGGTATACGCCGACGTAGGCCGCGGCGGCGTTGCCATCGACACAATCGAGGACATGCGCGTCTTATTTGACGGGATTGCGATCGACAAGGTCAGCGTATCACTGGTCACATGTCAACCCATCTGTAATATCTCCATCCAGTCGATGTATTTTGCCAACGCACAACAAAAAGGATTGTTCCTGAACGTATTAATGGGGACGAGCCAGAACGACTTCCTGATGGAGACAGCCATTACCACCGCCCCGAGCGTTCTGCCGCCGAAGGCTTCCTTTAAGGTGAGCTGTGACGCCATTGAATTCTGCACACAACGTGTGCCGCGGTGGAATCCCATCAGCTTTGCAGGCTACAATTACCGGGAAGCCGGATGCACGGCGCCCCAGGAAGTCGCCTTCGTCATTTCCTGTGCGATTGCCTGTTGCGAGGAACTCATCCGGCGGGGTCTCGATATTGACAGCTTCGCTCCCAGGCTCAGCTATTTTCTCTCCGCGCACAATGATCTCTTTGAGGAAATCGCAAAGTACCGTGCTGCGCGAAGAGTCTATCACCGGATCATGAAGGCGCGGTTCGGCGCAACTGATCCCCGCTCCCTGATGTTCCGGTTTCACGTGCAAACAGCCGGTGTCGCTCTCACTGCCCAGCAGCCTCTGAACAACATTGCCAGAGCGGCTTACCACGCCCTTTCCGCCGTACTGGGTGGAGCCCAGTCCGTGCACGTTGATGCTTACGACGAGGCGCTCTGCACGCCCACGGAACTTTCGTCATTGACGGCGCTGCGCACGCAGCAAATCCTGCAGATGGAAACAGGCGTCACCAATACGGTGGATCCATT
>PLMX01000045.1:24680-28138 GCA_003142635.1 Syntrophaceae bacterium | reverse complement strand
CTGTTGCAGCGGGAGATCAATAAGAAGCTGACTTTGGGTGCTGAACTCTACTACAAGACGTCAAGCAAGGCCGACATCGATGAAAGCAAAGGCTACACGGTGGGCGCCATCATAAACTTTACTGACAATCACCACCTGCTGCTTTCCGCAGGCCAGGACGTCTACGGCCCTAACTACTACTCCTTTTACATAGCTTACCAACTGACGTTTGGGCCCGAAGCAAATGACAAAGGCAAATAACGCGGCATGACGATGATAGATATTCAATTTTGAAAAACAGTCAATATGCAGTCCGAGAGAAGGAGGGATACTATGTTTGTCCAGGGAGTAATGATGACACATGTGGCATTGGGCGTCATCGGCATAATGTTTGCCGTCGCTCTGTTCGTGGACGTCTTGAATGTCAACGAGGGAAATATCGAGAGAATAAAGAAATTAAGCCTGGCAGTAGCTGTGCTGATAGTCCTCGCCTATATCATCGGAGGCTACTGGTACGTGGTTTATTACGGCCATGACAGGGATATAATAAAGGCGGGACAGTGGCCATGGGCCCACAATTATTTCATGGAAGTAAAGGAACATCTCTTTTTCGTGATGCTGCTCCTTGGCATATACCTGCCGATTGCCGTTTATAGGAATGCCCCTCTCATGGAAAAGGAGAAGCGATGTCTCGTTCTCGGGATTTGTGCGCTCATAGTCGTGCTGGGATTTTTCATGGAAGGCGCAGGCGGCATCATCGGCAAGGGCGTGACAATGGGGCTAATGGGGAGGTAAGGGCTATGGAGAATTCACGAATGGATAAATATGCTGCGCCGGGTTCGGCATGTCTCTGGCCGTAACATGCGTGTTGAACGCCATGATCCTGGTCATCAAGGAAAAAAACGACGCTGTCATGGGCGCTATGAAGGCGGCAATGGGGCATCATTGGACGATGCATGGCGTCATTGTCATAGTCTGTTTCTTAGTCCTCGGCTTTATTTTTTCGGCCATGAGGCTGGAAACAAAATTCGATTCGCACAGGACGCTAAAGTATATCATCTGGGGCGTCATTATTGGCGGCCTCATCACGGCGGGATTTTTCCTACCCCATTTGAAGCTTGGAGGAGTAATTAAATACTGATCATATCTTGACTGAGAGATTGCCCTGCCTTATGCGCGAAGGGATTTAGTGAGAGCGTATATCAGGCAAAATCGGACATTATGGAAAAAACCCGAACGCGTGAGTTGTCATCCTCTCCCTTTCATTCTATCGGGTTAAGGGTCCCCGGCTTTACCTCCTTTTCCGGGGACCCATGCTATATTATAATCGATAATTACCGTATGCCGGATGGAGAATGGCATCAATCAATGGATATCAGAAAGGCTATAAGATGGAATTACGGGCTGCAATCGAAGGAAGGCGGAGCATAAGAAAATTCAAGGCAAAAGAGATTCCCCGGGAGACAATTCGTGATATCCTGGCAAAGGCGCGCTGGGCGCCGTCCTGGGGCAACACGCAGCTGTGGGAGTTTTATGTCCTGACCGGAAAAAGGCTTGATGAATTCAGAGAGGCGAATCACCGGTCATTCGTCGATGGCCAAACATTCCCCCCCGATGTCCCCATGCACGAGGTCTGGCCCGAGCGCTTGAAAGAAAGGTACGGGGAATTGGGAAAGATCATGCTGACAACAATGAATGTCAAACGTGATGACAAGGACGCCCGCAAAAGGCTGTATGAAGACATGACCCTGCTCTTCGGTGCGCCATGCATCGTTGTCGCCTGCATTCCCGGCGATATCCTCGTCGAGTATGCCATGTTCGACATCGGCCTCATTGTCCAGACCATATGCCTTCTCGCTCATGACAGGGGCATTGGAACCTGCATCATGGCCATGGCTGTCCGCAACCCGGGTCTCCTGCGCAGAATTCTATCCATTCCGGAACACCGGAAGATCGCCATCGGGATAGCCATGGGATATCCCGATCTTGACTTTCCTCTCAATAACTTTGCAAGAAAAAGGGCGGATATAAGCGAATACGTCAAGTGGGTTCAGTAGCTGGCACAGTGGCAACTCATGCCCGAACTTTTTTGAGGAGCCAAGCCATATTCTGCCCAAGAGTCTTCATGGTCTGAATGCCTTCGTCATCCTTCAAAACTTCGCCGGGGTCCCTTCCTATGGCTATATTCCAATAGCTCGAACCGGGTATCATCATCTGCATATAATGGAGAAACAGCATCATGGAGTTAAATGCAGGGATTGCGCCAGCTCTGCGGACGGCAACGACGCCTGCCCCGACCTTGTACTTGAACATGTAATCATTTGCACGTGCAACAAAACCGCACCTTTCGATAAACGCCCTCATGCCGGACGAGACATCGGAAAAATATGTCGGCGACCCAAGTAATATACCGTCTGCCTGCAGCATCTTCTCGATAATATCATTGAGCATATCCTTTTCAACAGAACACCGGCGGTTCATGTTCTTGAAACACTTATAGCACGCAATACATCCAGCAATGGGATTTCCCGCCAGCTGTATCAATTCCGTCTCAATTCCTTCTTTTTTCAACTCATCGAAAACCAAGTTGATTAGAATTGCCGTATTGCCGTCTTTGCGGGCGCTTCCGTTCAACGCTACTACTTTCATCGTGATCCTCCTTCGTTTAAGATGCATTACATGTGCGTACATTCTTTTTTACACAGTTTTCTTCAAAAATACAAGAGGCAATTGAAGCTCTCCGCAGCAAGCAGTGGGATTGCACTCGCTATCGAATTCAATAGTCAATCAATATTGCAAAATCATCTTCCGTCTCGCATTTAATGGATTAATGTCGCGACATGAGTCCGAATTCCTCGCCAATATCAAGACAATTTTCCCCCATCCGATATTTTGAAAGTAAGAAATAAGAAATTTAGAAGGAAGAAGTACGGGCGTCGTCTCCGGGCTTGGCGTCGGCGCGCTGATGCCATTCCGAAAGATCGGGAGTCTCTCCTCTACCTGCCCGTAATCCAGAAAAGACTCACCCTCGGCTCTCTCATCTCATATCTTTTCTTTGTCGCAATTACCGTCTTCCGCATGGTGACTACGGATTTCAGTCTCGGCTTGCTGTAGTTCCCTACTTCAAACCTTTCGTGATGTAGTCGTAAATCTGTTTCATCTCCTGATCGGAAATTTTTTCTTTCGGAAAAGCAGGCATAACGCCCTTCGATCCATCCGGCCTCAGCGGGTTCCTGTTGAATTGTACGAAGGTGTTCTGATTCTTGAGCTCCGGAGCGCCGACGACGGGAAGCGCAGGATTAATGACGTTCCCCCCTTTAGGATGGCAGCCCCCGCAATTTGCGGCATAGAGTTTTTCTCCTTGCCCCGTATCGCCGGAAGAAGCAGCGCTGCTGTTTTGGCAGAAGACCAGTTGCCCACCGTAATGCCCTATTCCAACGACTGCAACCAAGCACAATAAGTGATCCTCCCCCAGCAGG
>PLMX01000045.1:0-24618 GCA_003142635.1 Syntrophaceae bacterium | reverse complement strand
GTGTTTTATGTGGCTCAATAAATTACAAATTTAATCATAGGACCTCCTATTTTCTTTATTTCCACAATGACGGCCGCGGCAAGAAAGATCAGCAGCGCACCGGTCAGTATGATCTTCATCTTAATCGGAAATATCGATACCCCGGCATAGAAATGCCACCAGTCCGTGAAACCAAGAAATACCGCAGGGAAGAAAAATATCAGCGCCAGGACAATGCAGTAATGTGCCGCTTTCAGAAAGGCGTCGCGCTTAAGTATCGGAGCTGCGAGGAGAAATATGAATGCGCCGACGATAAGCCCTGTCGGCATATGCGTGACCGGGGGATGCAGAGGGAGATCATATCCATGGCTATGTAAGAACTGGTAGAGGAATTCCATTCTGTTTTACCACCTTTCATTTATTAAACTGCCTTTCAGAACCGGTAGGAGACAGTCAGAAATACAATATGAGATTCGTAAGACGGATCGTTGTAAGCTCCCGTCAGATACGCCCCGTTTGTCCCCGTTGTCGCCGGGACATATTGATAGCCGTCATACTGGGCGTCACTGTAAATATATTTTTCGTAGGCATAACCTACCGCAACAGACGAAGCCTTGTTGATATTATAGGTCAGCTTAACGAGATAATAGCGAAGTTTGTAATCATCGAGGTTGGAGAGGTCGATGTTGTCCTGGGTTCTTCCCAACGGAAGCGGATTGCCGCCCAGGAGATAGGTATAATCCACAGAGCCATTGGATTCGAGGTAACTGTGCTGCAGCCGGAGTGTGAGTTTGTCCTTGATGATGAAGATGTCGGTGCCGACCGTATAACTGTATGTTTCGTCTTTTTGATTTGCGGTCCAGTTGAAGTTGGTGGTCGAAGGCGGAAGCGAGGGATCAAATGCGGTCGTCGTCTGCCTCTGGAACTGCTCTTGCCGGATGCGCTCGTAATCGAAGAAGGCGAAGAGCCTGACCCATTCCCCTATCAGGTAGTCCGCGTCAATAGCGAATTCATCGTGCTTTTCTCCGGTCAAACCCAGGATCGTGTCGGGATAATTAGTTTCCTTATATCTGTAGCTCAGGCTGAAATTCAGATTTTCTATAGGGAAGAAATCCAGACTGGCCTTGTAAGTGTCCTGATATTTTGCCGCTGCCTCGAAACGCCTGATGTAGGTTTCGATACTCGGAACAGCGGGCGCTTCGAAGTCCGCCTTCCTGTCAAGCCTTTCATAGCCGACGCGCGCCGCCATGAAATCAAGCCCCGTCCATTTTAACTCAGCGCCGTACGTGTTGTCCCTGTTCTCCGGTATGTCGTCCCGCAGCCTGCTTATTGTCCCGTAGCTGTAATTCGTATTGAGATAGAACTTCGCCGGCAGCCGGAATCCAAGCTCCGCGCCGTATTTCACTTTCCTGTAATCAAAGAGGGTGTTTGTAAAAGTTGCAGGCGACTGCGTCGCGTCCGTTATGGCAATCTGATCCGACTTGTTTTCCCTCTCATCATACTTGATGAAAAGCCTCCCATCGAGGAAAGCAAGGGGCTTGGAAGTCAGCGACATGGCAAGATTGCGCGTGTCAACCTGGCCGTTAAACGTTGACTTGTTAAGCGCGATGTTCGTCAGCCCGCCGGGAACATCGGCGACGTATGAAGTGAGCAGATTCGCATCCGATTTGGAGCTCCCCATGGCAACCTTCATGTCCAGCTTGCTGTTCATGGGAAGCCTGAGTGAACCAATCAGGTTGACTTTGTAGTCGTAGTTATCAGGCGGTAGCGTGAAGGTATCCGTTGCCGACGACGTATTGGCGGTTGCGGGATTCCGGAAATTCAGGTTAAGATTATTGTTGCTGAAGCTGCTGTACATGTGGCCAAGTGAAACGCGCAGTGGATTCCGGATGTAGCCGGCCGCCATGTTCACGGTGTCCGTCCTGTAATCGACCGGCGCCGGCAGTTCTATGTCGATTCCTCCCGGGGTCGTTCCCGCGGCGCCTATGGGATAGGTTCCCGTCTTCTGTTCGCTTGATGCAGAGACATCGAAGAAGAAGGGCTTAAGTTTGTCGAGCTGGAACCCGCCGCTTAAATTTTTTCTTTTCGTCGAATAGTCGAAGGTACTCCAGCTATTGGTATTGGTGCTGGGTGGTTGCGTCGGATAGGTAAGGTTCGAAGAGCCGGCTCCCGAATAGAAAGTTTTCGCGTCATAGGTGATGTTGTGGGGAAGCTCATCATAATTGAGGTCGACCTTGAAGTCCCCCCATACACCGCCTCTAATGCTGTAGCGTTGTGTATCGTAGCCCATGTCCTGGGCGCTTAAATCCATGTGATATTTTTCATCTTCATACTTGAGCTTGACGTCGCCATAGACGCCGTCCCTGACATCCCGGTATTCATTGAACTTAGCCTTACTGCCGCCGACGCTCGTGAGCGTGCCGGTAGCGGAGACCTCACCCGATAATTTATCGTCCTCGGCGAGGGCCGCGGAAAATGAGGCCATGCTGAATATCAGCATTGTTGAGATTATCCATCTTTTCATATGCACTCTTTATTATCTGACAAAGTGTTTGCCCCTCGTTGACGGCCCCATACTCCCGTGTATATTCGAATGACAGTTCAGACAGGCGCGGGCAAACATACGGTTCTTGCTTGATGCTGCTGTTCCCCGAAAGGTTTCGAAGTTTGTGTAAATGTTGCCGGGATGCTGTGGGGCGTCATGGCATTTCTGACAGAGAAGCGGCGGCCGAGAGGTAAGGGGCTTCGTATGGTTGCTGCCATGCGGCACATGGCAGGTCAGACAATTTTCCTCCACAGGGGGATGTTCCCACATGAAGGGCCCGCGCTTTTCTGCGTGGCATTTAAAGCAGAGTTCGTTTACAGAATCCGCCTTGATCATCTTCGACCCGAACTCGCCGTGCTGAGCATGGCACTGGGTGCATTTCATGAGGCCCTCTTTCAACGGGTGGTGTGACTGCTTGCTTAGCTGCGCCCTAATACTCAGATGGCAGGTAATACAGAGGGCGGGTTCTTTAGCCCTGAGGTTTTTTGATGTTCCTGAATGGACGGTGTGACACTTATCGCAGGAGATGCCGTTTACCTTGTGTCTACTCATATTCCAGAAGGATATGGCCCTCGAGTCCTGGTGGCAGGCGAGGCATCTTGCTGATTTCTGATCAGCGTCCGCTTGCCTGACAAATGCAAACATGCCCGTCCCCCTGCCTCCCAAGCCATAATAGGTTGATGGGATCGTAGAATCCTTGTCACGATGGAGGATTGGTCGGGAGGCGGATCCAGATTAGGTAGTAAAGCGTCTCAAAACCTTTTAAGAAGGCACGGAATTGATTGGCAGCCTTCTTCCAAATGGCATTGATACCATTGTGGGACTGAGGCGACTCCCTCAAATGCTTTTCCCACCCCAAAAATGTCGGATACAGTCAGTACTACTCACTTCAATTCGAAACTGACCGATGAATACTTGTAAGTGTAACAAATAATCGGCCTCTTCGCGCAATCATTATTTTTTGACTCAGCACACCCATACAGTATCTTCATCGGAAATAAATAGGCATGATCTCTATAATTGAAGGCGGCTCTTTTTTCATTTGTTCCGTCAAAAAAAAATTTCTGCCTGCGGCCATGCCGTCCCCAGCTCTCATTCTTCAAATTAGTAATGCCCCTGAAGGCTTCCTACCTAAATCAATCCTTATGCGTTCCAATGGATTTATCTCTGATTGACCCGGTACAGGCACTGTGGTATCTCCTTCTATCAGAAGATATTGAGTCTTATCAAACACCTTATGACGGAGGATTTTAATGGCAAAATCAAGAGACGCGCAGAAAAGCACTAAAAAGAAGCCAACCAAATCAGCCAAGGAAAGGAGGCAAGAAAAACGGGACAAGAAGAATAAATAGCATTTGAAAATACGAAGCGTGGGGTGCGGACAGGCTTTACTGCGGCAATGCCTGGAGAACGGTGGCATAAGTTAAAACATGATAAAGAACGCATCCATATTGAGAAGATTCGAAGATGACCTCATCAGAAGCGAAGAGACCCGCAGAACAGTCTTTTGAGATTTTAACCGCGATGTGGAAGGAAGGGATTGTCCTGGGCGTTCTGCTTCCCTCAGACCCATGGGAAGTGATCGGCGTTGATGTCCGGATTGCGCGGATACTTAATTAATTTTTGACAAGATCCTTGCCCGATTAGGCGCAACACTGAGCGAAAGCAACCTGCCTTGCATGATCGGCGGCGGACAGGCCGGCTCCTTCGCGAGCGCAAGACGTGATCATGCACAAAATTTTTGCCGGCCGTCCCAGAGATATAGAAGATGTGCGAATCATTCTGCTGAAAAATCAGGACATCGATACCCGATACATTGAAACCTCGCTGCTGGAATTCGACCCTGCGTCGGATGAAAAGATTTGCCTATCTGCATTCAGAGCTCTCGTGAAGTACGCAGGATAGAACTCTCATTCTTTCAAGTTATATAGGCGCCGCCAACACTGAAGGACAAACATGAAACTTCTGCACTCAGCACACCCATGCGGTATCTCCATCGGAAATAAATAAGCATGATCGCGATAATAGAACGCGACTTTTTTTATTGGTCCCGTCAAAAAATTATTCTCCCTGACGGCATAATTTGTGCGATAGCCGCCAAGGGATGCAGAAATCGGCTATTATATTATAAGATATTTATATCATTGCATTTATCGTTGCCCATATTTCGTGCAATCCGTTAGGAATGCAGACCAGACAAGCAACGGCGGAAATTATCAACATGGTTGTCAACAGATTTTTCCACAGGTTTGGGGATTGCGGCTAACAACTCTTGATTATCTTTGATCTTTTCTTTACAAAAGATTTCCTTAGAATCATCTGAGGTTTTTTGTGTCAAAAATAAGAGAATGCCCTATTTAATTTCATCATCCTAAATTGTAAGAAAAACGGGTTAAAGGATTATTGAAGCAAGATAACAAACCTCCGGGAGAGCTGCCGCGGTCTTCATGATTCCATGGGTCACGGCCCCGTGTGCAATTCTCAGAACCTGCGACCGTTTGTTCGATAACGAACAGCGTACGGACACGACGGCGCTTTTTATGAAAAAATCGCGTGCGTAAATAAAAAAGATTCTTGTCTGCAAGGAATGAGAGCATGGACAACCCCCTCCGCATACTGCTCCTCGAAGACAGGCCGAGCGACGCGGATCTCATGGAGTTTGAGCTCAAAGAGGCTGGACTCACCTTTATCTCAAAAAGGGTCATGACTGAAGATGCCTTTCTCAGGGAACTCGAAGAATTTTGTCCCGACCTCATTCTTTCCGATTACGACCTTCCCCAGTACACCGGCATCCTGGCTCTTAGCGAGGCGAAAATTAAATGCCCCGATGTCCCTTTTATCCTTGTGACGGGCGCGATCGGTGAACGACCGGGCTATAGAGATCCTGACCCACGGGGCAAAGGATTACGTCATGAAGAGCCGTCTTCACCGTCTTGTGCCGGCCGTCCACAGGGCCCTCGCCGAAGCGGGAGAACACAAGGGGCGGAAGAAAATGGAAGAGGCCTTGCGGGAGGGCGAGCAGCGCTACCGTGAACTCGTCCAGTCATCGCCGGACGCCGTGATCGTGCACCGCGACGGCATGTTTCTCTTCGCCAACCCCGCGGCGCTGAGGTTGTATGGCGCGGATTCCATCGAACAACTCCAGGGCAAAACCGTCCTTGACCTGGTGCACCCGGATGACCGAGCAGGAATTGCGTTGCGTCTTGAGCAGGGACAGGCTGGACAAAGGTTGCCGCTCCGGGAAGCGAGGTTGGTGCGTATGGACGGGCAAGTGGTTCCGGTCGAGACCGTCGGGGGTACGGTATACTACCAGGGAAGGCGCGCCGTCCAGATCATCATCCGCGACATTACCGAAGAGGACAGGGATCTAATTGTCCGCGAGTTGCAGAAGGCCTTTGTCACGGGCGCAGCAAGCGCGGAGGCACATTTAGCAGCGAAGAGCGGCCATAAGATCCCCGTCTATCTGACAGGGACGCGCGCCGTTATTCGGGACAAACAGTATCTCATAGGGATGGGCATAGACGTCACCGAGCGCAAACAGACGGAGGAGCGGATCGCCAAGCTGACCTGCCTCTATGCCGCGCTCAGCCGTGTAAATGAGACAATCATCCGGGTTCGGGATGTGGAGTTGTTGTACTATGAGGTTTGTAGAATTGTATCTGAAGAGTGTGATTTCCCGCTGGTCTGGATAGGGCAGGCGAATGGAGAACAGGTTGTCCCAGTAGCCTGGTACGGACCGGCCGGCGACTATGTGAAAGAGATCAAAGTGGAAACCAAAGGCGAACTGGGCCAGGGCCCGACGGGCACCAGCATCCGGGAGAACCGGGCGGTGATCAACGATGACTTTGCAACCAATCCTGCCACTTCGCCCTGGCGCGAAAAGGCCGGTCGTTACGGGTTCCGCGCGTCGGCTGCATTCCCCTTGCGCCGCCGAGGAAGGGCCACCGCCTCACTCACCATTTACGCCCTTGAACCCGGCGTCTTTGACACGGAACAGGTTGGCCTGCTTGAATCGCTGAGCGCCGACATTTCGTATGCCCTTGACGCCCTCGACCATGAGCATCTCCGGGACCGAGCCGAAGAGGCGCTCCGGGAGAGTGAGGATAAATTTGCCGGCTTATACTCTTCGATGGTCGACGGAGTGGCCCTTCACAAAATTATCTATGCCGCATCCGGCGAAGCTGTCGATTACATCATCTCAGACGTTAACCCTTCGTATGAGTCTATTACAGGGCTGAGAAAAGAAATGATCGTGGGCAAGAGAGCCACAGAAGCATACGGCACAATTAACGCGCCTTTCCTCCCGGTGTATGCACGGGTGGCCCTTTCTGGAAAACCTGAAGTATTTGAAGTGTACTTTCCTCCGATGAAAAAGTATTTTGCCATCTCTGCTTTTTCCCCGGCCAAGGGACAGTTTGCAACTGTCTTTCAAGACATCAGCGAGCGCAAGCAGGCCGATAAATTTGACGAAGATACGCTTCATAAATTTAACGTAATCAGAAGCAGCACGCATATGATGAGCCAGCTCATCGACGACTTCTTGACCTTCTCCCGCTTGGGAAGACAGCATATGTCTGTGAGTGAGCTGGACATGGACGCCCTGATGAGAGACTCCTGGAAAGAACTGGAGGTCATCAACCCGGACAGGAATATGCGGCTTACAGTCAAGACTATTCCCGCGGGTCATGGAGACAGGGCTCTCATCAAACAGGTGTGTATCAACCTTCTTTCCAATGCCATCAAATTCACGAAGTACCGGGACGATGCCCATATAGAAGCCGGGGGCTACGCAGACGAAAATGAGATCGTGTATTTTGTCAGGGACAACGGCGTCGGCTTCGACATGGAATATTATGATAAGTTGTTCGGCGTCTTCCAGCGCCTGCACAGCGCCGATGCTTTCGAAGGGAGCGGCGTAGGTTTGGCAACTGTCCAGCGCATCGTACACAGGCATGGAGGTCGTGTGCGGGCTGAAGGCAAGGTAGACGGGGGAGCGTGTTTTTATTTCGCCCTGAGAAAACAGGACGCGAGCGAGAGATAAAATAAAACGTTACATCATTTTTTTATCCGTGGGGAAATTATTGCAAAAATAGATTTTATCTCTTTCGCGCCCGCTTTATCAACGGGGATTGAGGGAATTCATTCCACTTCGCAAATCTCTTTGAGCTTCCTTGTGCATATCAGGATTTCTTTTTTTTCTTCTCTTCGTACATCAATTTGTCCGCATGCGCCATAAGCTCGTCGATAGCAGAAGGCTTTTCGGGGTCATAGTAGGCGCAGCCGACGCTGACTGAAATCCTGAATTTCCGGTTTTCCCTGTTATTGAGCGCTTCAAGCTGGTTGTGCAACCGGTTGGTAAGAATTTCCGGATTCAATTTAGATGTGTCAATGGCGAGTACGGCGAATTCATCCCCTCCCATGCGCGCGATGATGTCCGATGATCTGAAGGCATCTTTGAGTACCGTGGCCACTTCCATCAGTGCGTTATCCCCCTCTTTATGACCCATCTTATCATTGATCCATTTCATCCCATCGAGATCGGCAAAAAAGAGCTGCATCCCCTTCTTTGTTCTGTCCGCTATCTTTAACTGGTGCTCGGCGAGGGTTAAGAAGCCCCTCCTGTTGTGCAGTCCCGTAAGCTGGTCCGTCATGGAGAGGGCCATTATCTCTTCTTCCATGTGCTTGCGGTCGCTGATGTCGAACAGAGAACCGTGGATGTAAATAGGCTTGCCGGCATCGTCACGGACATTCTGGATCAGCTCATGAACCCAGCGCGATTGCCCGTCCTTGCAGACGATACGGTATTCCCTCTCCGTAGAATAGCCGGGAATAGAGCGGATATTCTCCTTGCTCTTGTGGATCTTCAGAAAGTCTTCCGGGTGAATGATCTGGTCCCACGCCGGATTTTCCGCAACAAACTCTTCCGCAGTATAGCCGGTTATCTCCTCAACGGCGCCGTGAAAGAAGATGGGCGCAAAGTCAATCGTCCGCCGGAAGGCGATGCCGCGGAACTTCTGCAGGAATGAGCGGTAACGCTCTTCGGACTCCCTCAGCGCCTGTTCCGCCCTGTTCCGTTCCGTGATCTCTTTTTCGAGGGTCGTTGCGTGTTTTTTCAGATCTTCCATGTGCAGCTTGATCCGAGAGTGGAGCTGGGCGTTTTCGAGGGCAAAGCCTATTTCTCGTATCATGATGGATAGAATCTGCTCGTCGTTCGTATCAAAAAGCCCATTGCCTCCCTTAGACGCAAGGTTCAGTACAGCCGCAACCTCATCTCTGATAAAAATCGGCATGCTCAAAAATGAAGGCGATCCACACTCCGGGTAGTCTTTCCGGATTACTCTCGGATCACTGTCGGCGTCCTTCACGAGGAGAGCCTTCTTCTCCGTCAGGACATACGTTGCCGGGGAATCCGCCATATTGATGCGATAATTTCTAAGATCCTTGCCGAGACCTTTCATTCCTAAGATGCGGAACTGCTGCGATGCCGCATCAACCATGTAAACAGAACCTATTTGAGCCCCCGTCAATGCCATGGATTTGTCCAGAAGCAGGCCCAGCATCTCATCGATATCCAGTATCTTGCTCGCAATTTCTGTAAGCTCCTTAATCGAAACCAGTTCAAACGTCTTCTGGCTGAGCTCTTCCGTTGTATGCTCAAACTTCTCCATCAATCTGTTGAAGGCGACGGATATATCCCGCAATTCCGCCACATCGTTTCTTATCTCCATGGAAACCTGATCGCCGGATGCGGCCTTTTTCATCGACATGGCGACATCGAAAAACCTGTTAAAAACCTGGCGGAGGATTATCAACCCGGCGCATACAATGACGAGGATCACACCGATTATGATCACGTGCACAAAATTGAGCGAGATGTCACTTTGATAAATAATAAATAAAAGGACGAGGAAAGGCAGGGCAAAAATCAGGAATTCTATGACGGCGAGTCTGTATCTTAACTCCCGTCCCTCCATACTACCCATGATGCGTAACGCCACGGCAATTCTCCCAGAAGGTTATGAATGAAAGATTGTAGTTTGATACTTCGCAGAACCTGTAATTGAACAGTCTGCCGATTGTCTGTTTTACGAAATGTATCGTGCAAGGTACCTCAAGTTGGAATTACATTCAAGGAGATTTTCCACTGCATGAAGGGTAATTGCCCATTGCTCGTCTCTCGCTGGTGTTCGGCGCGAACAAATGACTCCCCTTGTAGTTTGTCCGGGTTTGATATATGAATATATCCCAAGTTTTAGAGCAGGCACTCGCGAAGGAATACGATCTTCGACAACGACAAGGGTATTCTTCCGTAACAGTTTATATGTAGCCATTCGCAAGGAGAGCAAGATGAAAAGATTGATGCAGATTTTTGTCATACTGTTATGTAGCTGTGCATGGTTTGGTCAGGCGGCCTTTGCAGGACCGTCCGTAGTAGTCTGCGAGGGCAAATACGTGATGGGCGACCTCGACTCCAAGAAGGATGCCAAGGCACTTGCCTTGATTGAAGCAAAAAGGCTCGCGCTCGAGCAGGCAGGCACTTATATCGCAAGCTCTACCGAAGTGAGGAACTTTCAGTTGTCCAAAGATCAGATAAACACGCTGGCGTCGGGTATCATATCCGTGGAGGTTCTGAAAGAGGACTGGAAGCTGTCAGGCGAAAACATGGTAGTCACTATCCAGATCCGCGCGACCATCGACACTTCCAACCTCAAAGACAAGATATCCCGGATGCAGGAAGGCGAGGGCACGGAAAATTATAAGGAGATTCAAAACCAGTTGGCGGTTTTGCAGAAGGAGCTTTCGGAATTGAAGGCCCAGAGGCAGAAGGAAGCTGCGGCAGGGGCCAAAGAGCCTCCCACGAAGGAGCTTCAGGAAAAGCACGAGGATATCGTCAAGAGGATGTCCGCACTGGAATATGTTGAGAAAGGTAATGGAGCCCTCGCCACTCAGCGCTGGAAAGACGCCCTCGATGCGTTCGATCGGGCTGTTGCCGTTAATGCCGTCATGGTCGATGCCTATGCGGGGAAGTCTTTCGCCCTCTATATGCTGAGAAGGCCGGAGGAAGCCCTTGCGTCCGCGGATAAGGGATTAGAGATAGATCCTTTGTCACCGAGAAATCTGGGAGTCAAGGCGCTGATTTTGAAAGACAGACCGGATCAGGTTGATGTCGCACTCGGCCTCATTAATAAGGCGCTGCATATCGCACCCGGCAGCCAGAGGCTGTATCGTATCAGGGGTGAAGTGTACATAAAAATGAAAAGACCCCGTCTGGCCCAGGCGGATTTTGCGACCGCCTGCAAGCTGGGGGCCCAAGAAGCCTGTAGAAGCGCGGAGATGCTGAGGGACAGGGTCGGCCCCAAAAGGCAGTTCGAACAAAGATAGAATACAAGAGGTGCGCCGAGGGATGAACATCACCGGGACGTTGCGTGAGAAACTGCTCGGTTTTCAGAAGAATGAAATCACCGAGCATCATATCTATAGTAAACTCGCCCAAAAGGTCAAATCACCTGAAAACCGCAGGATACTGGAAGACATCGCCGACGACGAGCTCCGGCACTATCGAAAGTGGCAGGAATATACACGGCACGATGTGGAACCTGACAGATTAAGAATCTGGAAATATTATTTGATCAGCCGCATCTTCGGGTTCACATTCGGCCTTAAGCTGCTCGAGAAAGACGAAGAGGACGCACAAGACAGTTACGGGAACCTGCGGGAGACAATTCCGGAAGCCGATGCCATAGAGAAGAACGAGAGCGAGCACGAGATGGCCCTCTTGGGACTTCTTGATGAAGAAAGGCTCCGCTACACGGGCTCCATGGTGCTGGGTCTGAACGACGCACTTATGGAGATGACGGGAGCGCTTGCCGGCCTCACTTTAGCCTTGCGAGACACGAAGATGATAGCCCTCGCAGGCTCGATCACAGGCATTGCTGCGGCCTTGTCCATGGGGGCTTCAGAGTATCTCGCCACAAAGACGGAAAAGACAGTCAAGAACCCTGTGCGGGCATCGCTCTATACCATTGGCGCCTATTTGATCACCATCGTGGTTCTGATCACACCCTATCTGATCTTGAAGAACTATTATCTCTGTTTGGTTTGTGCACTTTCCGGGGCCGCCCTGATAATAGCGGTTTTTACCTACTACATCTCGGTTGCGAAGGATACGGCGTTCAATAGGCACTTCCTCGAGATGACGGGAGTAACTTTTGCCGTGGCTGCGGTCAGTTTCCTGATCGGCTATGCCGTGCGCGCTTTCCTCGGCGTCAACGTCTGAGAGCAATTCTGGCTTGCATCCAGCTTCTCTGATATATTGCAAATTAATTTTTTTCGAGCTTTCTTGGTAGGTTCACTTCTGGCGACAAGATCAAATGGGGCGGAACTTCCTGCGCCCCGAGGATATGAACAAGTTGGTCGAGGGCGGAGGCTATATCCAGAAGCCGCCCGGCGGGGAGCACTTCCAGACCAGCGGCCAGAAGTCCCTGAGCCACCTCGGGCGCCCTCACAACCAGTGCGTTTCCCTCCGGCGTAAGATTCACATCGACAATCCGCCGGTCTTCACGTGTGCGCGTCCGTATGACAAGGCCTTGTTCTTCGAGACGGTTCAGTATGCCCACTACTGTCGCCGGATGCAGGTACATCTTATGGGCCAGTTCAGATACCTGAACGGGAGAGGATTCGGCGATCATCTTGATAGCCCAGAGCTGCGGACCGGTAATGCCCGTCTGTTTCTTCGCCTTCTTAGACTGCTCGTTAATGACCTGGTAAACCCTTCTCAGATTATCGAAGATGTCAGCAATAGCCATTTGTTTTTTTCGCACGTCATACTCCTTGCCGGTAAATCGCGTATAGTTTCTATACTAATTGTTACTATACAAATTATTTTTATGAAAAACAATTGACTTTTTTTTTAAAAGTAGTAAAAAGAGTATATTATTGTAGCTCAAAATCATAGAAAGGAGTATTTCGTATGAAAAGACGAACCGTACTTTATGGGCTATTAGCATTCATTATGAGTCTCACGCTGATTTTTGCCGGCGCATGCACCAAGTCGGCGACTATGAAGGATGTCGGAGCCGACCAGCAGACAGCGGCACAGAAGGAATCAGCTGCCGGCGTTCAGAAGTCAGAGGGCCAGAAAGTCGCGCCTGAGAGTGGAGCCGTGACAGGGTCAAGCAGGGCAGAAGCGAAGGGCAAGGCGGAAGCCGGAAAGATGGAGACCTACGTTGTCAAAAAGGGCGACTGCCTATGGACAATAGCCAAGAAGAAGAAGATCTACAACGATGCCTTCCTCTGGCCTGTCATCTATGACGCCAACAAAGGCAAGATCAAGAAGGCAAATGTAATCTACCCGGGCCAGAAGCTGAAGATTCCACGCAGCGGCCTATCCATTGATGCCATCAAGGATGCAAGGAAAAAAGCCGGTGCCAAGAAGCCTTATCTTCCGCCGAAGGCCGCGGTAGTTCCGAAGGATTAGACGCCGACAAAGATCTATTAATCACAGGCTTGCCCCGCGTTTCACGCCCGTTGTTGCGCGCAGGCGGGGTTTTTCATGCCTGTATCTTATCGATATCAAATGGGGCTTAGGTTTCCTCGAGAAACTATATGCCCCTTTTTTTTGACCGCTGGCTATGGTGATTTCTCCTGATCTTTGCCTTCCCAATATTCTAATTCTATTATATATGTATAAGAAGTGTGAAAGGAAATAGAATATGGTCTCACCGATTATGGACATCGCTCCATCACAATGAATTGAGGGGAGCCTCCATATCTATCAAACCTTGGCCAGTTCTGTGACGGCGGCACCTTCAGTGGCCCGTTTGCCGGCGTGTTCCGCAGCAAGGAACACATACATGGCCGGCACCACAAATAACGTAAAGAGCGTGCCGATTGAGATTCCGGCTGCGATCACCAGGCCCATATTGAATCGTCCCGCGGCTCCTGCGCCTGACGCAAAGACCAGCGGCAGCACACCCAGTACCATCGCCGCAGTAGTCATCAGTATCGGTCGCAGGCGGATGGCCGCCGCCATCTCCACTGCCTCACGCTTGCCCTTGCCCTCACGCTGTAGATCATTGGCGAATTGCACGATCAATATGCCGTGCTTGCTGACGAGACCGATCAGCGTTACCAGGCCCACCTCCGTATAGATGTTCAGGCTCGCCTGGCCGACTCCGAGGCTGATGAAGATCATGGCTCCGCAGATGGACATAGGCACGCTCACCAGCACGATGAGCGGATCCCGGAAGCTTTCGAAGAGTGCTGCCAACGCAAGGAAAATGATGATCAAGGCGAAGAAGAATGTGAGCAGTAATGCGCTCGACTCCTGAACGTACTGTCTCGATTCTCCTGAGTAATCAATGCTGTAGTTCTGGGGAAGTATGTCTTTGGCCAGTGTCTTGAGTGTCGCCAGCGCCTGACCAAGGGTGATGCCGGGAGACAGAACTGCTGATATGGTTGCGGAATTGAGCTGCTGGAAGTGGTTGATCGATTGTGGCACCACGGTGGTTTTGAGATTAGCTATGGTAGAAATCGGAATGGATGTGCCGCTCGTAGTATTGATGTAGTAATTCTTCAGTTGGTCGGCGTTGAGCCGGTCGCGCTGCTTCACCTGCGGAATCACTTTGTAAGAGCGTCCGGCAAGGCTGAAGTAGTTGACGTAGCCTTCGCTCAGCATGGAGGCCAGCGCGCCGCCAACATCACGCATAGTTAGTCCCAGTTGCGACGCCTTATCGCGGTCAAACTCCACGATGGTCTGCGGCTTGTCGATCTTAAGATCGGTGTCCACGAACATGAACATGCCGCTTGCATATGCCTTCTCCATGAGAGCCAGCGACACCTCATTCAGGCGTTCGTAGGACTCCGTGGTTCCGATCACAAATTGTACGGGCAGGCCCTGTCCGGTACCGGGCAACGCTGCGGGCTGGAACGCCACTGCCTGCGCCCCCGCGATCTCGCCAAGCCGGATTTGCAATTCGGGCTGCACCCTCATGGCCGTGCGCGAGCGCTCGTCCCATGGTTTCAGCACCATACCTGCTAAACCCGAGTTAAGCCCGTTGAATCCCTCGACCTGAAACACGTGGTCTGTTTCCGGGAAGGAGGCGATAGTTTTGTAGAGTTGTTTTGCATAGAGCTGTGTCTGCTGCAGGGTGGCATCCGGGGCTGCTGTTATCATCGATATGATGATACCCTGGTCCTCCTGCGGTGCGAGCTCGCTCTTCGAGCTTACAAACAGGAAGTAGTTGCTGGCAAGGATGATCACGGCAAATACCCCTGCCACAGGCAGGTAGTTGAGAGTGCCCCGCAGCATCCTTTCGTAACCGCTACGCAAACGGGAGAACTGGCGGTTGATGAATTCACCGAAGCGGTGCCGCTCGTTCGGGCCGGATGTCTTGAGAAAACGAGAGCACATCACGGGGGACAGAGTAAGCGCGATGATCGCCGAGATGAACACGGCCCCAGCAAGCGTGTAAGCAAACTCGGTGAACAGTGCCCCCGTAAGGCCTCCCATGAACCCGATGGGGACGTATACTGCTATCAGAATCACCGTCATGGCGATAATCGGCCCACCAAGCTCACGTGCACCCTGCAGGGAAGCCTGCAGGAGCGGAACTCCATCTTCCATGTGGCGGTTCACATTTTCCACCACGATGATCGCGTCATCTACCACAAGGCCGATGGCGAGCACCAGTGCGAGCAGCGTCATGAGATTGATCGTGTAGCCCAGCACCAGCATGATAAAAAATGCCCCGATCAGTGACAGAGGTATGGCAACGGTCGGGATGATCACAGACCGGACCGAGCCGAGGGACAGAAAGATCACCAGGGTTACGATCAGCAGAGCTTCTATCAGCGTGATGACCACCTCTCTGATCGAGCTGTTCACATACTTCGTAGCGTCATAGACGATGCGCCCTTCGAGGCCTTCGGGCAGTTGCTGCTCAATTGACGGGAACACCTTGCGTATACCATCGATGACCGTGAGAAGGTTTGCATTCGGCGCCACCTTGATACCAATGAAGACGGCGCTCTCGCCGTCGAAATGCACCGTCGAGTCGTAGTTTTCGGCGCCGAGTGAAACATTGGCAACATCGCCGAGACGGACGATAGCGCCGTTTGTCGATTTCATCACGAGGTTGCGGAACTCATCGACGGAGTGCATCCCTGTTGCTGCTGTAAGGTCTACTGTGACCATCTGTCCCTGGGTACGCCCGAGGGCCGAGATGAAGTCGTTTGCGGCAAGCGCAGTGCTCACGTCCGTAGCGGTCAGGCTATAGGCTGCCATCTTCGCCGGGTCGAGCCAGGCCCGCAGTGCAAACTGCTGTTTGCCGATAATCTCTGCCGTTTGAACTCCTTCGATGGTCTGCAACTTCGGCTGCACCACCCGGATCAGATAATCCGTTATCATGTTAGTCGGCATTACCTTGCTGTAAAAGCCGATGTACATGGAGTCGACAGTCTCGCCGATGGACAGCGTAATCACGGGCTGCTGCGATTCTCTCGGCAACTGATTGATGACTGCGTTGACTTTGGTGTTGATCTCGGTGAGGGCCTTGCTCGGGTCATAGTTCAGGCGCAGGTTTGCCTGGATCGTGCTCATGCTCTGCGTGCTCGCCGAAGTGAGGTAGTCGATGCCGTTAGCCTGAGCGATGAAATTTTCCAGTGGAGTGGTGATGAAGCCGGAAACCAGCGCGGGGTCGGCGCCTGTGTAGACGGTTGATACGGTCACCACCGCACTCTGTGTTTCCGGATACTGACGGACAGGCAGCCGGTCGATCGACCTCAATCCCAATACCAGGATCAGCAGGCTGACCACGGTGGCAAGCACCGGGCGGCGGATGAAGATGTCGGTGAAATTCATACAGGCGCCTTCCTGATCAATGGTCCATCGGGCTGGGGGCGGCGTCACTTAAAGGCTGAACCTGGTTGTTGATGATCACATGGCTGCCGCTCTTGAGCTTGAGCTGGCCGCTCGTGACCACCAAATCACCCTCTTTGATTCCTTTGAGGATTGCCACCTGGTCTCCTCTTGCAGGGCCGATGGTGACAAATGTCTGTCTGGCGGTCAGGACCGGTTGGCCGTCAGGACCCTTCCCTTTTTCCTCTACGATATAGACGGTCTCTCCATAGGGGTTGTAGGTCACTGCTGTCTGTGGCATCGTCAGGTGGCGCTCCACAGAGCCCGCCTGAACCTCCACTGATGCATACATTCCCGGCAACAGCTTATGCTTGGGATTGGCAAGCGTCGCCTCGGCCTGGAAATTCCGCGTAGCCGCATCCACCTGAGGGTTGATCGCAGTTATACGGCCGTCGAACCTGCGGACGGGGTATGTGTCGGAAGTAACGATAACCTTCTGCCCGAGCGATATCCGTGAAAGCTCCTGCTGCGGGAGTAAAAAGTCGCAGTAGATCGAATCGAGTGATTGCAGCGTGACGATCTTGTCCCCGGGATTTATGTACTGGCCGGGATTCACGGTGCTGATGCCGAGCCGCCCGGCGAACGGTGCGCGAATCGTCTTCTTGTCAACGAGGGCCACCTGTTGTGCAACCTGGGCGCGTTTGCTCTTGAGATCGGCGATGTCCGCGTCGAGGGCGGCGCGGCTTATGGCCTGCACGTCAAATTGCTGCTGGTCGCGCGTGTAAACCGTACCTGCCAAATCGGCCGCGGCCTCGAGGGAGCGCAATTGGGCGATGTCGGAGTCGGCGTTGAGCTGCACCAGCACTTTTCTGGCCTTCACGTCGTCTCCAGACTTGAAGTGCAGGGTTCGTACAAGTCCGGAAATCTCACTGGTTACGTCGACTCCCCGCACGGCACGGAGAGAGCCCACGGCTTTGAGCTGCGGCTGCCACTCGTGTAATTCCGCTTTTATAGCGGTTACTGTAACGGGCGGCATCGGCATGCCGGCCAGATATTTCTTAAGCATATGCGCCTTAAAGGCATGATAGCCGAAAATGCCCCCGAAAAGCAGGCCGACGACCGCCAGCATGATTACCATTCGCCTTCCCATCAGAAGCTCCTTTCCCTGCATACACGTGTCACTGCTGTTATGAACTGCGTGGACCCGGAGCGCATCCCGGGTCCATTTTCCCGCTGCTCATGGCGCCCGAAACCGGCCGCCGCTCGATTTAAGATATGTTGAAGCTCTCCGCAGCAAGCTCCGCGCATGCCCTTGCTTCTAAACTCACTCCGGCTTTGTGGCAGCCGCCTCAGCCTGCGGACCGCGGTTCCACCAGCCGCCGCCCAAGGCCTGATACAATGCGGCAGTGTCGGCAAAACGGGCCGCCTGCGCCTGAACCAGAGCTAATCGCGCCTGCTCATACTGGCGTTCCGCGTTCAGCAGCGAGAGATAGCTTACTGCACCGAGCTGAAACTGTTTGTCCGTGAGATCGAGAGTGTCCCGGGCCGCCGCCGCCGCTTCGGCCTGCGCCTTTAGTGTGCTCGCATCCCCCGCGAGGGCGCGCAGTACGTCAGCCACACTCTGAAAGGCCTGCAGAACCGTATCGCGGTACTGTGCCGTCGCCTGATCGTAGACGGCAATCGCGGCACGCCGTTTTGCGGTCAATTCGCCGCCGTGGAATATGGGCTGCAGCAGACCGGCGCCGAAGCTCCAGATGGCCGCACCGCTGTTGAAAAGATCACCGACCGTGCCGGCCTGCGGGCCGAAGCTGCCAGTCAGTGTGATCTGCGGGTACAGGTTTGCCGTCGACACGCCGACCTGCGCGCTCGCCGCATGCAGCGTCTCTTCCGCAGCCCTTATGTCAGGCCGCTGACGGACCAGCAATGATGGCAGGCTTACCGGCAGTTCCTCGGGCAGTTGGAAATCGTTCAAATCGAATTCGGGCAGCGCCGCCTCGGAGGGCAGCCTTCCTGCGAGCACCGCCAGCTGGTGGCGGGTTTGGGCAAGCTGCTTTTCCAGCGGCGGCAGTAAGGCCTGTGTCTGTGCGAGCTGCGCGCGCTGGGCGAGCACGTCGGAACGCGACGCCCCTCCAAGCCGGAGCTGCTCTTCCACTATATCGAGCTGCCTTTCCTGCGCCTCTATAATCTCCTTCATCGCCCCTATCTGGGCGCGCAGTGACGCGTCTTTCACGGCCGTAGTGACAATATTGGCTGTAAGCGTAAGATAAACGCCCTCCAGCTGAAACCGCTGGTAGTCGATCTGCGATTGAAGCGCTTCGAGCTTACGCCGGGTGCCGCCGAAAAGATCGGGTGAATACGAAACATTCACGGAGGCGTTGTAAAGGTTGAAGGCGCTGATGTCGCTCTCCGGCTGGCCAAACCCTGCACCGGAGATCTTCTGACGCGAAGCGGAGATGTTGGCGTCCACAGCGGGGAAGAGGGCTCCGTATTGGGCCCGCCTGTTTTCATCCGCCTCCCGCAGCCTTGCCTTGGCTGCCGCAACTGTCGGGCTCTCTGCCAACGCCTGCCGGATCAATTGATCTAATTCCACCGAATGGAAGAGCGTCCACCATTCCTCGGGGATATCTTTCCCCGATGCGAAACGCTGCGTCGCGCCCGCAGTTCCGGGCGCCGCATCTGTCTCCGCCGGCAGCGCCTCCGCAGTATAGGCCTTTATGGCCGGGGCTTTCGGCGTTTGAAAATCGGGACCCACGGCGCACCCGCAGAAGGCGCAGACGGTCATCGCGAAGACAGCCGCCACAGAGGTCCGAACGGCCGTCGCTCGTTTACACGCCACAGGTCTTTCTCCAGTCGCAAACACAACACGGTCCTCACAAGGTATTTCACGCATCAGCGTTTTACAATCGCCAATCCCCTGGCATTATAATAACGGCGTATCGATTCTTCCTTCAGGCCAATCCCCCGCAGCAAAAACCACACGATATGCTTGATGAGCTTCTCCCGCGGCATGACGTAATTCAACACAGGCGCCGACGGCACAAAATCCATCATGATGATGAAGGGCAAACGATGCGTAAACCAGGCGCGCAGATTATGCGGCACCGGGCTGTCCATAACATCACCCGCTGCGATCGCCGCCTTGATATTTGCCCGGAGCATCGGGATCAGCTGGCTTTCAGCCTCCTCCATGACATGGCGTGCAAATTCCCCGTCCCCTGCGAGACTGCGGATGTAGAGCCTGATAAAATCATCACGTTCAGCCAGCCTGACGGATATCAGTTCCGATACCAGCAAGTGGACTATCAGCACGAGCGTCTCGGTGGAAGGCTTGAGGGACATTATCTTCTTCGTCTTCTCGGAAATGTCGTCCGAGAATAAAGCAAGCATGGCATGATAGAGCGCCTCCTTATTGGGGAATATTTTGAATAACAGGCCCTCGGAAATGCCCGCCGCCTCCGCCAGTTCTCGCGTAGTCGCTCCGTGGAGACCTTTCTTCGCGAAGAGTTCGCGAACCTTTATTAATATCAGTTTTCGCCTTTCTTCGCGCGATATCCTTCGCTCTGTCTTCATATTTAATTATATAGCAAGTGCTCACTTTCTTGTCAACGCCCAAACAGCTTTGTTTGTCAGGAAGTTATATTACGTTTCGTGCTCTTCAAAAAATGACAACACAGATAAGATAATATTTAGATGTGCAGAATAGTTCCATAAGGGATTCACTCCTTTATCACCTGAAAATGTCTTAGATGGATAAAATTCGGGACAAACGGCAGACACCGGCGCGGATGCATTCTGCGAGTGGTAATGTGTAACGGGAAAGTCGGCGCCAGCCGCAGCATGTAGATACCAATTTTCTTATTCCTTACTCCTTTCCTTTACACGAAATCAGTCAGAGGCACATCGAGAATCAAGAATATCGGTGCAGATAATAAGGGATTGCAAGATGGAAATTTGTGCAGAGAGGAATTAAAATGGAAGTCATGACGAGTCGAAAAGTGCCAACGTCAAAATCAGGCTTGTGGTCCCGGCGTTCCAAAGATCGGCAGGACGCTTATCGACGCGCTCTACGAAGATTATGCTTGAGGAAGGGAATATTTTTTGTGAGAGGAGTAAAGGGCCATGACATATTCATTTGCCTGTCCGGTACCCTGTGATCAGGAAATAAAGGTCCATGCAAAGAACAATGACGATGCGGTGAATGCCATCATCGGGGCAGGCGCTATCCGCTGCCGCAATATAGAGAAAAATTGCCATTGCGAAAAGGCCCGTATCCAGCTGCCACCTGTCCCTGCGGAACAGTTGAGAAGGATTGTGCGATTATGCATGAAAGAGGAATGCGGCGCGTCAACCCCTGATGCGCCGGCGGGATAAGCAGCGAGGGCGTTTGAGCATACTCAGGGCCTCCTTTCCCGGAGTAAATGTGCCGATTTAAGAGAACCCTCCTCTTGTGGCAATACCAAAATTGCCGTTACCTGGGAAAGGGCCCTTGAGTAACCTGAACCATGTCACCGACTCGAAGCCACTTCGAGAAGGCGGCCTGTACATCCTGAGGGGTTATCTTCAGGAATCTTCGTGCAGCTACGACAGGCTCGTCGAGTGGCAGGTCATGAGTAGCCCTGTAGATAAGTCCCAGCGCTACGCCGTCGGCGGAGGCCTCGGCAAGCTGGATCTCCCGGAGGGCGAGAGCTTGAGCTTTACGGAGCTCATCCTGTGTGACGGGTTCCCCCTGCATCTTTGTCAGGTCATATTCGATGATGGCTCGCGCTTTAGATACATTGTCAGGATCGCAGGAATACCTGACTTCATAAAGGGATCGCGTTTTACCCACATCGAATGATGAAGAAACGTGATAAACAAGCCCCGTCTTTTCTCTGAGATCCCGGTATAGCCAGGTTGAGTAGAAAGCGCCGCCGAGCACATGGTTCCCCAATTCCAGTGCGTAGTAATCCGGATGAGATCTGGTCAAGCCGAGTGTTTCGGCGAGAATCACGTTGGTCTGCGACCGGCTGAGGTCCGGTACGGCCGTGGCGGATGGCTTATTCGGCGGAACCGGCGGCAGGAGCGTCTCAGGCTTTGGCCCTTCGGCCTGCCATGATCCGAAGTATCTCCCGATCACCTTCCTGACTGCGTCCGGCGCGACCTTGCCGATAAAGACGATTGTCGTCAGGTCCGGGCGGAACACTTTCTGATAATATGATTTCACGTCGCCGAGGGTCAGAGAAGAAATGGTCGACGGCGTGGCTTCGCGCAGCGCTGCGTCGTTTTTCGGAAAGAGGGAAGTTCGGAGTGTCCGTTTTGTCAGGTAGTCGGGACTTTCAAGTTCGCCCGCCACTTGATCGGCCGCCTGTTTCCGCAACGTTTTGAAGGCTTCCCCGGGCAGCGCCGGGTGAAGTAGATTGTCCGCAAGAAGCTCGACGCCGCGGTCAAAGTGTTTGGCGAGCGCCTGCAGAGAGAAATCGGTGTCCACGGATATTTCCACCCCTATGTCGTCCTGAGCTTTTTGGAAAGCGAGCCTGTCCAGAGAAGCAGTACCGAAGGAAAGAAGCGGTCCCAGCACGCGATCCAGCCCTTCCTTCCCCTCCGGCGCCTGAAGATAACGATTGTTTTTCACATGGCCGTATATACTTGCAGTATCGCTGACGGATGCATACTGAATGATGATTTTCAGCCCGTTGGGAAAAACTGTGACCTCGGGATTCACCGTGGAAGCCGGTACGGAAAGCCGATTCAATGCCTTGTCCGCCCAGCCGGGAAGCTCAACGCTTTTCGTCTCTTTCGGCGCGAAGGACTCCATTCCCCGGCGCGGCCTTGCGGAGACGGGCTTGCCGGCCGCTTCCGGTACGAGAATCGCTTCTACGGATTGATGAAGTTGCAGGTACTCCGCAGCCACCCTGTTGACGTCGGCTACAGAAACCTTCTGAATGGCGCTTAAGCTGTCGTCGGGTGATTGCCTTCCTTCCAAAGCCAGCGCCTGAGACCACGCCATGGCAAGACCGGGGACCGAATTTTTCTGAAGTTCGGCCTTCGTCAGCCTGTTGCGTTTGGCTGCCTCAACAAGGTCGGCGGAAAACCCTTTTTTCACATCGTCCGCAAGAATCCTCCTGATCTCTTTAATCAGGGGCTCAGGATCTGTTCCCTTGGGGAAGGAAGCAGCCGCATAGGCCAGGCCTGCGGCAGGGAGGGTGAGCAGACTAAAGTCAACGTCCAAGGCTTTTCCATTAACCACCAATTCGAACAGGCTTCCTCTCTGGCTGCTCAATACATCGGCAAGCACTTCGCTTGCCGCGTAATCGCCGCTTCCGTAACCGGGCATGCGGAAAGAAACGGCCGCAAGCCCATGCGACTGGTCTGTCCTCATCGTAAAGGATTCGGGCTTCATGGGTCGAAGCCGCACGGCAGGACGTTGCGGAACGTTCTTTCGCGGTATGGGAGAGAAATATTTCTCGACTCCCTTAATTGCAATCCCGGGCTCTACATTGCCTACAATCACGAGAATTGCATTGTTGGGTGCATACCAGGTGTCATGAAATGTTTTGAGCATGGCTCCTGTCGTCTTCTCAAAGGATGGAACCGTTCCGAGAGGTGTATGCGCATACGGCGTATCTTTGAACATAATCTCGAGCAGCTTTGCGTAAAAGATGTAGTCGGGATCGGAGATGTCCTGGGCTACCTCCTGTTCAATGGCCCCCCTTTCCTCCTTCCATGATTCCTCAGAGTTGAGAACACCTTGCATCCGGATTGACTCTATGTGCAGGGCCACATCCAGGTCTTCCCGTGCGCAGGTAAAGAAGTATTGCGTCACCGTCTGCTGCGTGTCCGCATTGAAATCCCCGCCCATCATGGCGATGATGTCTGCAAGCTGGTCCGCTGAAAGGCCCGGGCTGCCCCTGAACATCATGTGCTCCTGGGCGTGGGCCATACCGGGAAACCCCGCCGGCGCCTCGTTTGAACCGGCAAGGTAATTCACCATTGTTGTAACGACCGGAGCCTGGGTGTTTCGGATAATGACGACCCGTAACCCATTTTCCAGTGTGGCTCTCAGTATATTTTCGTTGCCGGTTCTTTCTTCAGCCGATACCCAGGCGGCAGGCCACAGGGAAATCAGGACCGCCGCAAGGATCGGAATGACGAAGCTTATTTCTGGGATTCGTGTATGGGCCCTTCTCACAATCGCCTCCGTTAGGTCGTATTAACGCTATTATTTTATGCGGTGCTTATAAATTAGTCAATACTTCTTCGGAGCCGCAGCAAGCCGGGCGGAGAAGCCGTATTTTATTTCCCCACCCGGAAAAACCGTTCGTCACAGCTTCCGGCGCAGCAGAACAAAGCGGAAACATTCATCTCTCCACAAAAATTCCTGCAAGCCTCTCATTGATTATCCAATGTCGGACTAAGGCATAAAGCGGTTTAAAATCAGTCAATGACGCATTGCCTTTATTCATGCGTAAGCTATACTTATTGGAAAGGCGGATCGGATCGCGACGCCGCGAAGGCGGTGTGACGATAAACGAGCCGGGCCTGCCGTTTCGCAAAACAGAAAAAAGAGAGGGATTAACAATGGAAGAAATGTCCGATATCCTCCTTGTGGAAGATAATAAATACAACGTGGAGTTTATACTCGAAGCCCTAAGTCAGCACAACCTGGCCCATAGGGTCAAGGTTTTTCGCGACGGCGGGGAAACCTTGGACTATCTGTTTGCGCCCCGTGAGCATTCGGACCGCCATTCCTTTAAGCAGCCCAGCGTGATTCTCTTGGACCTGAGGTTGCCGAAGGTGGATGGACTTGAAGTTCTTCGGATGCTCAGATCGAATGAGACGACGAAGATGATCCCCGTAGTGGTTTTCTCATCATCGACCAACGACCAGGACAGGATAGACAGCTACCGGCTGGGAGCAAACAGCTTTATCGTAAAGCCCATAGCGTATGACAAATTTGTTGAGACTGTCACCGAAATAGGTTCCTACTGGGCGTTGCAGAATGCGCCTCCATAATGAAAACTGCTTGGGATTTACCGAGTGCCGCTCAATAACGTTATAATGATATTGATCGCTCAAATGATGCAGTGCATAAGAAGACTTTCCGCCCTTTCCACACTTCCCGCCACTGCCTGACTATTTCCAGCGCCAAAACCGGGCGCCCGCCGATTGAACAGGCAATCAAGGGCTGCATGAGAATTTATTCAGACGGCCATAGCAGAGAAATCCCCGGTTTAATCTAGTATAACGTTTCACTAAT
>PLMX01000156.1 GCA_003142635.1 Syntrophaceae bacterium | reverse complement strand
GCATGAAGACGATGATCGTATCGCGCTTTCATTGTCAATTCGTACCGTCATGAAAACGATATATCATAATTTATTCAAAACGGCAATTATTTATGACGCTCGGTATAGTTCTGGATGTTCTTACTTTGGGCTTGACGGAGGCGATCTTCACTCCAGTAACAGACGGTAAGCAGTTTGTAACGTTCGAGATATTGTATGATAAAGAGGAAAGGGTTAAAGAAGTCAGATTTATCCAAAGGTAGGTATGAAAATATGTATGGACTTGTTGGTTTCGTGATGTCAGTGCCATTTACTTATTCTCATGGTACTAACGGTGAACAATATTAGAGAGGTGGGCAAGGCTTTGATCTACCCTAATTTTTTAGATATGAACGAAAAGAAAGGGGAAAGATGATGAACGGCAAGTGCCTTCTCGTGCTACTAATCACGGCCATATTTATTACGCTGTCCGGGTGCAGTACCACAACCGAAATGAAAGTGACAAAAAGTCCCGAGGGCCGAGATCTTCAACAACAGCGGCTGGACAACCTCGAGTGCTCAAGACTGAGCAGTACCCATGGCCCATGTTTATTCGGCATCGGACTTGCAATCAATAGCGCTATTGCGGAAAAACGATACACCGATTGCATGAACGAGCGGGGTTATGAAGTCGAAAGGGTAGTGCCCCCTAAATTTGAGCGCAAAACTGATTAACCTGGCATCAGGGCAGACGGCCAAATATGTGAATATCCATGCCCGAATTCAGGGGACAGTATACTTAATTATTGTGTGATCGATATTGAGGGTCAAACTTTATTATTGACAAGAAGCGCACTCGATAAATTATTATCTCGACAACTGACCGGTGCTTTCATTTAAGCGCGATCTTCCCATTTTTAATGTCGCGTGTTATGCCATCCTTGATCTGTTTCACAACGTCTCTGAACGCCTCTGCGAGCTCAGCGCCAGACTCGCCGGACTTGTTGTCATAGAGCGTCGCACTCTCCGTCTTCGTGGAGGTCTTGTCATATTCCGATAAAACTGCGCCTGTCTTCGCGTCCAGGACCTGAACCTTTAAATCAGCGACCGCTTCAATATTGTAGGAAGTGATCCCCAAGAGGAGCAACAGATTGACGACCGGGATGAACTTGACGGGGTTGTGTTTTGTCTTCCAGTAAAACCGCTTGATCTCACCCTTAACAATGAAGGCATCCTTGTCACCGCGCGCGGGGAAATCAACGCGGGCGAACATCCCCGAAGATCGAAAATCTTCCAGCACCTTCGAGGTGACCTTTTCATCAATATCAGGGATGGCCTTGGTCACCTCCCGATCATCCGCGGGTCGGCTGTCAACAAATTTGTCCATACCTATGGCGGCGTCATTCTGCTGCATCGTGCTCAAGGAGGGAACGTAGCGGAAAGGCACGGAACCGTTTAATGTTGAGCAACCCGACATAAGCAATAAGCAGCAAACCGCCAATATGATTCTTTTCATTTTTCACCTGCCCGTAATATCGAAATGATCGTGTAATGAAACAATGGCTTCTATTCAGTCAAAAGCCGCGGAACAACCGTCGCGCGCAATCTCGCATAATTAATTAATTTTAGCAAGATGAGATCATGGCTGTCGTCTTATCAAAGTCCAAAAAAATCATTGATCGCATCGATAAGATTCCCAAGCCTGCCGAAGTCCTTGCGGTTGAGGTCTATATCGGCGCCGGAAGCGGGTCAGCGGGGTTGCTGCACGGAACCGTTATAGAAGACCTCGCATTTGTCCCCTTGAACTATGCGTTTTGCCTTCCTGTAAAGATCAAGGAGTGGGCCGGCAAGGGACTCGATCGCGCTCACCGCGCTTCTTTGGGGACTGTTGAAGGAGCCGCTGATGGTTTGCGTATATATTGCGCATCCCTTGTCATCGAGAATCGCCACCGTCACATTGTCATATCGCTCTTTCACAAGATCGAGTTTGCCTTTAAGCGCAACCCGATTATGGGGCGTTGCGAGGGCGCAGTCCGTAGCGTCGGCCTCACCGTTCTTTATCGTCCAGCGGGAAATAAACTGTGTGATGGCGCCATGCCCTCCCTGGGTCTCGTAGTAAATGTTTCCATAACGGTACCCCGTGAGCGCAGCGCTGCCGAGGGGGCCAACGATGAAGTAAGCGGCGAGATCGACGAGATGGAACTGCTGGCTCGTTTTATACGCTGAGAGGACTTTATCGAGGTGAACAGTATAGCTGACGAGATTGTCGCCCCGTAGAGAGAAAGTGCCGTCCAGGCTGCTCATCAGCTTGCGACCTTCCTGCTCTTTTACCGTCAAGGAGGCGGAAAGATCACACTTTCCGCCGATCATTTTCTTTGTGCCGATGAACTCCTCAAGTTGTTCGAAGTCAAGCTTCGATACCTTCAAATTAAGTTTATATGCAGGGTCGGCCGGCGACTCGTCTGCAGTGAAATTTCCTTCACCCTTCCCGCCGAAGATGTCCATGGTAAAGGGGTTGAGTGAATATACTCCCTTATCCGCCTTCATGAGCCCCTTGAGATTCTCGACCCTGAGATTCTTTTGCAGTACCTCCTTGCAGTCGAAGCTTCCCGTGAATGAGACGTTCTTAATAATGCCCCCCGATGTACCCGCCATGGAGAGATCCCCGGTAACCATGTTGAATTCTTTCAACTCGGTTTTTTCACCGGTCCTCTTGTTAAGATAGACAAGCTCCCCTTTGGACAGTTTGAACTCATTCAAACCGGCGGTTGTTCCCGGCCACCCTATCGTCGATATCTTCTTATTATTTTCAAAATTGTATTTCCCCTTGGCGTCCTTCATGATCGTGACGGCCGGCTTGACAAGCTCGCAAGCGGTGACTTTAAGTTGTTTTCTGAACAGGGGTATCATCTCCGCCCGCAGCTTGAGGCTTTCAACGGACAGGATTTCGCTCCCCTCGTTGGCGACATGGACATCTTTTGCCGATATGCCGAAGGGAAAGAATGCGAGCCCCATCCCCCCCTTGATTGTGACATCCAAGCCGGTCGCCTCGGAGGCGGCGGTTTCGATTTGTGACTTGTAAGAATTGATATCGAAGAGGAGGACGGCTGCAATCGCAGCTACTATGACCAGGAGAACAATACCGCCCGCAATCATCAGACCTTTTTTTCTTTCCGCCCTCATGTCCTTCACTCCCTGACAAGCAATTATCTTACTCTAATTATATACATCTTTTAATTCGGTAGCGAGCGCATTTCCCCTCAAAGGCTAAAAATCATTTATCGCGTCGATAAGATTCCTGAGTCTTCCAAAGTCCTTGCGGTTGAAGTCTACCAGAAGCCGCGGCAGGTGAATAATGTCCGCGTCATCCATTTCAGCTTCCAACGCCGCGGATGGCTCGATACTGCCCTCGGGCGTAATGATGTCATGAAACCGGTCTCTCAGTTCCAGGATGTCATGGGAGCCGAGCTGGGACGTGAGCCGTATCACGAGCCGGCCGTGCACATACCGCATGCTGTGATAGCGGCGATAGAAATGTTTAATCTTCTCCACCGCTTCATCCACGGAGCAGACCCGTTCGAAGAGCGCAAAGTCCGACCGGCAGATATACCCGCGAGCCAGAAGCTCTTCCTCGAGGAGCTTGATGAGGTGTACCCAGTATGAACAATCCATATCGTCCACAAGCACGAGCGGCAGGGGATTGCGCTTGCCGGTCTGTACCAGCGTGAGCGTCTCCATTGCCTCGTCGAGCGTGCCGAAGCCGCCAGGAAAGAGAGCGGCGGCGTCTGCCTCTTTAAGAAACGCGACTTTGCGGTTGAAAAAATATTTGTAATTGATCTGCCGTGGGTTGCCTTCGACCACAGGATTCGCCTTTTCCTCGAAAGGGAGGCGGATGTTTACTGCGAAGGAATGCTCGGAGCCGGCGCCCTCGTTTGCGGCCTGCATGATGCCTCCTCCTCCGCCGGTGATGATCATATACCCCGCATCAGCGAGCTTTTTCCCGAACAGCCGTGCGAGCCCGTATAAAGGATCACCCGGTGCCGTGCGCGCCGAGCCGAAGACCGTGACCTTGCGCACGTTCCGGTAGGGGCCGAAGACCTTGGAAGTGAATCGCATCTCCTTGAGCGTCGAGTTCATGAGCTTGAGGTCTGCGCTCTCGTCGTCCTCCTGCCCGGCTTTGAGTGAGGCGATAATCATCTCGCGGATGTATTCCGGCCTCCGGATGCCGCCGGTGGTCTCCATCAATTTATCGATGATCTCGTCAACGGGGCCGTTGCTTCTGCTGAAATTAATTTTCATGGTTTCTCTGCGCTCCTTGTTGTCGCTGCTGAAATAGTTATTATAAATGTTAAGCCATCTTTGATTTTTTGTCGAGAAGGAAGAAAATTTATTCCTCTGTAACTGGTGGAGGAGACAATATTGGAATGCATGGGTTGCCCCAATCTGCCTTTGACACATAGGGCCTTCCATTGTATGGTTTCCCGTCACTCATAGTCATGTCTTATCAAGACAAATCAAGCGGACAAATCAAATCGAAGGAGGAAGATCAATGAATCGTAATGCACTCTGGATCGGTTCCGTGGTGCTCGCCGCTGCCATTGGCTTTGGCGTAGCGAATGTTGCGAATTCGCAGACAGGCGAGAAGCCGAAGCGTTTTCCCCAACTCACAATGGACCAGCTCAATGACCAGCAGCGACCTCTCGGCGAAAAGATCATGAAGATTTCAAGCGTCGGTATCGGGGGCCCTTACAACCCGCTGATGCGCAGCCCGGTCCTGGCGCTGCGCATGTATGATCTGCTCGATTATCTGCGCTGGAATTCCTCGCTGTCGCGTCAGTTGACCGAATTCGCGATCCTGATCGTCGGGCGGCAGTGGCGGAGCCAGGTTGAATGGTATGCGCATTATCCGCTGGCGCTGAAAGAGGGCCTGCCGAAACAGGT
>PLMX01000023.1 GCA_003142635.1 Syntrophaceae bacterium | reverse complement strand
CAGTCTCTTGATCGGGAATGACAGTGGTGGGAGCGGGAATGACGTAAGAGCGATGAGAAAATGGTGACGATTCCATTTTCTTCTTGACAATAACCCACATTCCGGAAAAAAGTTTATCAAGGCAGGCAAGATTGATCTTAGCGGAATTAAAATCCATACCTCGAAGCGGATACAAAATATGAAACACCACAACATAGCAGTCATTCCGGCAGATGGGATCGGACAAGAGGTCGCTCCTGAGGGGGTGAAGGCGCTAAATGCCGCCGGTGAGCTGACCGGGGAGTACAAATTCAAATACGAGCATTTCCCATACGGCTGCAACTATTATCTCAAGCACGGCAGGATGATGGCAGATGACGGCCTCAAGCTGCTCAAACAATTCGACGCGATCTATTTCGGCGCNNCCCGATCACATTTCCCTGCGCGGCCTGCGCCTGCCGATTTGCCAGGGGTTCGAGCAATACGTATGTTATCGTCCGACCGAGCTCCTGCCCGGTGTGAAGACGCCGCTTGCAAACAAGAAGCCGGGCGACATTGATTTCATCGTCGTTCGTGAAAACACCGAAGGCGAGTACACCGGTGCGGGCGGCCGTGCGCACCGCGGCCTGCCGATTGAGATCGCGGTTGAAACGTCCNNAACGTCCGTGTTCTCGCGCACCGGCGTCGAGCGCGTGGCGCGTTACGCATACAGACTTGCGCAGGGCCGTCGCAAAAAGCTGGTGAGCGCAACAAAATCGAATGCGCAGCAGCATTCATTTACGTTCTGGGACGAAGTGGTAGCAGAAGTGGGCAGGGAATTTCCGGATGTGACTGTCGAGCGCGTGTTGATCGATGCCCTCGCGGCACGCTTCATCTCGCATCCGGAATCGCTCGATGTCGTTGTCGCATCTAATTTGCTGGGCGACATTCTCGCCGACATCGCCGCGGCAATCAGCGGCAGTCTGGGGATTGCACCCAGCGGTAACATAAATCCGGAACGCGATTATCCATCGATGTTCGAGCCCGTGCACGGCTCGGCGCCCGACATCGTCGGTAAAGGCATCGCGAATCCGATCGCGATGATCTCGTGCGGTGCGATGCTGCTTGATTTCTTAGGCCACAAAAAAACGGCTAAGTTGATGGATTCCGCAATCAAGGCCGTGACTGCGGAGGGCCGCGTGCTGACGCCGGATCTGGGAGGCACTGCGAAGACCAGGGATGTCACGAAGGCAATCATCGGCAAGATGCGTGCGATGGCAAAGTAACGACCTGCTTAGTGCGCTTGTCTGTCTGCCGGGACCCTTCTTATATCACGTCGCTATATTAATGTTCTGGCCAATAGATTGAGAGGTACTGCTGCTTCCATAAGTCTGGCTGGAACTGTCAAGCAAGCTTGCGAGTGAATTCTGAGCGCCGCCCGTTTTGTGATGACGGTGATGATGTCCCTTGCTAGACACAGACTGGACGTCCTGCTGCAGTTTTGCAAAAGCAGACTTTGCTGCCGACAGATCTCCTGATTGGAGCGCCTTACCGATCGTATTGAGATCAGTGAGAAGAGGGTTTTGGCTGCTGCCTTGCTGTCCGTTTTGCGCCTGACTACCGGACGATAAATTCGGTATCAATTGCTGGAGCGCCGCAAATGCTTGTTGGGCTGCATTCAGGTCACCCGACTGCAAAGCTTGGCCGAGCAGCTGATAATCATTTTTAACTTGCTTGAATTTCGTTTGTGTGCTGCTGGTCTGGTTAAGATCGGTGCTTGTGGATATTCCGGATACTGTCATGATAGACCTCCTTAATCAAAATATGCTGTTTCCTTTCTCCCGTTACGGTCTTCGCCACCCCCATTGGTAGCAAACCGTATGCCAGAGCGGCCGGCGCAAGCGATGCGGCCAATATCCTGATTCAACAATGGTTTCCGGAAAACATCTTTCGTGATGATTCGCGCCCCCGAGGGCGGCCGGGAAATAAGTGTTAACCTGCAGTCTGCAACCGGTAAAATTTTCCTGGAAGCCTATCAGGGGCATTGAAAGGAATTGAAGCTCTCCGCAGCAGGCGAAGGTGTTTGCGCTCGCCACCGAATTCAACCAGATGTAAGTGCGAAGGTTGTTTTTGTAAGAGGTCGTGATACCATATCAAGGTGAGGGAAACGTCTTGCTGTGTTCAGGCAATCAAATCCAGTATTGAGCCGGGGGCGCTGGATGATGTTCCATCCGCGTTATTGGACTGCAATAATTGGAGAAGGGTTTGTGTCAGATCAGTATTCGTCTGAGAAGAATTTGTCTGCTCTATGGCATCCAGGAGATTCGATGCACTGTCGGAAGACGCCGTGGACTGCGAAGCGGAATCAGGAGACGCGGCCGTAGTTTCAAGGGGAGTGGATGATAATGTCTCACCGAGGAGAGCTTCCGCAAGCTGGGGATTAGGCGCAAGTAAATTGGTCTTTGTCACTGCATTCAATGTTTCAGAAGTTTCCAGAAGACTCGTAAAATCCTGAGACGACTTAGACTCAAATAAGGACTGAATTAATGATTCGCTGCTTTGCGTAAGAATCAGATTAACCATGTCCTTTAAATTGGTTGAAGATGAAGACCCAGGTTGTGAAGCAGTCGCAGACTTGGAGGCTGTTGAGTTTGATGTCAGGGCGCTGTTTTGAAATGAACAATCTCGTTTCAGTCGGCTTGAGTCACATTGCAAAATGGATCTTCTGATTGATCTTCAGTAGCTTAAGAACAAAATAATAATCAGGCAATTGGCCTGGATATTTTTTAATCAATTGGATACTTAAATTGGATACATTTTATCCACTATCGCTTGAAACATTCCGGTGTCTATCAGATAATATTTAGTAATATTGAATGCTTGGTATACATCATTCTGGTCGGTATATTTCTTGCTGTTCACTGGATGATTCCGTTGTCTAAAAATGCCACGGGGATGACGTATAAATTTTTCCAAATTCACTTTTGAAATATCGAAAAAGATGTCACCGAAAATGAAACATCTGACAGTGGTCTCCATAGCAGGAGCGATCTTTATTTTATTAATTTCTATCTTCACTGTTGAAATATTTTCTACAGTTCCTGCCAAGGTTGATTCGCCCAAAGCGCCTGTTATCAGAACAGCGAAAAGGACCAGAGTGACTTTTGTAGGAGTAGTGAAAGGACTATCTGATACGACAATCCTGGTTGAGCGTGCAGTTAAGGAAAAAGCGGAATTGGTGGAGTTCGTTCTCGATAGACCCACGGAGAAAATAGAGGTCGGGGATAAAGTTAGAGTCAGCTTCATCAAAAAAGAAGGTAAGTACAATGCAGTGCGCGTTACGCCGGTCGTTAACAAAAAGATAATGAGGAAGGACACGCTGAGGACAAAATCATGAAAAACATTATAAAATTGACTATATGTTTGCTTCTATTGTTTACAGTATCCGGCTCGCTTGAGGCAAAGGGTGAAAAGACCGTAGCTGTGCTGCCATTTGCCGTTCATAGTGCGGAAAGTATTGACTATGTAGGACAGGGCATTTGGGACATGCTCTCTTCCCGGATCGCCGTCACTGACAAGATAGAGGTCATCAGCAAGGATTCCATCCTTCAAGCAATGAAGGGAAAGGAAGGGAAAGATCTGTC
>PLMX01000044.1 GCA_003142635.1 Syntrophaceae bacterium | reverse complement strand
TCGTCGACATGGGGGTTTCAATTTGGAATTGAAGTGAGGATTGTCCATTATAGTCATTACATTCACAGATCTTTTTTGAACCATTTTTTGGTGATCAAGAGGACTGGGGAGAGATTGAAAAAAAGTTAAAATCATGTTTTCTCCATAGCTTTCCTTAGGGCACGCACCTTAGCGTCTATGTCACGGGCGCCCACAATTTCCGTTACCGGTGCAATGCATCTTGCTCCCCTGCGGTACACCTGGGCTATATTATGCTCTTTAATTCCGCCCAGGGCCACGAAGGGCAGCCTGATGTTTTCCACGACATATTCAATGTATTCCAGACCAACCGGAGCGCTCGCGTCTTTCTTGGTATTGGTGGCAAAAATGGGACCGACACCTATATAATCAACACCCATCTTTACTGCGGCCGTCGCCTGCGCCGGTGAATGGGTGGACAGGCCTATAATCATTTTCTCACCGACCATCGATCTGACCGCCTCTGGGGGCAGGTCGTCCTGGCCCAGATGCACACCATCGGCGCCCACCAGCATTGCCAGATCGACACGGTCGTTGACAATGAAGGTAACTCCGGCAACTCTTGTCAGCTCCCTGATTTTCAGGCATTCTTCATACTTTTCCCGATCGCTCTTTTCTTTCTCGCGATACTGGATCACCCTGATCCCGGCCTCAATCATTCGCGCCGTAACTTCGATGTTGCTTCTGCCCAGAGAGTATTCCTCTGCTGTAATTCCGTAAATATCCGCTTCCAGCAGAACGGCCAGACCCTGTTTATTTGCAGCCATAGGTTTCCTCCCCAAAAGTAACTCCATATCGCATCCGCCTGTTTCGCCGCCACGATATAAATTGTCTATGGCCGATCTCCGGACAAAATGAGTTCAGCGACCTTCTTCCCGGATAAAAGCATACCGCCGAAGATGGGCCCCATGCGAGGCCCGCCGAATGCCGCGTTTGCCGACATTCCGGCAACGTACACGCCGGGACATATGGCCTTCGTATTATCAATGGTCAGCCGCTCCGCCTTATCGGACCACATGGAACGCTCTCCCATCAGCTTGCCGGTTTCCGTGAAAAGTTTTATGTCGGCCTTTCGCTCAATGACGCGCAAGACTTCGGTCGCGTGACCAGTCGCATCGATCACGTGTCTCGCCGTAATTGAAAGGGGATCGACATGCAGCCCCGTCATTTCTACCGGCGACCAAGTTATCACAAGACCTATCACTCTTCCCTCACGGATGATGACGTCTTCCACGGTCATGCAATTGAATACCTTGGCCCCGGCTTTCAAAGCTTGGGAACCAATGGTCGTAACGGCCTCTACGGCATCTGCCGTGAAATAGCCCGGTTCATACTCTTCCGTGTGCACGTCGAAAGCATCGAGAATCTCTTTTCCTTCCTGCTGTACCACGATCTCGTTGAACATCATCCCGCCGCCCCACATACCGCCGCCGATACTCAATTTACGTTCGAATATGGCGACCTTATGCCCGGCTTTTGCCAGATAATAAGCCGCCACCAAGCCTGCGGGGCCTCCCCCCACTATGGCGGTGTCCACTTCGGTGTGGTCGAGTAACTTCCTGGAAAAGCGCTCGATGATTGCACGGGTGATTTTTGTTTCACTCAGCATCATAGACATGTCCTCCTTATTTCAATATGGTTTCGTGTCGCGTCTCACAGACAAGAAAAGGGGACATACCCTTCGATATGTCCCCAGCAGATAAAACGGACAACTTAACATTCCCTACGCTGGTATTATCCAGATCAGGTTCGAAGGGTATTTTCTCAGCCTTATCGGCACCCCAATTTATTCGCTTTTTAGATCATCATAATTCATCATACCTGATAATGCAACGTCAAATAGCTGGCCATTCGAACTCTTTGGCTTTGCCGAAAAGGGGAATCTAAGGAGTACAGCTTGCTATATTGTAGTTCGATATTGAATCGTTTTGGGAATGTCGATATCCTTCTGATGCGAGTTTGGTTATTCCAGCAAAATGGCAAGGAGGATATTATTTTGAAGAGAGCAGACACACGGAAAGTTAGAAGTGTAGGAAACGACACGCTGATAGCTACGATAGATGTAGGAATGGAGATGAACAGGGGATATTGTACCACCCCAGACGGGAGGAGCACCAAGATCTTCAAGTTTGACAATACGAGGGAGGGATTCGATACGTTCTGGGGCATGGTTATGGCGAGCAAGAACAGATTTAAGTGCAACGAGGTGATTGTCGGATACGAATCAACCGGTCCCTATGGGGAACCCCTTGTTCATTACCTGATGAAAAAGCCTGTGAAGATAGTACAGGTCAATCCTATGCACACAAAGAGGGTAAAAGAGATAAATGACAATTCTCCTTTGAAGACAGATGACAAGGATCCGCGTGTGATAGCGGATATCATAAAATTGGGGCGCGCGTTGAGTATTGTGATACCGGAAGGTGATGCGGCGTATTTACGGAGGTTGAACAACTCGAGGGAGAGGCATGTAAAGGAACGGACTGCCCTTGTGAACCAGTTACAGCAATTGGTCTTTCTGTTGTTTCCCGAGTTCAAGAAAGTGATAAAAGATATAAAATGCAGGACACCTCTTTACCTTCTCAAGAAATATCCGACGCCGGAGGCAATAAGCGTTTTGGAGACGCATGTACTTGGCGAAGAAATGAGGAAGAAGAGCAGGGGCAAGTTTAGAGAGCACCATGCGGACATGCTGATCAACCTTGCCAGGAATACCATTGGTATAAAAGAAGGCGTTTCGGGTCTCTCCA
>PLMX01000194.1 GCA_003142635.1 Syntrophaceae bacterium | reverse complement strand
GGTTAGACAAATATGAAAAACATATATTTTCGAATTTCAACACAGGCTAAAGAAGAAATTATTACCCATATCAGGAGCTTTCTGGAAAAGCTTACCGATTTGTTGTTTGCGTATGTGCATGGTTCTTTCATCACGGACGAGAAATTCAGGGACATTGATGTGGCCATTTATCTGAAAGCAGCCCCCTTATCCCCATTACAAATGGAGCTTGACCTTGAGGCAGAACTTGCCAATGTTATTAATAAATGTCCTGTAGATATCAGGATATTGAACGACGCTCCACTGTCTTTCCGATATAATGTTATCAAGCACGGGAAATCTCTTGTCGCCATTGATGATGATGCCAGAAGTAATTTTGAAGAATCGACTTTCAGCCATTATTTTGATTTTGCCCCTTATCGAAAACTGTATCTGAAGGAGGCGCTGGGTCGTGGAGTTTAATGAGGACAAGGTAAGGAAGATAACATCTGAGATCCTGATTGCCCTCGGCAGGCTGGAGGATTTACAGAAGCTTTCCGATGGAACATTTATCGCTGATCCCCATAAAACAGGAAGCGCAAAGTATAATCTGATAGTTGTCATAGAAGGGGCCGTTGATCTTTGCAATCACGTTATAGCAAAAAACAGATTCCGGACACCTGAGGATTATGCCGATACATTCAGGGTAATCACTGAACAGGGCGCCTTTGATAAAGAATTCACGACTGCTCTGATCCAGATGGCAAGATTCAGAAACAGACTGGTACACATCTACTGGGACATTGACGATAAAGAACTGTACCGGATCATCAAGACCAGGCTTGGGGATATAAAGCGTTTTTTGAAGGAATTCGGTGCTTTTATTGGAATCTGAGAACTTTTTCGCTTTTCCAACTCGGAATTCTCTCAATAGATTGCCGCTTCCCTTGATGTCGGAGCAGATGCATTTATCACCAATGACAAGAAACTGAGACAGATAAAAGAAATAAAGGTTCTGATTTTAGCAGATTATTTATAAGATCGCCGCCGGTCTCCATATCAGGGTCGTTGGTCATTGTCATTAATAGACACCTATCAGGCATATCTCTCGCGAACACGAGACCTCAAATCTGACCGGTTTAGCAACTTCACCTTGTGTTCTTATGGGTTAATGAATGTTATAAACTACCGGCTGGGAAGCCCGGGTAAAATGGGAGGAGAGAATCTGTATTTCACCTAATGCCAGAGAGCATGGTTTGTAGAGTAGATCCTCTTCCCGCTGCTTTGTTCAATAACTCGTACGGTATCATAAACCTTCTCAAATGGGAATGAGTTTGCACTTGCAAGGTTGATTCGAACGAAGCTATTTTACCGGAGGTTAGATTAACCTTAATCCAGAGCGCCTTAATCCAGAGCGAATGATTAATGCGCACCCTGCGGGCCATTTTCATTGCTCATTTTCGACAAAAAGTTCAGAAAAATGAATCAGAAAAAGGTTCGTAACAAATATATTCCCATTACAGGCTCTTCAGAGGACAAAATCGGGCGTTTTTCAAAACACCTCTCCACCCAGGCTGACTTTTTGTGGGCCTCCGTGGTGTTGTTGTCGTTTTCCGGCAAAGATTCAAGCTGGTGCCGGGTGCAAACATCGATACAACCACAACAGACGCTCTTTGACATAAGACATGACGCCCGCATGGGGAAATCCGGCCATCAACCGCATCACCATATGGCCAGATCGGTTCACCAAGCGCCCCGGAACGGCAATCAGCTCTTGCCGCAAAGTCGTCGTTCTGGCCTTCTTCCACTCTCCCGTCAGGACGAACGTCTTGAAGATCAGAAGCAGGTTGAAGGCCAATACACCATGCCAGAAATAGGCAAAGTTGCTCAAAAACCGGCCCGTCGGAACCTTCGTGATGAAATGGTCGTACTGCAGATCCCGAATGGTCAGCTCGATTTTCGCTCGCTGGTTGTAATCCTCCCATACCTCTTTCGGACTCATGTCAACCTGGTTATGGCAGATGACCTGGTAGCGCCATTGGGAAAAGAGATAAGTCTGACCCTTCGAGTCGTTGCTGATCCGCTTTCTAACCACGATGAAATCACGGCTGTGTTCCCAGCTGTCCAGGGCAAAAGAGAACGAAGCGCCGTTCACCGATCCGTCAGGATAAAACTCCTCAAAATCATTCTCGGGAATCGCGGCAATCCAGCGCTTGAGGCTCGCATACTGTTTCGCTACCACCTCGAAGAACAGGCAGTCTCCGGCAAACGATTCGATCATATGCTCCCCGAAGAAACCCCGATCCAAACGCACCGTCCGAACGACAAAGTGATTCTGCGGGACGGCATTCAGGCACTGCCGGTGAAACTCCAGAAAATCCGTCGCGCTGACCGAATCCCCGGACTCCAGGCGGATGGCCACGATGAAACCGAAGGGCTCCATCGTGCATACCTTCATCAAGTAACTCTTGCGCCCGTTCTTGTGCGGATTATACCCTACTTCCGCCTTCTCCTGGTCCCCGTAAACGGTAATGACCTTGGCGTCGTAATGCAAATCCACCTCCTGCGGCCCCGCTACAAGCGTCAAGACATGCAGAAGGTCTTCGTTGACCAGGAAAAGCTGACCGATGTTCTCTTCTGTGTATTTCTCCAACTCATCCCGAAAGGTCTCGGGATCAGGATACCTCTCCAACCCCAGTTTGGCTTTCAGAATCATGTCCTGATCCAGTCTCCTGCTGTTCTCGATGCGGCCATAACCCAGGATGTTCTGCAATACCAACACTTGAGACAGGGTCTCCGAACGGTATACGCTGTGTCGCTTGTCGATTTGAACATGTTCCCTCAGGGATCTTTCCAATCCGGTCACCTTGACGAAGTCGATGATCTGGGGTCCGCCAGCGGCATAGGTCATGTTCTTATCATCTGCTGCATATCGGAAA
>PLMX01000145.1 GCA_003142635.1 Syntrophaceae bacterium | reverse complement strand
AATAGAAATGGGGATTTAGACCACAACTCTAAACCCCCATAACCATTAAGAAAAAAAGTTCAATTTTGGTGCCGAGGCCGGGACTTGAACCCGGACGGATTTTGTCCACTACCCCCTCAAGATAGCGTGTCTACCATGTTCCACCACCTCGGCAGTATCTTGTTTGCGCGTGTTGTATCTCTATTTCTGCTGCCCTGTCGGTGCATTCTGCTCAGGCGGCAACGGCGCTTTTTCTGCCGGCGCCGGCATCGTCTGCTGCTGCGCCTGCGGCGCCTTTTCCATCACTGACGACGCCTTGTGAGTTGCCGAGTAGGAAAGGGCAAGAGACGTAAGCATGAAAACGGTAGCAACAACTGTTGTCATCTTTCCTAAAAAGCTTCCCGGGCCGCTGCTTCCGAAGACGGTCTGGCTTGAGCCGCCAAAGACCGCCCCCATATTTGCTCCCTTGCCCGCCTGAAGAAGGACGACGAGGATTAAGATGATGCTTACTGCGACATGCAGGATCGTAATTAGTATTTGCACGTTAAATATCTCCTAAGAAAAAGATTCCTTACATTCGTTCGGAATGACCGAGCGAGATGATTGCCGGGGGCGGCGCCCTTAGCGCTGACAAAGGGTCTGCCGTTTAAAATCGTATGATCTTGACAAAGCTTTCAACATCGAGGCTTGCACCGCCCACCAGAGCGCCGTCGATGTCCGTCTGGGCCATAAGGCCGCCTATTGTGCCGGGATTAACGCTTCCCCCGTAAATTACATGGAGCAATCCTGCAAGATCGTCTCCATATATCTTCCCCATGACAGTGCGAATGCATGCATGCACTTCCTGGGCCTGCTCGGGCGTCGCCGTCCGGCCGGTGCCGATCGCCCAAACGGGCTCGTAGGCAATAACAATGTTTTTTATATCATCAGCGGTGAAATTATTCAATCCCTCTTTTATCTGCCTTTCGATAACGGCAAAAGTCCGGCCCGCCTCCCGCTCCTCGAGGGTTTCGCCGATGCAGAATATGGGCTTCAAACCGGAAGAGATGGCGGCCTTGAGTTTTCTGTTGATGACATCATCCTTTTCGCCAAAGATGGTCCGGCGCTCCGAATGACCCACGATGACATACTCGCACCCGGCATCTACGAGCATTCCCGCAGATATCTCTCCCGTAAATGCGCCTGCCTGCTTATCATGGAGATTCTGGGCGGCAACGTGAATCACCGACCCCATGAGCACCGCCGCAACGGTGTAAATGGATGTAAAGGGCGGGGCGACGATAACGCGCCTGTCCGGTGATTCGGCGTAGGCGATCATCAGTTGACGCGCGAAATCAACGGACTCCCGGACGGTCTTGTGCATTTTCCAGTTGCCGGCAATGATGGGGCGTCTCATTTTATGCTCCCATACCTTTTTTGGCCATATAGACGGCAAGGTCTCTCATCCTGCACGCGTACCCGATCTCGTTGTCATACCAGGCAAACACCTTCACGAGGGTCCCGGCAATTACATTCGTGAGCGGCGCGTCAAAGATTGCCGAATAAGGGCTGCTTGTAAAATCTACGGAAACAAGTTCTTCCTCGCAATAGAGCATGATGTCCTTCATCTTGCCTTCCGCCGCCGCCTTCATCGCTCCGTTCACCTCGTTTACCGTAACAGGGCGCGATACTTCCACCACCAGGTCCACGATTGATACATTGTGCACTGGGACCCGCAGCGCTACGCCGTCGAGCTTGCCCTTCAGGTCCGGAATCACCTGGCCCACTGCCTGGGCAGCTCCGGTTGACGTGGGAACAATCGAAACAGCGGCGGCCCTGGCCCGGCGCAGGTCTTTGTGGGAACCGTCGAGAAGCCTCTGGTCCATCGTGTAGGCATGCGCCGTTGTTATGAATCCCTTGACGATCTTGAACTCGTCGTTCAGCACCTTGGCAACAGGCGCAAGACAGTTAGTAGTGCATGATGCATTGGATACTATATGATGCTTGCCGGGATTATATTGCTCTTCATTGACACCCATGACAAAGGTGCCGTCAACACCTTTTCCGGGGGCGGCAAGGATCACCTTCTTTGCTCCGGCAGTGAGATGACCGGTCATTTCATCCTTCTTGCGAAATTTTCCGGTTGATTCGAGGACCATCTCGACGCCAAGTTTTGCCCAGGGCAGGTCCGCCAAATTCGAAGTAACGGTAGTTATAGCGATCCGCCTTCCGTTTACCATCATTGCGTTGCCGTCTAAGGAGACATCGCCTTTGAACTTGCCGTGAACTGAATCATATTTGAGGAGATGAACGAGAATCTCCGGTTTGGCCCGTGAATTGACGGCAACGATATTGATGTCCTCACAACCCGAGCATGCGCGTACGAGACTCCGTCCAACCCTGCCGAAACCATTAATCGCAACCTTTACTGCCATGACATACCTCCTTACTCAAGCTCCAAAAAATTACCTGTTAAAGAAACATATGTACTGAGGCAACCCGGAGGCTCTTCTTCACCCTATCTGCTTCTTACGACGTTGACCCTGTCACAGTATGCAAAGACAGGGCATCTGCTGCAGAACGGGGAGATGGGGACACAAACATGCCGACCGAAGGCAACCATCAAAGTATTATACCGAAGCCAGTATTTTGATGGCAGCTTTTTTCTCAGGGCAAATTCCGTTTCGTCGGGGGTTTTTGTTTTCACGTAGCCCAGGCGATTCGATATCCTGTGGACATGCGTGTCAACGCACAACCCCTCCTTATTATATCCAAGAGCCACAACAAGGTTAGCCGTCTTCCTGCCCACACCCTTCAGGGTGAGTAACTGCTCGATTGTATCGGGAACTCGAGAATGGAAACGGTCTATAAGTTCTTTCGATATGTGAAGGATCGTTTTGGCCTTTATCCGGTAAAACCCGACAGGATAAATTGCTTTTATAATTTTCCCTTCGGAGAGTTTTAACATTTCCTCCGGGGTCCTGGCCAGTGCCAGCAGGCGTTCCGCAGCTATCGCGGTTACTTCATCTTTCGTCCTCAGACTCAGGATTGTCGATATAAGGATGGGAAAGGGACCGCGATGCTCCTCGGCCATGGCCGAGACTATGGGAAGTTCCCATTTAGCGACCTCTTTCTCAAGGCGGCGAATGATTTTGCTTATGTCACGGTCATTCATACATGCGCACGCGCTGCGGTTCTAATCGTACCCCTCTTCATTGGCAAGCATATCAAGATGCAGCGTAGCAATATCCTCAACATCGAGATCAGCCTCTTCCTCTGTTTCCCTGAAATCAACTGTCTTGATATATCGCTTGCACTCATTGCAGACATCAACCCGGTATTTTTCCTCTCCCTCGATGCTGAAGTAGGCGAGCGTCTGCTGCTCCTCATTGCCGCAGAAGGGGCATTTGATGCGCATGAAACGCCACTCAAATCCGCACTGTGTACAGAAAAGGAACCGTCTCCCTTCTTCCTCTCTTATTTCTCCAATCTTCGGTTCTTTGCCGCAGATCGGGCAGTAGCCCTCGGCCCATCCGGCCTTGGCAATGCTTTTTCCGTACTTCTCCACGACCTTTTCGAGAGCCGGTCTCAGACTCTCTTCGAGGAAGAGATCGACGAGATCAATCACATCGTCGTCAATATCTTCCGAGACTTCTTCATCCTCTTGAAGTGAATTGAAGGAATCGGAAATCATTTTGTCAAAATTGAAGGTTCCGTCCTGAATCATCTGAAGCACTTCTTTCGTTTCACCGGGCGCGCGCTTTTCCGCAATTTTCAGTAGCACAGTAAAGTACTTCCTCGGTTCCGTAAGGTCGAATGTGCCAGCAGAAAAATCAATCAGCGGGAGGCCGCCGGTTATTTTTGTTTCCATGAGTCCTTCGTCTATCGGAAAGATCACATTTTTCATCTTGCGCCGGTATTCTTCCCTGAGGATTAATATTTCCTCAAGGATATCCAGCAACTCCCCGTAGTGGGGAGTTATATTCTTGTATTTCTCTATGGTTTTCAAAGCATCCTTTAACATCTTCGCCATGCGAACAAAATCTCCTCATATCCCTATCGGATAAGTTGATAGCTGTATATACCTTTTGTGATAACAGCGCAAGCAATAAGTGTCATCAGCAGACGCAGTCGTAACTTCTTCACCTATCCAGTTTTCCTCGCTTATATTCCATCATTCGCCTACTTGTTTTCCATGATGACCACCGCCCTCGGGATATCGGGAAACAGGGAGAATGGCTGTTTGTATATGTTTGATCTTTAATAGTTATTATGCTATTTTATTTTTATACGGGAGTTCAATTGATGCGCAGGCGTATTGCCAAGGCTTTTACGGGAAAGAAATAATGGAAAATTTTATTGAGGGACTCTCCGTTTATCTCCACGGGTCTTTTATCCTGGCATTTGCGGCCGCCTATCTGGGAGGCGTTTTGATGAGTTTCACCCCCTGTGTATATCCGATGGCGCCTATAACCATCGCCTTCATCGGCGCGCACAGCAGCGGTTCCAGGGTGAAGGGGTTTTTACTTTCCATCGTCTATGTTTTGGGCATGTCTGTCACATATACTGCCCTTGCCGCCATTGCCGCCTTGACGGGCAAGCTATTCGGGCAGATACAGGCGAGCCCCTGGATAAACTTTATCGTAGCCAACATCTGTATCCTCATGGGATTATCCATGCTCGACGTCTTTGTGCTGCCCATACGCATACCGGACTTTCTGGCGAAAGCGCAGCCGAAAAAGAAGGGCATCGTGGCGAGCTGCCTTGTAGGAGCGCTATCGGGACTGATCGTCGGCCCCTGCACCACCCCGGTGCTCGCGGTGCTCTTGAGTTTTGTAGCCACGAGCCAGAATATCGTCTTCGGAATGAGCCTCTTTTTTATCTTTGCGTTTGGAATGGGAACATTACTTATAATACTGGGAACCTTCGCCGGCCTCTTAGCCAACCTGCCAAAATCAGGCATGTGGATGACCAGGGTAAGCCACATATGCGGATGGATACTGCTGGCAGTGGGAGAGTACTTTCTCATCCAGGCGGGAATGCTCTGGATATGAGGAATTCTATAGTGAGGATAAGAGGCAGGCTTTTCTTTTTACTGAGCGCAGGACTGATTGTCGTAGCATTCACATCATTGCTATCGTGCTCCGAAAGTGAGCAGCCCACCAGGGGGCGAACTATCTCCGATTCTGCAGCGCCTGATTTCATCCTGAAAGACTTGGCAGGCGCGGACTTCAAACTCAGCGCCGCGAAGGGCAAACCGGTGCTGCTGATTTTTCTCACAACGTGGTGCCCTACCTGCCGTTCCGAGATACCTCATTACAAAGAAATTTATGAAACCTACGGCAAGCGCGGGCTTGAAGTGGTGAGTATCGACATCGAGGAAAGCAAGAGCAAGGTGTCACAATTTGCAGCGAAAAACCAGATTCCCTACAGAACACTTTTGGATGAAAAAGGACGTGTAGCAGGCGCCTATGACATTACTGGCATACCGGCCATGGTCCTCATCAATCGGGATGGGACGGTATTGACCAGAAAGTATTTCGTCATAGACACCGTGCTGGAAACACTCTTAGAAAAGAAATAAACATCCCCCCGCTACTACTCTCGCTATTCTCGCCATTCTTCCTATTCCACTTGGTTTTATCCTTAATAAATAGTCGCTGTTGTATATGCTCAGTAATTAGGTAACTTTTTTGGCATGTGGTATATTATTACAAACGCCAAAGGAGTCGCCTGTGAAATACGCAGATATTATCGTTGTCAAGCGATGGATTCCAATATTAAAAGAATACGAGCAAACAAAAGCCAAAGTTAACCCCCGTCCATTTAGATTCGTAAAGGATCTATGTGAAGCCCATCATATATCAAAGAAAGAACTATGTCGCTATTATCACAAATGGGTTAACGGCGGTAAAACCACGGAGGCTCTTTTACCCCAGAAACGTGGAGCTAAACCAGGAACGAGAAGAACGCCTAAGGAAATAGAAAGGAGCATTATCAAGGCGTATCGCCGCTTTGGTTCTAATCGTTATGAATTGGTGCTATTGTTTAAACCCTATTATTTGGATAAAACACCATCGCCTGCCAATATGGACAGGATCAAGGCGCGCTATCCACTTCATGCGTCAGCGAAAAAGATAATCAAGCGCTACGAGAAAAAGGCTCCGGGGGAACTGGCTCATATCGACCTGACCAAACTGCCAAAAGATCTGCGCTGTTCTTTTAAAATCAAAGAGCTTTATGCTGCGGCTGTCTGTGATGACTGCACCAGGCTTACCTATGCAGAAATCATCAAGGACAAGAGAGCTTCGACATTGACCTATTTTATGGCTCGCTCATTATCTTGGTTCAAACAAATATATAACTTTGAATTCGAGGCAATTATGTCTGATAATGGACCTGAATTCAAAGGTACTCTTGAACGGGAACATCCCTTTGAAACCATGTGCAGTCAGTTAGGAATAAGGCATATTTACACGAGACCATACCGACCTCAGACCAATGGCAAGGTAGAGGCCTTCTGTAAAATTATCAAAAAAGAGTTTTTTACCCCCAACGCTTTTGAATCAGAACAGGATATGGTCATGAATCTGGGAAACTATTTATTTGAGTACAATCATCTCCGTCGACATGGTGGTTTGAATTATGAAACACCGTTTGATAAGTTGCAAAGAGTTACCGAATTATTGAGCTAGTACAGCTGTCCCTATTTTCTTCATTGGGGCCCCATGGAAGGTGTGTCGGTGCATTATCATTGCCATTTTCAAAAAAAGCAATACTAAAAAATCTTTAGAAAATACGGGGTAAGGATAGTATTATTGGAAAATGCTGCAGGATAAGATACACACTGATATCTATATATAAGGAGGCGGGAGATGGCGACACATGAACCCATGAAAGATCTTTACATCGTGGATCTGGACCAGCCCTTGGAGGGATTCTATAATTTCCTCAACAGTTGGGTATACCGGCGGGACGGCCTGACCATCCTTGTCGATCCGGGTCCCCGCTCCACCATTCCCGTTCTCGTGAAGGCTTTAAAGGATCTCGACATAAAAAAGCTCGACTATATCCTGCTTACGCACATACACATCGACCATGCAGGAGGCGCGGGGCTCCTGGTAGATCGTTATCCGGATGCCATTGTCATCTGCCATCCTAAGGGGATTCGCCACATGGTTGATCCTACGAAGCTCTGGGAAGGCTCACGCAGCTTCCTCGGAAAGGTCGCAGACGTGTACGGCGAAATTGCCGCGATTCCCGAACGAAACATCAGCTATAAGAATCCGGTCGATGCAGGAGGCGCCCCGATCAACGTCTTCGAAACTCCGGGTCATGCCCCGAGCCACCTCTGCTATCAGATCGGGAATCTCCTGTTCCTCGGAGAAGCTGCAGGCATAAACTATCCCCTGGACCAGGGGCTGTATTTACGCATCGCGACACCGCCTCCCTTCAGCTATGAGACCTACCGTAGTTCCCTGGAGAAGGCGGCTGCACTCAATGTCTCTCATGTATGTTTCGGACACTACGGTTACAGGCAGGACGTAAGAAATGTATTCGCTACGGCGAAGAATCAGTTGGACAACTGGCTCGCTACAGTGGAGAAACACCATCGGATGGGAAGCGAGCCCTTCGAGGAAAGCGTTTACGCGGACCTGTTGAAAAATGACAGGGGGCTATCCAGCTACGGCGCACTCCCTAAAGATATTCAGTCCCGGGAGAGGATTTTTTCCGTCAACAGCATCAAGGGAATGAGAGACTACCTGCAGAATAAGAAAAGCTGACTTTCGTGATGCGGCCTCGCGCGCTACGCGGGATTTTCTCAAATGGGCTCTCGGGATTGTTCTTCAGCGCCGGGAATCCAGTCTGTGAAGGCCTGCCTCTTTTGTCAGCCGGATCGCTTCAACATACTCCTTCCTGGTAAGACGGCGATTGATGGCGGGGTCCAACGTCGCCTTTCCGCAGGGGTGGTACTGATCCATCACGTTTACATAAGTGTCTTCCGAAATTTTATCGGCGAGAAACGTCATGACCTCCTTCGTATTGGAAACGTCGTTAGGCATGACCAGGTGGCGCACCAGCAACCCTTTTTCTGCAATACCAGCTTCATCGATGAGCAGGTCACCCACCTGGCGGTGCATCTCCTTTATGGCCGCAGTGGCTATTTTTCTGTAATTAGGGGCCTTGCAGAATTTTTCCGACCACCTTGCTTCCCAGAACTTGAAGTCAGGCATATAGATGTCAAAGACGTCTTCCAGGATTTTTAATGTCTCAACGTTATCGTATCCGCCTGTATTATAGACGAGGGGAACATTGAGGCCGCGCTCGACGGCGATGAGAAGTCCCTGAAGGATTTGCGGAACTATGTGAGACGGCGTTACAAAGTTGATATTGTGACATCCCCGCTTATGGAGACTCAGCATCATGTCGGCAAGGTCTTCGGGCTCTACCTCACCGCCTCCTGCATCGTGGCTGATGTCGTAGTTCTGGCAGAAGTAACAAAGGAGGTTGCAGGACATGAAAAAGATGGTGCCTGAACCGCCCCTACCCACGAGGGGAGATTCTTCTCCGAAGTGGGCGTGCAGGCTTGCCACTCTTGCTTTTTCTCCCGTGCGGCAAAATCCAAGCTCCCCGGAGAGCCTGTCTACATGGCATTCCCGGGGACAGAGTGAGCAGTCCCTTATCATCTCCACCGCGCGATCGATGCGGTCCTGAAGCTTTCCCTCCCTGTAAAGTCTGAGATAGGACGGCTCGCGCATTTATTTTTCTGCTACCTCTTATATTTCCCCATCAACTCCGCTTCCGCGAGAATGTGTCCTTTCATGGCTGCCAGGAGCTGCGCCTTATTTGCGCCGGGCTTCAGCCCCGTCGGACCATCGAGGGCGTAGAGTTTAAAGAAGTAGCGGTGCTCGCCGGACGGGGGGCAGGGGCCTCCGTAGCCGATGGCGCGGAAATCATTCATGCCCTGCTTTGCGCCATTGGCAACTTCTTTCAGCGGCGGCAATTTCTCCGGCATGCTTGTGACGTCCACGGGTATATCATAGATTACCCAGTGAACCCACGTGCCCGTGGGGGCATCGGGATCATCGCAGATGAGTGCCAGATATTGCGTGCCGGTGGGCAATTTACCCCACGTGAGAGGAGGTGAAACATCCACACCGTCACAGGTATACTTTGCCGGTATTCTTGCGCCACTCTTGAAGGCTGAGCTTTTGATTTGCATATCCTTACCTCCTTTGACTTGTGCACCTGACTCAGCGATACCGAAATAGATAAAAAGAAATGTCAGCAAAACCAAGAGACATAATATATTTTTCTTCATCGTCTCTTCCTTACAGATATCTCCTATGTCCGGCCTTTGTCGCCTTTTGTCTGCGTCTGACCTTCACATCTTTTTGGTTATTATAAGATTTGATTTCTGCTACGTCAATGGATAAACGGGTCCTGCCGCCACTCCTTCATTCGGGTGAGGACACGAAATCGCGCTCTTTCTCCTTGACAATAATAAAATCTATCATAAATTCCTTGTGCAGGCACTGCAATATCGGTTAGCATTATTTATGAGTTATGAGTTATGAGTTGTGAAGCCTGACAGGAGAAAGCTGAGTTGTCATAGAGCTTATTTGCTGATAAAATGGAAAAACATACAGGGCATTATTTCAAATCCGTGGATCTGAGCAAGCGGCTCATAGCGACCATGGTCATGAACCTGATCATCCCCGCCGTTCAGCTCTACGGCGGCATCGTATCGGGAAGCATGACGCTCATCAGCGACGCCCTCCATAATCTGAGCGATTTTACGTCCGTGTTGATCAGCTATTCGGCCCTGCGTATCGGAAGGCGCGAGCCCACGCTGAAACATACGTTCGGCTTCAAACGCATGGAGGTCTTCGCCGCCGTGTTTAACGTGACCGTGCTCTTCGGCGCGGGCCTCATTATTACTATTGAAGGATGGCGCCGCCTCCAGAATCCCCAGCCCATACAGGGCAACATTGTCATAATCATCGCCTCCATAGCATTCCTCGCAAACATGTTATCGACGTTGATGCTGCGGCCGGAGGCCCACGATAATCTTAATATACGAAGTGCCTTCCTGCACATGCTGACCGATGCCATAACCTCCCTCGGGGTGGTTTTTCTGGGTATCATATGGATATTCAGGCCCTGGTATTGGCTCGATCCCGTCGTATCCTGGGTCATTGTGATCCTGATTATGTACAGCGGGTGGGACATTCTGAAAGACGCCTTCGAAATCCTCATGAATGCCACACCCGTCGGCATCGATCTTCATGCCATACAAAAGGAGATAGAAGCTATGCCCGGCGTGGAGAAGATTCACCATCTCCACGTATGGAATATTGCAACCGAAGGCGTCGCCCTCAGCGCCCACGTTGTCGTCGAGGACCAGATGTTGAGCAAGGTCGATGACATTGCCGCAAAGATACGACATGAACTTCTTTGCCGCTTTGCCATCGATCACCCCGTTTTGCAATTTGAGGCGACGTCATGTCCGGCGACAGGAATCCTCTCCTGCCCGGTAAATGTCCCTCACACACATCCTGAAGAAGGAGAGTGAATGCCCTATTTCAGTCATGCGCGAAGATTCGTGATCGCGTCTGCGGTTCTTCTCTGCACCCTCCATACCTTCCTTTTTACGGATGCATTTGCAGATGCAATACACATTACGGTGATTCAAAGCAGCAATGTGCAGGGCCACCTCTTCCCCTGCCCTACCTGAGGCGAGAAGGTGCTGGGCGGCCTCGCCCGGCGGGCATCCCTCGTAGAGAAGCTAAAGAGAGAAGACGCGTCGCTGCTGGTCGTCGATTCCGGCAACCTCGTGACCGGCGCATGGACGGACGCCAATCGGAACCAGTCCCTCATGAGGGCAAGGCTGATCAGCCGCGCATACATGCGCATGGGTGCGGCGGCAATAAATGTGGGTGCCCTGGATTTGCTTCCGGGATTGGCATTCCTGCGCAAGGAGGCATCCCGCGGATTCCTCCTCGTCTCTGCCAATATCGTCGATCCTGCGACGAAGACTTCGATCTTCAAGCCATACATCATAAGAAAGGTCGGCACCATCCGCGTCGCCTTTTTCGGCCTTCTTTCTCCAAACATCAGTACGGATATATATAAGGAAGCGGGGAAACAATTCCTGGTGAAAGATCCGGTCAGGACGGCGCGGGAAGTGATCGGTATGCTTCGCGGCAAGGCGGGTGTAATTATACTTCTCTCGGATCTCCCGTCGGACAGTCAGCAGGAAGTCATCAAGGCAGCACCGGGGATTCATTTTGTCCTCGGTGGACGCGACGGCAGGTACGTCCAGTCACCCGTTTGGGAAGGACACACACCCATTCTCGAATCCTACACGTATGGTATGTACGCGGGCAGGCTGCAACTCGACTATGTTAATGCCTCCTCACCTTTCAAGCACGAAAAGACGGAGGAGCAGGCAAGGCAGCAGGCTTCTTCAGGGGACGGGCCGAGGACTTCCAAAGAGTTTCCTCCCCGGAATAACCGCTTTCAGTGGACATTGATGCCGCTCGACATCTCCATACCGGAAGACAGGGAGATCTCGGGGTGGATAAAAAAAGCGGGGATCGAGAAGGATTAAATACGAATTTGGGGCTGCGTCATAATTCATCACTTGATTGCGCGAGGTGAAATTGATAAAGTTCATGAACAATTCTTATCGCATGATGGACTGTAACTCGATTTCATTCGAATAAATAAAGTGGAAAAAATAAGAGCGCGCAGATGTGTCATTACGATAATACTTGCGGCAGCAGGTATTGGAATCATGTTTTACTATAAGACATGCGAAACCGTCTGCTCTTACCTGCAGGGAGACATCTTCGGGATTGACCTCGCACACATCGGTATCGTGTATATGCTCATGATCATCATCTTTGCCGCCTTAAGAAAAGTGCCTTACGTCCGCGCCCTCCTCGCAGCGGGGATTGGCGTGGAGGCGTATCTCATCGCCTTTCAGTTCCGGGAGGATGTGTTTTGCCCTTACTGCCTGGCCTTTGCTTCCATGATTATCATGGCGTTTATTCTGAACCACGAAAAACAGCCGACGCCGGAGAGAGGCTGGTTAAACCGGATCGCCTATGGCCTCGGCGCTGTGGAGCTTCCTCCTGCCGCAAAGAGGCCTCTACCCCTTCTCGCTTTTGCTATCCTCGGGTATAGTTTCGTGGCCATCACATTTTCCGGCTCCGCAACGCCCGCTTATGGTGCAGAAAGATCGCTTGTGCCTTCTTACGGCTCCGGCAAGTACGAGTTGATCATCTTCACGGATTACTTCTGCCCGCCTTGCCAGTCCATGGAGTCTGAGCTTGATCCCGCGGTGCAGGAATTCCTGTCCGGAGGAGGCGTGAAGGTGACCTTCGTCGATCTTCCCCTCCATAAGGAAACCCGTCTCTATGCCCAGTATTATCTGTACGCGGCGAAGGCGGCAAAAGGTTACGAGAATGTCCTCCACGCGCGGCAGGTGCTCTTCTCCCTGGCAAGAAATTATGCCGCCCAGACTGAAGATGACCTCAAAAAGGCGCTGAAGGCGGAGGGCGTTTCCATCGCGGTTTACGATTTGTCGCCTGTGTATCCGGCGCTCAACAAGATCATAAATACATATCAGGCGAAATCAACGCCGACCTGCATTATCAAGTACGCGAGCGATGACATCCGCAAGTACGTAGGCACGTTTGAAATCAGAAATGGTCTGGGAATGCTGCGTGCGACGCTAACAGCCAAGCGGTAGATGAATATCTCGCGGCTGAGGGCTTGTTGACTGCTACGAGCGGTCGTTGAAACCTGAGCGAGCCGCGCTCTTGCCGTTCACCATCCGGCCTTCTTCGGAAACATCAGATTCTTCCGCCGCAGGTTTCTTCCCGGAGATTATCTCGTTCAGGTTATCAGATCATTATTTTTTCTGGCAGGAGGGACAGAAATATGTCCCCCTGCCTCCCAGGCGCAGACGTTCTATACCGCCGCGACAGCGAAGACAGGGAAGTCCCTCACGGCCATAAACCTTCAATTCATGCTGATACTCACCCTTTCGGCCATAGAGATCGCGCCAGTCCGATACCGTTGTGCCCCGGCAGGTGATGGCTTGCTCAAGGATCGCTTTCGTCGCCCTCTCAATCTTTCTCCACTCCCGCAGGGACACTCCGCATACGGGCCGCCAGGGATTGATGGACACCTCATGGAGAATCTCACAGGCGTATATGTTCCCGATACCGGCAATCCATCGCTGATCCAGCAAGAATGATTTCACGGGAAGTTTTTTCACGCGCGCGATCTTGTATAGTTCTTCGGTCCGGAAATCAAGCAACGGCTCCTTGACGAAGGCTTGAGAGCTTCCGTCCGCCTTCATGGCGAGTGTCGCAAAACGCCGGGTGTCGATACAAAGAAGCCTGCCGTGAGAAAATGCGATTACGAAACGGGTGTGAGGAGGTATCGCCTGAGATGTGCGCTGCCACTGCATCTTGCCCGTCATGCGGAGATGAAGAAGAAGACGCGCATCGTTATCAAGCTTCATCTCCACGGCTTTGCCCTGACGGGTAACGGCGATGATCTTCCTTCCTGTAAGTCCGTCCATGGCTCCCAGCCTCGGATCAAGAATCTCCACACTGAGGATCTCTCTATTTGCAATCACCCGCCTCAATTGCCGGCACAGAGTTTCTACTTCGGGAAGTTCTGGCATATGCTCCTGTCGATAAATTTTTTCTGCATTTTACGGTTTGATTTTTTTTCTTTCAAGAAAAATAAATTTTTTTTCAGAAAAATTGAAAAAAATATTGACAAGCATTTCTAAACAGCGTAGAGAAAAAAATATATTACAAAAAAAAGAAGGGGGAATTTTTTTATCATCCCTGGATACGGAGGAGGATAACAGAATGGAAAACGAGACCCTTTTTACGGAGGAGGCTGAACCTCCGGGTAGTTCAACAGGTCTTGTTGGTATTGAAAATTACACAGACGACATATTAACAGCATATAATACTCTCCTTAACCCTTCGGTCATTAAGACAAAGGGCGTCCAATATGTCTTTCGTTTTAAGGAAAGCCCCCGTACACGGGCTTTTCGGAAGCGTTTCTATCCTGAAGTAACATCCCTCGAATGGAGCAACTGGTATTGGCAATACGTCAACCGCATAAAGGATGTCGATGCGCTTTCGCAATTCATCTGGCTGTCGGAAGACGAGCGGAATGCCATGAGCCCCCATGAAGGCTCGATACCGGTCGCCATCACACCTTACTACGCAAGCCTTCTTGACGAATTCGATTCATCCCAGCCGCTGCGACGGATGGTGGTGCCTGTGACCGGTGAACGTCACCGTAGTGCGGTCGAAGCCGATGATCCATTGGGAGAGGAGCATGACAGCCCTGTCCCGGGAATCGTCCACCGCTATCCGGATCGCGTCCTCTTCCTTGTTACGGACACCTGTTCAGCATACTGCCGGTATTGCACGCGCTCACGCATGGTAGGGAGCCACGGCAGGGCGATATCAAGCACTGATGCGTGGGAAGGCGCCATTGAATACATAGAAGCGAATACTCAGATTCGTGACGTGCTCTTGTCCGGCGGAGATCCGCTGACCCTTTCCGACGAGAAACTGGAATGGCTTCTCGGCCGGCTGAGAAAGATTGCCCACGTAGAGATTCTGCGTATCGGCACCAAGATGCCAGTTGTGCTGCCACAGAGAATAACCCCGAAACTGACTTACATGCTGAAGCGTTTTCACCCTCTCTGGATGAGCATCCACGTGAACCACCCTGACGAGTTGACGCCTGAGATGAGTCAGGCATGTACCCGCCTTGCCAACGCGGGCATACCGCTCGGCAGCCAGACGGTCCTGCTCAACAAGATAAACGACGATGTGGAAACGATGAAGCGGCTGGTTCTCGGCCTGCTTAAGATACGGATCAAGCCTTACTATCTCTATCAGTGCGACCCGATCCCCGGATCATCGCATTTTCGCACTCCCGTAAAAGCCGGCCTCGATATCATCGAAGGTCTGCGCGGGCATACGACGGGCTATGCGGTACCGACTTACGTCATCGACGCCCCCGGCGGTGGCGGCAAGATACCCCTGATACCCGATTATGCCGTGGGACGGGACGGTAATGATCTGATGCTCCGAAACTACGAAGGAAACATCTATCGTTATCCGGATTGCCAGTTGTCACAAACGGACAATCCCTGAGGTATCTTATTTGAGGACGGGAATTACATACGACCTCCGCGATGATTATATCGCAGAGGGATTAAATGAAGAAGAGGCTGCAGAGTTTGACCGGGCTGATACGATAGATGCAATTGAGCGGACGCTGCAGGATTTAGGTTATACCACCGATCGCATAGGCAATATCAAGTCGCTTGTCAAAAGGCTGGCAGGCGGCGACAGATGGGACATAGTATTTAACATCGCCGAAGGCATCGAGGGACTTGCGAGAGAAGCCCAGGTGCCGGCCATCCTTGACGTCTACAACATCCCTTACACCTTTTCCGACCCTCTCATACTCTCGCTCACCCTCCATAAGGGCATGACCAAGCATGTCATACGCGACCTCGGCATCCCGACGCCGGATTTTGTGGTCGTGCACGAAGAGAATGACATCGATAAGGTCGCGCTTCCGTTTCCGCTTTTTGCGAAGCCCGTGGCCGAAGGGACCAGCAAGGGCATCAACGCCCAGTCAAAGATAACTTCCCGCAAGCAACTCTCTCTCGTATGCCGGTCCCTGTTAACGACATTCCGCCAACCCGTCCTTGTCGAGCGTTTTCTTCCCGGCCGGGAGTTTACCGTGGGCATCGTCGGAACGGGAAAAGACGCCGTAGCGCTCGGGGTCATGGAAGTCCACCTTAAAGACGATGCCGAGAAAGGCGTCTATTCCTACATAAACAAAGAGAACTGTGAGGAGCTTGTGGAATACCGGCTGGCCGATGACTCCATGGCCCAGGCAGTGCAGGAAACAGCCCTTGCGGCATGGCGGGGACTCGGCTGCAAGGACGCCGGCAGGGTCGACCTCCGCGCCGACAAAAAGGGGTTGCCGCATTTCCTGGAAATTAACCCGCTGGCCGGCCTGCATCCGGACCATTCGGACCTCCCTATAATCTGCAAGCTTGCCGGTATTACCTACCATGAGCTCATCACCATGATTATGGAATCGGCGCGAAAACGCATCCAGGACACTGATACTGTTTGCCCAACCGCCGAACCCGCCCTGTCACGGTATTACCANNATGAAAGCAGTCGTGCTGCACAGCGATGTGCCGGAAGATGCCGGCATGGATGAAAAGGACGCCCTTGTCCAGGCCGCGGTCGTGTCGTCCGCCCTTGCGGAACTGGGATACGAACCCACTACCCTGCCCTTTTCGCTGAATTGCGCCCGCATAATCGACATGCTGCGCGACCTGCAGCCTGCTTTCGTTTTCAATATTGTGGAAACAATGGCAGGACAGGGGAGCCTGATCCACATAGCTCCATCAGTATTGGACTTCTTAAGAATCCCTTACACGGGCGCCACGACGGAGGCGATGTTTCTTACGTCCAACAAGGTTCTCGCCAAAAAGGTCTTGAATGCAGCGGGCATCGCCACGCCACCGTTGTTCATGCCCCATGAGAATGAAGGCGGACATTTTGCCGAAGGGACGTATATCGTCAAGGCTGTCTGGGAGCATGCCTCAACCTGGCTCGGGAGCGATTCCATCATCCACGCAAGAGATCATAATCAGCTCCGCGAGGCAATTGCATCCAGGCAGAAGCATATCGGCATGGCGTGTTTTGCGGAGGCGTTCATTGAGGGAAGGGAATTTAATCTCTCCCTCCTCGCAGGAGATGGCGGGCCGCAAGTACTTCCCCCGGCTGAGATTCGCTTTGACGATTTCCCTCCGGGTAAGGTCAGGGTCGTTGATTACCTTTCCAAATGGGTCGAAGACTCCTTTGAATATCATCATACGCCACGGTGTTTTGATTTTTCGGAAGAGGATGCCCCCTTGCTTCTCCGCTTGGAGGACGTGGCGCTTAAGTGCTGGCAGGTGTTTGGTCTGCGGGGATACGCGAGGGTGGATTTCCGTATCGACAGCGCGGGAAAGCCGTGGGTTCTGGAAGTAAATACAAATCCGTGCCTGTCTCCGGACGGGGGATTCTATGCCGCCATAGAGCAATCCGGGTTAAGCTTCGTCCGGTCAATTGAACGCATTATTCGGGATGCAATATCCCCATGATTGTTTGCACCAGGACGCGACAAGATACTATAATCAAAGGCCATCCTTCCAAAGACATCCCCGTGGTAACTGCCCTCATATTAACGGCCAAAAACAGTTGCTTTTTTAACGCTAATCCTGTAGATAGCATTCGCTCATAATCTTCCCATTAATAAATGGCAAAATAACATACAGAGGCACGCTCGAATCGCTGCGGAGGAAAGATGCGGTTTATTCCCAAACAAGAAAAATTTTACGATCTATTTGAGGAACTCATCAATAAAATCGAAGAAGGGGGAAAGGTCTTTCTGTGTATGGTTGAACAGTACGAATATCCCCTTCCCAAGATTACCAAACTCAAAGAGCTGGAACATGAGGCGGATGTCATCACCCACAGAACCTATGAAAAGATGCACAAATCATTCCTGACTCCCTTGGACAGGGAGGACATCTACGCCCTGGTGAATAAGATGGACAGTATCCTGGATATGATCGAGGCGTCAGCGGCCAGGATGAGCCTTTATAAGGTAAAGAAGCCGACGAAGGTGATTATCGATCAGGCAAAGATTCTCAACGAAGCCATCAGCAAAGTCAAACTCATCGTTTACGCCATGAGAGACATGAAAAATTCAAAGATGATCATCGACGCCTGCGTGGAGATAAACACTCTCGAAAACGAAGGCGATATAGTTCTGAGAACGGCGATGGTAGACCTCTTCGAGCATGAAAAGGATGCCATCGAATTGATCAAATGGAAGGAAATCTTTGAACGTATCGAAGAGGCCCTTGATGTGTGTGAGGACGTTTCAAACATTGTGGAGGGTATTGTCCTGAAACATGCATGATTCCTTCGGATTTGTTATTTTTCTAATCCTCGTAGCCCTGGTCTTTGATTTTCTCAACGGCTTCCATGACTCCGCTAATGCAATTTCGACTGTTGTATCGACCAGGGTCCTCCCCCCTAAGTATGCCGTCATTTGGGCGGCCTTCTTCGAGTTTGCCGCTGTTTTCTTCGTTGGAGTCCATGTCGCCAATACCATAGGTACCGGCATCGTCAATCCCGCCGTTGTAAACGATTCTATCGTCCTTGCCGCACTCGGCGGTGCTATAACCTGGAATATCATTACCTGGTATTTCGGTCTCCCGAGCAGTTCCTCGCACGCCCTCATCGGAGGTCTCATCGGCGCCGGCGTCATGGAAGGAGGGATCAAGGTTCTTGTCTGGAATGGTATCATAAAAACAGCCGTCTTTATCGTTTTATCTCCCGCTATCGGGATGGTGCTTGGCCTATTTATGATGATTCTCGTATTGAATTTAAGCCAATCTCTCCCCATGCAAAGGACGAACAGGCTTTACCGAAGGTTACAATTAGTTTCGTCAGCCATCTATTGTATGGGGCATGGATCTAACGACGCACAAAAAACGATGGGCGTAATAGCCATGATCCTTTTTAGCCACGGGATGCTTGGTCAGACTTTTTTCGTTCCCATGTGGGTCGTAATTGCATGTTATCTTGTCATATCCTTGGGAATCATGTCCGGGGGATGGCGCATCGTCAAGACAATGGGCACCAAGATAACAAAACTTCAACCCACAGGGGGTTTCTGTGTAGAAATGGCAGCGGCCATTTCCATTATAGGTGCATCCATCGCCGGCATCCCTGTAAGTACAACCCACACAGTTACAGGCGCCATCGTGGGGGTGGGCTCAACGAGGAGGCTTACAGCTGTTCGCTGGGGGGTGGCCGGAAACATCGTCTGGGCCTGGATATTGACGATACCCGCGGCGGCTTTGATATCCGCCGCTATCCATGTCGTGACGCACAGCATCTGGTAACTTTTTGCAGGGATGGTGTTTGGGATGCAGTCGTTAGGGCAGAAGTTAAATTGATGCCCTATTCGCTTGACAATGTACCCCGGTAGAATTCTTCGTACATCGCCCAGATGGCGAGGAGCAGGGAAGCGATGATAGGGCCGATTATGAAGCCGGAAAATCCAAACAACGATAACCCACCCAGGGTAGATAAGAAAACCATCAGAGGATGCATCTGCACGTCTCTTCCGATCAGTATGGGACGAAGAAAATGGTCCACCATACTGATCACAAAGACTCCGAAAGCGAGGATGATGACGCCTTTCAAGAAATGTCCCGTGATCAGCATTATCACACCGGCGGGCGCCCAGATGATGGAACAACCGACAACCGGCACAATAGCCGTAAATATCATAACGGCTCCCCACATCAGTGGTCCTTGAACGCCGGTGAACCAGAATAGCAGCCCTCCCAGCGTTCCCTGAATGCCCCCGATAATAAGCGTCACCTTCAAAGTGGCTTTTGCCGCAGCCACAAAGCGTTCGTAGAGAACTTTTTCTCTTCCCTGCCCCAGAGAAAACACACGCACAACTTTTCCAAGAAGCTTATTGCCGTCGCGAATAAAGTAAAAGAGCGTATAGAGCATGACAGAGAATTGGACGATAAAAACAAATGTGTTCTGCGTGAGATCCTTAAGGTTGATGAAGATGTAGTTGGAAATGGTTCTTGCGACTTCAGAAAACTTTTCGGTCAAGAATTGTTCGTCTACATGCAATCGGGCCATATAGGCGTTATTTTTTACTACACCCGCAATATCCTTTACAACATTTTCTATATTGCCGCCGTCCGCATCGAGGGATTCATACATGCGCATCGACTCTCCAAACATCACACTGCCGATGATGCTTCCCGGCAGTATGATGATTACAGCGACCACCAGAAAAATAATGGTAGCAGCCGCACTGGGATTATGCAATTTCCTGTTGAGATATTTGTAAAGAGGACTGAAGATACTGGAAATGACAGCCGCCCAGAAAATAGGAAAAAAGAAAGGCGCAAGCAGATAGAGAAACAGAAGGAAGACAACGATCATTATCGTGAAAAAAAGTATGTTCTGGACTCTTGAAGCACGCATGACAATCCCGTTCTAAGAGAGAATTTATTTTCCCAGCGAAATGGTCTCTAAAAAAATATCCTATTTATTCGATAATTTCAACAGAAAGCTTCTTCAGAGCACACAATTCTTGACTTTGATTTTCCCGGAGGCTGTGTTAAATAGAAAACCGTTTCAAAGAAAAAAGGATTTCTCATGCAGTCAATATCAAGCCATCCTATCGGAGTGTTTGATTCCGGTATCGGGGGATTGACGGTCGTTCGCGCCCTCATGGAACGCCTGCCCTTCGAGAACATTGTCTATTTCGGTGACACCGCGCGGGTGCCGTACGGCGTGAAATCTCCGGAAACGATCACGCAATATGCAACGGAGATCACAAATTTCCTGCTGCAAAAGGACGTGAAACTGCTCATTGTCGCCTGCAACACCATGGCCGCGGTCGCCTATCAGGCAGTCAAAGACATCTCTCCCGTTTCCGTCCTCGACGTCATCGATGCAGGAGCCCGCAGGGCGGCGGCCGAAACGCACAGCAGGTATATCGGCGTCATCGGCACGCCGGCAACAATAACCAGCAATGCTTATGCCCGCGCCATTCACCAGCATGACCCGGGCATCCGGGTCTTCTCCCAGGCCTGTCCCCTCTTTGTACCACTGGTCGAAGAGGGATGGTGGAATCACCCTGTCACCCGGCTAACTGCCCAGGAGTACCTGCGGCCGGTTCTGGCGGAGAATATCGATACCCTTGTCCTCGGGTGCACCCACTATCCATTGATCAAGCCTCTTCTGCAGGAGATCACAGGGCCTGATATTCGCCTCGTGGACTCCGCTGAAGCTATGGCGGATATAACGGCGCATCTCCTCGCCGACAGGCGTCTTGGAAATCATCAGCGCACGCAGCCGAAATACCGGTTCTTTGTCACCGACGTGCCCTATCACTTCCAGACGATCGGCGAAGGGTTCCTCGGGCGGACGCTATCCCACGTTGAACTCGTTAAATTGTGAGGATGTCAATCTCATGAAAATTATCCTCGCCGGCTATAATCTGGATTTCGAAATAATCCGGGGTTTTCAAAAACTGCGGCCGGATGCGCAGGATCTCACACCGGAGACGATCTCCGCCGCCTACGCCCGCATCAGCCGCAGTCCCAAGCCGGTTGACGCATTGCGCGCTGTCTCCAGGCAGGAGGTGGAAATGGCTCGCCAGTCCAACCGGAACATCGTCTTTGAGATGGGACACAGCTCGGTTGCCGAGCATGCCGTCTTCAACATCGATATTCTCGGCGTTTCCCGGCTGCTCGTGGAGGAAATCGAAAAATTTCGCCTGTGTTCTTATACGGAAAAATCGCAGCGCTACGTGAGGCTGAAAGATGACTTCGTCGTCCCCGAAGAAATCCGCGGGACCTCCGTGGAAGGGCCTTTTGTGGATATCATCCATAAGCAGAACAGGTTGTATCACGAACTCTTTGAGAAATTGAAGCCCCACATCTTTGAAAAACACAAGGACCTCGCAGCGGACCCTGCCAATCTCTCCCTGCTCGAAGGCTGGGCCAAGGAAGACGCCCGCTACGCCATTTCCCTTGCCACGGAGACGCAGCTGGGAATGACCATCAATGCGAGGAATCTGGAACTCATGCTCCGCCGCCTTGCCGCCCATCCGCTTGCTGAGGCAAAGGAGTATAGTCTCAGGCTCTATGAGGCAACGAAAGACACCGCCCCTTCTCTGATCCGCTACACGGAAGCCACGGACTACGACCGTCTGACGAGGCAGCAGATAAGGGACGAGGCCTCTGCACTAATGAGGCAAGAGAAACTTAAGGCCGCAACTACGCCGGCGGAGATAAAAGGAGAATATGTTTCTCTCATCTATGCCACCCCCGGTGGAGATGACAGAATCATCGCCTCGCTGATACACTCATCGTCGGACTTGCCGATGTCCCGCTGCATACAAGTGGTCTCTTCCCTGGATAGGCGCGAAAAAAGGTCTCTTATGAAGGCAGCTTTAAGGCACGCCAGGTCCTACGATCCGGTACTCCGTGAATTCGAAAATGCGGAACTCCATTTTGAGCTGCTCATCAGCGCAAGCTGCTTCGCCCAGATGAAGCGCCACCGCATGGCAACCCTAACCTGTCAGGGTTATGATCCCGCCCTCGGCGTAACGATTCCACCCGCCGTGTCGGAAATCGGCATGTACGACGCCCTCATGGAGATCGTCGCCCGAAGCGAAGATGTATATGACCGGATAAAAGGGCTCTTGCCGCCTGCTGCGAGCTATATCCTCACCAACGCCCATCGCAGGCGCGTCTCCATGAAGATTAATGTAAGGGAACTCTACCACATCGCCCGCCTCCGGGCAGATACGCATGCCCAGTGGGACATAAGAAAGACGGCGGCAGAGATGATTAAGCTGGGTAAAGAATCGATGCCGCTCGCATTGATGCTCGCAACAGGAAAGGACGGCTTTGAGTCTCTCTACAGCCGGGTCTTCCCTCCGGAGCCGACTTCAGGCAATAAGCCTTGAGACGCATCCTTCACATCGACATGGATGCCTTTTTTGCAGCAGTGGAGCAAAAGAGACGCCCCGAATTAATCGGCAAGCCTGTAGTAATAGGGGGCAGCGGTGACCCCACCAAGAGAGGAGTCGTAGCCACCGCCTCATACGAAGCAAGAAAGTTCGGCATACATTCTGCCCTGCCTTTGAAGACGGCTTACAGCCTCTGTCCCCGGGCCGTTTTTCTTCCCGTAGATTACGAAGCATATGCAAGGGAATCACAGAAGGTGAAGATTATCCTCAGGAGTGTTACGCCTGCGATGGAGGATGTCGGCATCGATGAGGCATTCCTCGACATATCGGAGATCGATAAAGTTTCGGACGACATCTCGCAATCAATCAAGAAAGTGATAAGAGATGAGACGGACTTGACATGCTCCATCGGCATAGCCCCCAACAAGCTCCTTGCCAAGATCGCCTCGGACATGGATAAACCGGACGGCCTCACCGTAATTATGCCGGAGGATATTCTCTCCATCCTCAAGCCGCTGCCCGTGAGGAGACTCTGGGGGATCGGGCCAAAGACAGAGAAATATCTGAAGGACGTGGGCATTGAAACTGTCGGAGAACTGGCTTCTCTGCAGATGGAGGCACTGGTAGACAGTTTCGGCCCATCTTATGGAAATTATCTCTATCACGCCTCCCGGGGGATTGACGACAGTCCCCTGATCACCGACTGGGAACCAAAATCCATTAGCAGGGAAACGACATTCCAGAAGGACATGGCAAGCTGGCAATTTATAGCGAAGACACTCGCTGACCTGACGAAGGAAGTTGTAACAGACATGAAAGACAGCAGCTTCAAGGCAAGGACCGTTACCGTAAAAGTCCGGTTCAGCGATTTCGAGACCGTCACGCGTGCCACAACTATCCCGCATGCGACGGATAGAGAAGATGAGATAAGGAAAGCGGCATTTGCCTCCCTCAAGAGGGTCGAGATCAAGAAGAGGGTGCGACTCATCGGCATGAGGGCCAGTCATCTCGAAAGAACGGAAGCTTAGAATCGGGGGCTTCCGCCTCCCTCAGCAGTTTCATTGACTAAAATAATTCTATCCGTTTAATGCCCCGCTTGTCTTTGAGCGCCTGATAAACGGTATAGGCCGCAGGATACATCCTGGATCGCGAGACCGGTCGAGTCGAAGAGCGTAATTTCCTCGGCTTTCGTCCTTCCCTTAACTTTCCCTGCAACAATGTCTCCGAGTCCCGCATAGATGTCTTTTTTTGTCAGCTCCCTCTTACGGACGGGAACGTTGATCTCGCCGCTATGAAACGCCTGGGCCCAATCGTCAATGACCACTTTTGCCTGCTTCAAGATTTTCGGATTTATCTCCTCTTTCCCTGCGGCATCGGCGCCGATGGCATTGATGTGAGTCCCGGGGGAGACCTTATTCACGAGCGGTCTGCGGGAAGGTGTCGTTGTGACGAGAATATCTACGCCTGTCGTCACTTCATCGATGACGGGAGAAATTATCGCATCCAGTTTGTACGTCTTCTGTACCCAGTTCTTAAACTTGGGTGCAATTTCATCCATCGCATTATACTGCCAAATTTTTACGGATATCAATTTCCTCACTTCCAGGATACAGGCCAGTTGTGTGCGCGCCTGTGTGCCGCAACCGACAAATCCGGCAATCCGCGAGTTCTTCCTGCTCAGGAGTTTTACCGCCAATGCGCCCGCAGCGCCTGTACGGATGCTGGTAAGGTAAGTGCCGTCCATTATGGCCAGCGGAAATCCATTCTTCGGATCCGCAAGGATGATAACCGCTATAACCGTGGGAAGGCCGTAGATTGCATTTCCGGGGTGCACGGTCACGCTCTTGATACCGGCAATGTCCAGGCCCTGACCGTGAATATAAGCGGGCATGGATCTGAGATTCCCTTTTTTAAAGTACAGATAACTCTTCGCAGGCATATCGGCCTCACCCAGTCCATACGCCTTGAATGCCTTTTCCACGGTCTTGTTGGCCAAAGACGGCGTTAACACCTTTTCGATATCCTTCTTTGTAAAGATGAGTGTTTTCATATCCCTCTCTAAAAATTTTCGGGTGACAGGTCTTTCTGCTTGCCGTTCATGCCTCTTCACTTGCGAAGATTATATTTTATCATCTTCAATTGCAGACCCTTTCTGCTGAGACCGAGACGCTGAGCCGCTTTTGTGACATTGCCGCCCACCTCTTCCAGGCACTGTATGATGCTCTGTTTCTCGACCTCTTCCATATGGCCCTTCACAAAATCTTTGAAAGGTTTCTTCTCACCGCCCTTTTGAGAAACGGAGATTGCTTCGGCGGCTGATTTCCATTCGGGCGGAATATCTTCGAAGGTAATCGTATCTCCGCCGGCCATGAGAACAATACGCTCTATGAAATTTTCCAGCTCTCTGATATTGCCCGGCCAATCATAATTAACAAGCACATCTTTTACACGCGAATCAATGTGTTTAACTTCTCTGTCTAATTTGCCGTTGAATTTCTCGATAAAGTAATCGGTTAGGGGAAGGATATCCTCTCTTCTTTCCCGCAGCGGCGGCAGGTGTGTGGGAAAGACATTGAGCCTGTAGTATAGATCTTCTCTGAATCTGCCGTCCTTCACGTCCTGGAGGAGATTCCTGTTCGTCGCCGCAATCAATCTCACATCCACCTTAATCGTGCGCAGCCCGCCGACACGCTCGAATTCATGATCCTGGATAACCCGAAGGAGTTTCACCTGCATGTCTCTCGGAATCTCTCCCACTTCGTCGAGAAAGAGGGTCCCTTTATCCGCCAGCTCAAACCTCCCGGGCTTGGTGGACACTGCTCCCGTGAAAGCCCCCTTTTCATACCCGAACAGTTCACTTTCTATGAGATTTTCTGCAATGGCGGCACAGTTAATCTTGACGAATGGATTATCCCTGCGCGGGCTGTTTCTGTGAATCGCATATGCTATGAGATCCTTGCCGGTACCCGTTTCCCCGGATATGAGAACGGTCGTCGGCGTCGGCGCCACCCTCTTGATCGTATCATAGATTTTCGACATCGGTTCACTGGAACCGATTATCCCCTGCCGGTCTATATCATCAGGGCTGACAAGGAGTTCTTCCTCATTAAGCCTTCTGGTCCTGATGGCCTTATGGATTATATTTTTCAATTCATCCTGTTCAAAAGGTTTGGTGATATAATCGAAGGCGCCCTTCTTCAAAGCGTCCACTGCCGTGGCAATAGTACCGTGAGCGGTGATGATAATAACCGGGGTAGACGGATATTCATGAATCACCCGCTCGAGGAGACCCACGCCGTCGAGCTTCGGCATTCTCAGATCAGTCACGACGACTTGCACGCCGCCGCCCTTGAGAATCTTCAAGGCCTCGATACCGTCCGATGCCGTGGCCACGTCATAGCCTTCCTTATTCAGCAGGGCCTTTAAGACCAGCCGCATATTGAGCTCATCATCAACGACCAATATCTTCTCTGCCATAGTATGCCTTATAATTCCTTACCGCCTTTATCTCACAATTCTCAGGGAGTGACACCCAGCCTTATATAAAATATGCTCCCCTGCGGAGGAATGGATTTAACCTTGATGTGGCCGCCGTGATTCTTGATGATCTTCTGGCTGATGGCAAGGCCAAGACCGACTCCCCGCTCCTTGGTTGTGAAAAATGGTTTGAAAATGTTTTTCATTTCCTCTTTCTTGATCCCTTTTCCCGTATCCCTGATGGAAATGCCTATCGCCTCGCCCTCACCGCTGCTGATCCTGGACGTCCTGAAAATAAGGGTCCCGCCGTCCTGCATTGCCTCTATGGCGTTGAATGCTATATTCAGGATTACCTGAACGAGCTGTTCCGCATCCACCTCAATGAGGGGTAAATCAGGACGCAGCTCTTTTTCAATGACGACGTTATCTGAACGCGGGCTCGCTTTGATGACTGATATGGCCTTCTCGATAATCTGATTAACATCCTGCATCTTCATTTTCAGGGTATATGGTTTGGCATAATTGAGAAACTGAGATACAACGCTGTTCAACCGATCCACTTCTTCTATTATGACGTCGAGAAGCCTCTGATGATCGCCGGCGCTCGATTCCGATCTGAGGTACTGGGCGGCGCCCTTGATGGAACCGAGAGGATTTCTTATTTCATGAGCCAAAACGGGCGCCATTTCCTCGAGGAGGAGAGACTTCTCTTTCTCGAGCATTTCATCGAAGGCATAAAGGGATGTGAATACATCCTTTCCTTCCGGGTAGAAATAACTGAACATCATCTTTAAGACAAGTTTGAAAGGGTCGATGGCAATCACAATGATTAGTGACGCCAACAATATATGGGTGAAGGGAGGCGTTTCCCCCTTCCAGAACAATCCCACGATGAGGGTAAATGCAATAGCCGCAAAAAGTGTGATGATAGAGAGCACGAGGGCCCTCCCCATGAACTCATGCAGCTCCGGCAGACGGGGGTGCGTGATAAGAATCAGGACAAAATAAAGCAGGATTGCAATAAAGAGGTTGGATACGGGAGAAAAAGAATATCCATAATAATAGAATACGTCAAACATACTGAGGATTGCGGTTGCCCCGCAGGCGCAAGCCAGATACACCATCCGTGTTCTTTCCACACCCACGGGCCTATTTCTAATATAAAGGATAAGGGTGATATAACAGACGGCAATTGCGGCGCCGGCATATATTAAGAAAACAGTCTTCAGGTAGGGCCAGTTGTAAAGCGGGGAGAAGATGGTAATGGCAAGGAGAAAACTGAAAATTGTGGAGGATATAACATCTCTCTTTGTCAGGAAGATCTGTTCACGAAGAAGAGAGCGGACGAATTTCACCGCACAGGGAGGGATAGCTATCAATCCCGCGTATTCTATAATTCTCCAGTTATGACCGGTAAGAATCTCATCGAAAAATGCGCCGCTCTTATAGAAAAAGACGGCAAGACAAAGGGAAGCAAAAGACAGATGGGCAGGAACTTTTTTTTTATTTATAATCAGGGTAAGAGAAATTATCAGGCTGACAGCTGCTAATGTAAAGGTTTCCATAAAGAATTGGCTTCTTCAATAGAGATATATAAGTGAAGATATAGATAAAAAACGGGGATGTCAAGAAAGACGAGAAAGAGATGCCTTAAGCCCAGGGATAAAAAAAGGCCGAACATGCTTATAACACGCTCGGCCTTTTTCTTTCAAGATTTTACCGATGCTACTTAGGAGCTGGCGCTGCCGGAGCTGGTGCTCCAGGTGCCCCAGGTGCTCCAGGTGCCCCGGGTGCTCCGGGTGCTCCAGGTGCTCCAGGTGCTCCGGGTACCGGTGCCGCCGCTTCTTTCTTCGCAGGCTCAGGCGGTTTCTTTTCTGGTGCTGATGGGCAGCCCATTAATGTAAACGTAACCGCCACTACGAAAAGAATTGATAAAATGATTGCAAGCAGTTTCCTCATCGATTCTTACCTCCTTTGTGAAAAAGTTTCTGTCGTTGGTAAATCAACCCGTTCCTTGATGCTGGGAAGATACTCCATATATTTTTGCCTTGTCAAGATAAATCTTTTTCTCTTTAAAGACCGCTCCCGAAGAATTTAATCAGCGGAAATGGTATCTACTTTTGCATTGTCACATGATGCGTAGCCGCATACACAGTGCAAAGAGAATTACGCGTTATAAGCCCGGAACATCCCCTTCCGAGAGCCGCTCTAAAAAATCCAAATAATCATAAATTAGTCAATGAATATGAATGATTATAGTCCGCAGAAGGGTATCAATTACCCTCCTGGCATGGATAATGCTGTGCGCTTAAGAGTTTATGGCAAAAATTTGCATGAAGGATTTCAGTAATGGATTTTAATCTCACAAGCGCTCAACAGATGTATGTGGATACAGTTAAAAGATTTGTCAGGCATGGAATCATACCGCAGGTCATGGAATTGGAAAAAAAGCATACTTTTCCCTGGGAAATTATCCAAAAGGCATGGAGCCTCGGAATTTTGAATCTGAGCATCCCTGAATCGGTTAAGGGATTTGAGGTTGATCCCGTTTCTACAGCCCTTATCATCAAAGAACTGTCCTACGGAGATACCGGGATTTCCACATCGGCGATGTGCAATGACCTCGCAAATACGGTTATTGCCCAGCATGGTACAGACGAACAGAGGTCCCTTTTCTTAAGCCCTTTTGTCGAGAATCCCGTCATGGCCTCCTTCTGCCTGACGGAACCAGGCGCCGGTTCCGACAACTCCGCCATGACGACGTTCATCAAAAAGAGCCCTGATGGGACGTACGTCCTTAATGGCAGCAAGTGCTTCATCACCAATGCGTCGTATGCCTCACAGTTTACCGTTTTTTGTAAAGTCGGAAAACCGACAGGCAACTTCATGGCCTGCTTAATAATTCCCGCCCCGCCGGTGCTTCCCTCTAATTCAGATCCGCATCTCGCAGTGTGCAAAGAGATGACTCTCCCCACAGGAGGAAAGATCATCATCGGTAAACCGGAAGACAAGTTGGGACAGCGTTTATCCAATACGGCGGCCGTCACCTTTGAGGACGTAGTCATCAACGACAATCAGATCATCGGTGACCGGAGGCAGGGTTTCAAGTACGTCATCGACGTTCTTGACTATGCGCGCCCCATGGTTGCGGCAATTGGTGTGGGTCTCGCCAAGCGGGCATTGGATGTAACTCTGGAATACACAAGAGAGCGCAAGCAATTCGGGCAAAGGATTTGTGATTTGCCGGTTGCAAGAGAGACCTTGGTGCAGATGTGGAAGAAGGTGGAACTTGCGGATATGGCGCTTATGAAAGCGGCTTTCAAGGTTCAGGAAAAGGCGGACGACAGGGGCATGTATGCCTCCCTCGCGAAGAATACAGCCGCTGAGGCGGCTTTGTTCTGCGCCAACGAAGGCCTGCATCTCCACGGCGGATATGGTTTCATGTCGGAATATGAGATTTCGAAGCTGGTAAGGGATGCACACATCATCGACATCTACGAAGGTGTGCGGGAGGTCCAGAACATGATTATCGGAAGGGAGCTTATATGAGCGCGCTCTATCTTCACGGTATGGGCCATTTCCACCCGGAGAATGTTATCACCAATAGCTTTTTGGAAGAGATGGATATCGGAACAACTGAGACATGGATCATGGAGAGGGTCGGCATTCATACACGCCGCACCGTACTCCCTTTGGACTATATAAAGCAGACGAAGAATAGAGACCCGAGAGAAGCTTTCGCGGCAGGCCTCTACAATAACGCGCAAACGGGCGCTGCTGCCGCACGGATGGCCATCGACCGCGCCGGACTCAAGAAGGAAGATATCGGGCTTGTCATCTCCGGGAGTTCGGCCGCGGATAACGTGTCACCTGCGGAAGCCTCGACCGTAGCTGCCGAGATGGGAATCGACGTACCCTGCTTCGATGTGAATTCCGCCTGCACCAGCTTTGGTACGCAGGTGTATTTTACGAGCCTCATGAGGCCCGAGGCGCTGCCGCCTTTTGTCCTCCTGGTCAATCCGGAAAATCTCACGCGCTGCGTGGACTATACCGATCGAAAATCTGCGGTACTTTTCGGTGACGGCAGTTCCGCGGCGATTATATCTGCCACGGTGCCGTCGCGCAAACGCTTCACGTCATGCGCCTATGAAACGAGGCCCGCAGACTGGGACAAAGTAAGTATACCCCGCATGGGTTACTTCCATCAGGATGGGAACGCCGTGCAGGGCTTTGCCATTCGCAAGACAACAGATGCTATTCGCATGCTGCAAAAGACGTATGCCTTGAACGGCAATCGCTTCATCTTTATCGGTCATCAGGCCAATATGGGTATGCTGCAAACAGTCTGCGAGCGTTCCCAAATTACGGAAAGCAATCATTGGCACAATGTGGAAATTTTTGGCAACACCGGCTGCTCCGGAGCGCCGGCAGTTCTCAGCCAACGCTGGAATGATCTTCGGGCGGGCGATCATGTGGCCATTGCCATTGTCGGGGCGGGATTGTCGTGGGTTCATATGATCTTACAGGTAGAGGAATAATCATGAAGTATGCGGAATTCAGAGAATGTCAGAGCTTTGGGCTCCCGGAACTTATCGCTTTTTCCTACGGGACACTGGTAGATGACCCGCCTGCAAATTTTGAGGCTCGTCTGCCGGCGCCTCCCTTTCTCATGGTAGATCGGGTGCTCTCATTTTCTGCTGTCGGAAGACAAGGTTCGATAGTGGCCGAACAGGATATTAAACTGGATGCCTGGTATTTTCAGTGCCACATGCCCGGGGACCCGGTGCAGCCGGGCTGCCTCTGTGTAGATGCAGTATGGCAGCTTCTCGGTTTTTACTGTGTCTGGCGCGGCGCCTTAGGCGCCGGCAGGGCCTTAGGTTGCAGTGAGATTACCTTCAGCGGTCAGATTCGCCCCTACAACAAATGCGTCCGCTACGATATTGAAGTGAGGCGCTTCGCCCAGTTGAAGGACTCAGGTGCAAGCATCGCAATCGGAGACGGAAAAGTTTTCGTGGACAACGAGCTGATTGCCCACATCAAAGATGCCCGTACCGGTGTTTTCAAAGGGATTATTTATCCCGACTATCCGAAACGATCCGTAAACTCGATCGGCGGCATCATGAGGGGCGGCCAATGAGCGAGAAACCTGTCGCCATCATAACGGGCGGTGGAAAAGGAATAGGCGCGGCCTGTTGCCGGGCGCTGTCCAGAGAAGGATTTCTGGTGGGCGTTCACTACTGGAACAGCGGAGAACAGGCAAAGGACCTGCTCTCTGAGATAGGCGACGGTTTTCTGCTGCAGGCCGACCTGGCGGATATCGATCAGGTGGAAGTGATGGTCAACAAGATAAAAGAGAAAGCGGGCCACGTGGAGGTGCTTGTTAACAATGCCGGACTATCTGTGAATGCCGATATCGTCAGCATGAAGATTGAGCAATTCGATGCCCAGCGGGCATTGATGCGCGGCACATGGTACCTCACCAAACGCATAATCCGCCTCTTCATGCTTCGTCAGAAAGAAGGCCGCATCATCAATATATCCAGCGTCGTGGGACATACCGGCAATGCGGGCCAGATCCCCTACAGCATGGAGAAGGCAGCCCTCGATGCCTTTACGAAGTCCCTGTCGCATGAATTGGCAGGGAGGAATATCCTCGTCAATTCCGTGGCCCCGGGATTCATCGAGACGGAGATGACAAAGGATCTCCCCGAAGAGGTGCAGAAGAGGATCCTCGCAAATATTACACTGGGCCGCATAGGACGCCCCGAGGATGTGGCAGACGTGGTGGCCTTTCTCGCAGTAAAGGGATCCTACATATCGGGAAGCGTCATCCATGTGAATGGGGGGCTTTATGGCGGCTGATCGGGAGACGATGACACGAATTTTAAATAGTGTTCCCCAGCAGCATCCGTTTCGTTTTATCGACGATATATTAGAACTGGATGATGAGCACATCGTCGGCACATACCGCTTTCGTGAGGATGAGTATTTTTATAAGGGGCATTTCCCCGGCCAGCCAATCACCCCTGGCGTCATTCTTATTGAAGCCATGGCGCAGACGGGGGTTGTTGCCTTCGGCCTTTACCTTCATATGAGGCAGACGCATGCGACTGCGGAGGACGCAAAGAAGTTGACTACATTATTTACCCTTGCCGAAGGGGTGGAGTTTACAGGGGTCGTGCATCCCGGTGAGCGCGTGATCGTTAAAGGTCACAAGATCTATTTCCGTATGGGAAACCTGAAAATGAAGGTTTCCATGGAAAGGGAAAATGGCGAGACCGTGAGTTCCGGGACACTTGCCGGGCGGGGAGTACCTTCCCGGATTTAGTACTTGTTGATTTCTATGGAGGTCTACTTTAGTTGAAAAGAAGAGTCGTCATAACGGGGATGGGGATAGCAGCCCCCAATGCCCATGGCTTGGCTGATTTTGAAGAGGCTCTGCGGAAAGGCCGCTCCGGCATCCGGTTCTTTCCCAAACTTAAGGAATTGAATTTTACCTGCCAGGTCGGAGGCGCCCCCCAGGATTTTGAAAACATCCGCAAGGGTTATTTTAATGAAGATACACTGATGTCGATGAACGAAAACATCGGATACGCCGCTGTTTCCGCAGTAGACGCATGGACCGACGCAGGTTTCAAGATGCGTGACGTTCACGATGATACTGTGGACTGGGATACGGGCGTGATTGTCGGCTCCGGCATAGGCGGCATGGATACAATTACAACCATCCTCGTGCCCATGGTCTCCCAGGGGAAAGTGCGCCGCATGGGAAGCCGGATAGTAGAGCAGGTCATGAACAGCGGCACAAGCGCAAGTATCGCGGGCCTCCTGGCCCTCGGAAATCAGGTGACTTCAAATTCATCCGCCTGCAGCACAGGGAATGAAGCGATTGTTGAAGGGATGTGGAGAATTCGGAATGGTCTTGCGAAAAGGATTTTAGCCGGTGGTTCTGAAGGCCAATCCCCTTTTATCTGGGCCGGATTCGAGGCCATGCGCGTCATCTGCAAGAAATTTAATGATCGCCCGGAGGCTGCCTCACGCCCGATGAGCGCCACGGCGTGCGGTTTTGTCCCCGGCTCCGGCGCCGGAATCCTCGTACTTGAAGACCTGGAATCCGCCGTCAAACGCGGAGCGAGGATTTATGCTGAAGTTCTCGGAGGCGCCGTCAATTGTGGAGGGCATCGTATGGGGGGCTCCATTACCGCGCCGAATCCCGAGGGCGTCAAACGATGCATCAAAGCCGCCGTATCTGACGCTTGTATTGTGCCTGATGATATCGATTCAATTAACGGCCATTTAACGGCCACCTTTGCCGACCCTTATGAAGTGAAGAACTGGTCGGCAGCGCTCGGGCGCGGCCCCGCCAATTTTCCCTATATCAATTCCACAAAATCGATGGTGGGTCATTGTCTCGGCGCAGCGGGCGCCATAGAGAGCGTTGCCGTCGTACTGCAGTTATACAAGGGTTTCCTCCATCCTTCCATCAATTGTGAGGATATACACCCCGATATCGCTGAATTCGGAGCAAAGGTGCCGCAGAAGTGCATGGACTATCCTGAATTAAATATTATCGCCAAAGCCGGTTTCGGCTTCGGCGATGTTAACAGCTGTCTCATCTTTAAGAGATGGAATAATAATCAAAGGAGCTATTAAGAAATGGACGAACAGACAATCTTTAACAAAATGATCGATATCCTCAGGGGCTACACAAAGGACCCGAGCTTGTTGGACAAGGCGACAATGGATACTCACATTCTGAATGACCTGAAAGTCAATTCCGCGAGGCTGGTGGATGTCATTATAAAGTGTGAAGACACATTCGGCATCACCGTCGAAGATGACGAGGCCGATAAGATCGGGACAGTCGGAGACGCCGTGGCTATCATCAAAAGCAAATTAGGATAAGGTCAGTCATGAAAAAGAAGTTGATGCTCCAGGGCCCTCTGCTGATTCAATACGCGCTTGGTCGGATTGCGATCTTTGTTATTGCCCCACTTTATTTTGGAATCATCTGGCTCATGGGCTACAGGGTGAGGGATATACTGAAGGTCAGAGAGGAATGCGCACGTCATTTCAGGGATTACGAAGGGCCGTGGATCATCTGCGCAAATCACCTCACCATGATCGATTCCCTAATCATTACATATGCGGCATTTTCCTTCACGCGTAACTTACTGCATTACCGTGAGCTGCCCTGGAATTTGCCGGAGAGAAACAATTTCCAGCGGAATATCGTCATGGCAGTTCTTTGTTACCTCGCCAAGTGCGTCCCCATCAACAGGGGCGGCAATCGTGAAGACATGAAAAACACCCTTGATAAATGCACGTCGCTTCTCGAATGGAAACAGCCATTGCTGATTTTTCCTGAAGGAGGGCGCTCCCGGACAGGACGTGTGAATACCGAGAGTTTTTCCTACGGTGTGGGCCGGTTCATCAAGGATTTTGAAACCTGCAAGGTAATGTGCATCTATCTGCGGGGTGACAGCCAGCATTCTTACGGCTTCATTCCCAGATTTCGCGAGCGTTTTACGGTGAACGCGGAAGTCTTTGATCCCGAACCGATACAAGAAAACGGACTCAGGGCTCAGCGCCACTATGCNNGGCAACGATATTGTGGATCTGACCGATCCGCACAATATGGGGAAGAGTCGGGATACGCGATTCATTAACCGCGTCTTCACGCCCCGTGAACAAGAGTTGATATCCCGTGCTGATAACCAAGACGCCATCTTGTGGGCGCTCTGGACCGGCAAGGAGGCGGCGTACAAGCTTGTCAAGAAGTATGAACCGTCCGCCACTTCCGTTCCACGGTTATATGAAGTAAGCCTGAATTGCGCGGAGGAATCAGTTCAACTTTCTCCCGGAAGCGATACCCTTACTGGATTCGTCGATACGCCGTATGGCAGGATAGACATCAAGGTCTTCATAACCTCCGACTATGTCCATTGCACCGGAACTGCATCGGCGCCCGATGAGATGGACACACTCGTCTGGCATGTCGTTCGCATCAGCCCTGATTCACAAGCTTCGCCTGATTACGAATCAGCTTTTGTCCGTAAAGCCCTTAAGCTCCACCTCTCACAATCTTATAATGAATCTCCGGAAAATATCGAAATCAGGCGGGTCGAGAGTTCCTATGGTCTGGGACCGCCGTTCGTCTGTATAAACGGCATGCCCACGGCGATTGATGTCAGTCTTAGTCATGACGGTCTCTTTGCAGCCTATGCCTTTGCCGCAAACGCATGAGTCCTACGCCGTCTTCCCTTTCAGAAATCTATCTTCTATGAGATCGGCAATGCCCCGGATATCATCGATATCCAGGCAGGGCACGCCTCTGTCTACGGGCTTGTCAGTCACAACGGCCATAAGATTATCTTCCCGGGAACAGATGGGGTCGTGGTTCATCTCCGATCGGACCACTTCAATCTTTGGATGCGGGTTTCGTTTAAAGCCCTCGGAAAGGATGACGTCAACGTCCCGTATGTAGCGATCACTCAATTCCGCCAATTCAAAGTCCCTGTCTACATCCTCAATGACAGCGACGCTATGGGCTGATGCGACGACCGTAAGGCGTGCACCCGCCTTTTTATGACGCCAGCTGTCTTTGCCCTCGTGGTCTATCGCGAAGCCGTGGATGTTGTGTTTGATCGTAGCCACCCGATATCCCCTTCTCCTCAATTCGGGTATCAGTTTTTCGATCAATGTCGTCTTCCCGGTATTAGACCGACCAACTATGGACACGATAGGTATCAAGTGTTTTTCCCCCTCACAGCGAACGGCCGCGTTCCGCAAGAACGACTGATGTTTCTACCTGACGTTCCGGTATTGACCAGTATCGTTTCAGCAGGCGATCCTTTTCTTCCGGAGAGACGAGATAAAAGCCATGCGCCTCATAGAAGCGAACCGCCCACGCTGCCTCCGCCCACGTGCCGATCAGAATCGGACGGGACGTTTTCTGCCGGAGCAGAGACAGCAGCCTGCCGCCGATACCCTGGCGTCGCCTCACGGTACGCACATATGCATGTCTCATCAACGTTACATCCTCGACGTCCTGCATGCCCATGATTCCGAGAACCTCCCCGTCCTCTGTATAACACCAGAATTTTACTCCTTCGTCGATCTCATGCCGGAGTTCATCTTCCGACATATACGGTTCCTTCCATCTATCCGCGGGAATGATGCCTCTGTAAGCCTGTGCAGCGTCGTTGACAATGTCATAGATAATTTCAATGTCCCTTTCCCCGCAGGGACGGATCTCGTGATCGCTCGTCATTCGGAGCCCTTCTTGTCAGGAAACATCAAGAATGTCGCAGTGCAGCGGAGCACGTCCTTGCCATTTTCATCCTTGACCAGACAATCACCGATAATCAGCGTGCGCCCTTTCTTGAAAATGCTTGCCTCTGCGATCAGTTCACCTTTTGTAACCGGGGACAGGAAATTGCATTTCAATTCCACGGTCGTAATTCCGGAAGCAGGTTCCAGTACCGTCATCGCGGCGTGGGCAATGGCTTCATCTGCCAGGGCTACGATAAGCCCCCCCTGCAGGAATCCGCCCACCTGCAGGTATTCCGGGCGGAACGGCATCCGGAAACGCGCATATCCTTCACACACTTCTTCGAGGGTTATTTCAAAATAATCGAGGTAGGGGTTCAGGTTCTTTTCGCCCGCTTGAAACCGCCGGAGATAGGTCGAGAAATCAGGCATGGTCTAATCCTTTGTCGATAACGCTCATTTCCAACAACTCCTATTTAACCCTCCTGCTCCTTTATTTCAAATAGAAAGATGTATCTTTCTGACTGGATTATTATTTAACGAGCAGGTTGATGAATCGCAGATAGGGGCGCATGGCCGGAGTGCCTCCGCCTTCGGAGATGATCTGCATGACTTTCCCCGTATCCCGGACTATCGCGCCTCCCAGGTGGTGGATGGGCGTTCCCTGAAAAATTTCACGCAGAAGCGGCGTCGATGGTCCGAGGATGGCTACGTGCCTTGGATTACCCAAGCCGTTCAGAACTTCTTCGAGTGTGTCGTTAAGAAGTGTGGTTGCCGTAATTACCGCGACAGTGCATTCCTTCAATATCCTGCCCTCTTCTTTCTTGCCAAGAACAGCCAGGCGGGCGGGGTTCCGTTCAATGACGGTGAGCTTTGCCCCCGTTGCTTCGATCTTCGGAACCATCGGCGCGAAGAGACCGACCATGGCCACACGGTCTTCAGGCGTCAATTGCATGATCGAGAGGGAGTCTCTTTCATCTTCACTTAATTCTGTATGAAGAACGGCATTCGCGGCAGCAAGTCCTAATGCTTTCTTTAGGGGGTCCCGTCCTTCGATCAGGCTGCCGAGGAGAGAAGATGCATTTGAGCCGGCAAACTTTCCGGCATCGGGAAATACGGAACAGCCTGCGGGGAGTTCATGGAGCAACACGGCCGCAAGCCCCATGCGCCGATTGTCCAACCGAACTCCCACATAGCCGAGGCCGATGCGAAGCTCTTCGATGAGGGCATCTTCCCCTTTCCTTGATGTGACATCGAAGAGACGGTGGGCTATTTCACCTGTGGGAAGCATAGTTCTTCTCGGGATGCTGTTCTTGGTCGTAGTGCAGGACTTTAATCCTGCCGATGCAGCAGACCTGGAGGTCTGCACTAGGTTTTGTCATTGCGAACGAATGTGAGGAATCTGAGATTTATCGCTTCGGTGGGGACAAGATTTCTCGTTTCACTCGAAATGACACTGAAAGATTGCGTGGGTCGCTACGTTATCTAAAATCCTCTGTGGCAACCTTTAGAAAAGGGGCATTAAGAAATCACGTCGAATAATGGGTGAATCGTTTGCCGGCTGCAAATTCCTCACCCTCTTTTTTTGCGTCTTTTCTTGCTGTTTTTTTGTCCGCGGAAACTTTTTCACCGCGTGCATCTCCCCTCTTTTTTGCCTTCTTTCCTTTGCGAGACGCACGCGCTTCTCCGTGCGCGTAGCTCCAGGTATCTATTAGACCGGCCAGTTCTCCCAGATTGGTCAATTCCTCAACCCAGACCTCGGTAAACCTGGACCTCAGGGCAGGCGAGAGCAGGTTTCTTGATTGATGCACGGAAGGAGGATTCATCGAGAGAAATATCCTGAAATTAGGATGGGCGTGACACACATTCTCCTCTCCATCAATGACGTAGCCAAAGTCCAGGAGCGTGTTTAGGTATTCGGATAGAGGAGACAGATTCGCTTCATCTATGAGAAGCCAGCTTCCCTTCTCCATGGCCATGAACAGCAGGCCCTTCCTGTAATGCCATTTTCCTTTCTTATCCTGGGTATAGCCGCCGAGAAGCTCTTCCAGGCCCGTATCGGAGGAGAGATTGATATAGTATAGGTCCGTCTCTTTTTGTCTGGCCAGATATCTGATGAGGGTCGTCTTTCCTGAGGCAGGATTTCCCACTACAAGAAGAGGTTCGTTATTTATCAGGGCCGTGAGGAGGAGATAGAGGGTTATCCTCTGCGTCGGCGTGGGCACAATCGCCGCGTCATTTCGGGGAATCAGTTCTTCGCCCTTTGTGGATGTTAAATCTGCAAGGAGGGAATCCATGTCCAGCGAAGCGGATCTGAGCACTTCTTTTAGGTCGAGGCCCTCCGCCCGGAAACCAAAATGTGCATCCAGTAGACTGACGACTGCCTCTCTTTCGGAGCTGTCCCGGAGCCTCCCTATATAGACGCTGAAGAACTCAAGGAAAAACTTTTTGAAATATTCCTTATCGGCTGGTCTATTCGCGAGGAGCGGCTCCAACCTCCTCCCCAGTCTTATTATGTCCCTGAGGGTAAATATATACGGGTCTTTTTCCGCCTTGCCGATGATGCGACTGTCCGCCTGATTCTGTAGGGTGGTGTGAAATCTCGCAATGGGAAGGGCCGCTGCGGAAGTGATCTCAAATAAGGAACTCAATATCTGTGATAGTTCCTCTTCCGAAAGTTCTTTTTGATAGAGTATCTTGAACCTGGATAGAAATACCTCGGAGAGTTTCTGCCTCTGACTGTAACTTTCCGGGTTCCCTGTGGCAAAGAGTCTGAAAGCGGGATGGGGATACAATTCCTTCTGCTCCCCGTTTGCCGAGTAGGATATCCTTCCCGTAATGAGATAGTCGTTCATTATCTCGACCACTTCGGAAGAAGCGAGGTTTATCTCTTCGAGAGTCAGCCACAGACCGTCTCGCGCCGCATTCAGAAGAATGCCGTCCTGCCAGACGAATCTGCCTTCCCTGTCGGGTTTAATGCCGCCGATTATCTCAAACTTGGAGGTGTAGGGGTTGATGGAATATGAGAGGTGCTCATAGCCCAAAACGTGAGCGAGCCATTTGATTAAGAAGCTCTTCCCTGTTGACGTAGGGCCCAGGAGCAGGACGGAGTGTCTCAATAGATAGCCGATACATAACGTCTCTAAAATATGATAGCCGGATTCCGTCATCACACAGGCGGGTATGTCGTCTCTCAGTTCCGCCCTGTCTAAGATCAGATCTCCCACTGCTAAAGTATTTTCACCAATCTGCACCTGGCCCGCATGCATGCCTGCTATGGTATTTCCCATAGGTTTGCCGAGCATCTCATTGAAGGAAACGAGCACCTTCTCAAATTCTTTTTTCCTGCTCGAGATTATATCCGAAAAGATTTTTATTGACGCCCGTGCCGCGGCCTGGCGGACAGACCAGATCTTATCCTTCAATCTCTTTTCCAGTTTGTTTAATTCGGCGTTATTCCCCCTCTTGACAAGGGCATGTTGTATCCGGACCAAGGCGAGTGCGGCAGCCTGGTGTGCAAACCAGTTTTCGTCCTTCAGCCTCTCTTCCAACTCCTTTAAGGTTATCTTCTTCCGATGATAGCTCCGAGGCCAGATCCGGCCCAGGGCCTGGGCTGCGGCCTGGCAGACGGACCTGTCTACATCGGCGTCTCTTAACCTGTCTTCCAATTTCTCTAAGTTCACATTTTTTCCCCGCCTGATAAGCGTCGGATAGATCTGCCCGAGGGCCTGGCATGCAGACTGGCGGACAGGCCAGCTTGGGTCTTCGAGTCTCTTTTCCAAATCTTTCAAGACAATCTTCCCATGGTAATAGCTGTGAAACCATATCCGGCCCAAGGCCACGGCAGCGGCCTGGCGGACAGACCAGTCATCATCGTCGAGCCTTTCTTCCAATTTGCACAAATTAACATCTCGCCCCCGCTTTATGAGGGGCGGATAGACCTGTCCCAAGGCCAGGGCTGCGGTTTGACGGGTCAGTACATTTTTATCTTTCAACCTTTCTTCTAATCCCTCGAGGTTGATCTCTATTCCTTTCCTGATAAGAGCGCGGTAGGTCTCTCCCAATGCCTCGGCCTCGGCCTGACGTACAAACCAATTCTTATTCCACAACCCCTCTTCCAGTTTGCCGATGTCCACATTCATTCCCTGTTCCATAAGGAAAGGATATATCTTTCCAAGAGCCCTTGCCGTAGCCTGGCGGACGGCCCAGTTCTCGTCTTTCAGTCTACGCTCCAATGCCTCCAGCGTTATATTTCCCTTGCCATAATAATGATACCAGATACGGCTTAAAGCCTGGGCGGCGGCGCGGCAGACGGACGGATCTTCATCCTTCAGCATTTCTTCGACCAGACTCACGTCGCAATCTTTTCCCTGTTTGATTAGTGCGAGATAAACCCGGCCCAGGGCTAAGGCTGCGGGCTGGCGGACAGCCCAGCTCTTGTCCTCTGTCTTTTTCTCCAGTTCCTCTATCGTTATCCCTTTCAGAAGTTCATCATCAATGACCCGGAAACCAGCTTCCAGTCCGGGTATGCTCACGAAAGCCATGTCAGAAGAATCGACGAGCTCTTTTAACAATGAGAGGGCCTTCTCGATCTGAGGATGAGTATTATTCTTCATCAAAATATCCAGGAGAGAGACCAGGTCGTGAGGGATCGCAGACACAGGGACGTCCGTCTGTGAAGACGCCGAGTGAAATTCCTGGGGCAGATCCTCCCGGGTGATGTCCGGAAATATCTTCCTCATCTCCTCAATCCTTTCGAGGATAAGTTCTCTCACCCTCTGGGATTGTTCCTGGGTATCTATAAAGGCGTATTTCAGGCTCCTTCCGAACGCTTCTTTTCCCGGATAACCGCGGTTCAGCAAAAATCCCAGGAGCTCCGATGCCCTCTTCAGATGCCTGACATTGAAGGCCGGAATGTTCTCTTTCAGAGAAAGATAGAGAGACGCCAGGAGTTCCGATAAATCCTGCGGCAGCGACACGGCTGTATCTTCTTTTTCTGTATGTGCCTCATGCCGGGGCGTGAGAAAACTGTCCCAGTACGCATCCTGCGTAACAAGTTTTTCCTCCAGTATGCCGGAGAGCACCGACGGGAGCTCTTCCACGTTGTCAATCTGCATGCCGCTTGCGTATCTCTTTATGACCTCCGTCACCTCTTCGCCCAGACCTACGCCGAGCACTTCTATCTTTTTATCGAGTGCCTCCTTCTGGAGCTCGACAAATGTCTTGCCGGTTGTATTCACGTTTCCTTCTCCATCCGTCACCATGATGATCCACCTCGATGAATCATCGGGTTGATCCTTTAATATATTCGTCGCTAACTGGAGCGCATCCGCATCTGCGGTGGAGCCTCCCGGTATGCACAGGGAGACCTCATCAAACAATACCCGCCGGCCTCCATTATCCAGCTTCACGCCCAACTCTTTGTGCATTATAGGGCTGTCAGAAAATCCGATTACCCCGTAATCGATGCCGATATGATCGAGAGCCTCCATAAAGATGAGAAGCCCTGCGAGCGCGGATGTCCTCTTGGGTTCATCCATGGAACCCGATTCATCGAGAGCGAGGATTATCTTGTGGTCACTCTGTGTCGGAAGTCTCCTCTTCAGGAAGACCTTGAGATCCTTATCCTGCAAGGGGATACCCTCGTCCAATTTCCGGGAAAGCTCCATGGCCCTCCTCAAATCCGGCTTCTGGCCGGAAGGGAAATAGCCCTTGAAGGAAGGCCTCTTATTTTTCGCGAAGTGATTTTCCAAAACTCCGCTTAAGGCCTGAACCAGGTTCGATATCACCCTGTACACCCGCTCGTACTCTCCGATCTTCGCATCCTGTTCGCGGTTTATCCTTCGCTGCTTCTTGATGAGGTCGCGGAGGGTCTCTGTGGGCAGCGGCGCTGTTCTTTCCGCGGCGGATTTCCCGCCTGCCATGCGCGCATCCGGTTCTTCAGGAGTTTCCCTTCTGTATTCCTCTGTCTTACTGGCGTGCTTTTCCGTCTTGGGGGATAACTTGTCCGCCATTTCCCTGGCTTTGAACTCTAATAATTTTCTCGCCTCTTCCTCGATCTCATCCGGGCTTAAATCCTCGGGAGCGCATTTTCTATCCTTAACCTGGAGCTGGCCGTCCTTTATGGCCTCTGCGAGTTTGGCGATTGCCAGCCGGACGAGGTCTTCATACTCCGGAAGGATTTTGTCCCTCACCATCAGGGCTGTCTCCTCCGCAAACCTCAGATTTTCTTTTTCCGAGACCCGCCCGGGAGGATAGTGATTGAAGATCGCGGCAAAATCCCCGTGTGTCCGCGCCAGGACAGCGCCGACTTCCGGATTCATCATCCGGGAAGGAAGACGGCCATACAGCCAGTAATAGCGCATGCCCAGCAGGTATTCGAGGTGCGGATAGAGGAGATATGGATGGCAGGAAATGCTCGCCCTCTCAGAGATTTCACCCTTCAGATGATCGACGTACGACGACCTGGATAGATCACGGGGGAGCATTTCATCGTAGGCAATGTCCAGGTAGTGTTTGATCCCCTTAAAAATGCTTATCAGCCAGTTATCCACACGGCTGTCTTCGAAGGCATTCAAGAGAAGCCTCGTGGATTCCTTCGCGGAGAATCTCTTGAATACCGGCTTTCTCAAGCTTCGCCGGGATATTTGCCTGTGCCCCGCCTCGTGCGCGCAGAAGGCGACTACCTCTTCCACGGAAGAGGACAACAACAATCCTACAGGAAATATAATTTCGTTTGTCTCTCTGTTATATCTCCAGCTGCCGCCGGGGCTAATTTTAAGATGAATATCATCTCCCAGTCCCGTGGAGATAACCTGCATCAGCGCGAGCAGGCGCTCGTCGATTACCAGAGCTTCCCCCTCGTCCAGCCCCTCCCTGCGGGCGAGCTCCTCTATACACTCCGTCCGCAAACGGCCTTCTTCTGTTTCTGATTTGCCCCGCATAACTGTAGTTGCCTTCAAAAAGAGTTGTCTCTTCCTGCGCGAAAGAGTCCGGACAAGGAGCATAAGAGATAAAGGGTGGGTGTGTCAATGGGTAAGAATTGCGCCGTAGGAAGAGAGGCCGGATAAACTGCGCAAATAAGCCCCGCGTCTCATCCATTCCCTGATGTGAAATTCAGGTTTTTCAAAACTGGATTTTATGAATTCTATGATGGATGAAATTGTTTATCCGACTTAGATTTTACCTGTAATTCGAAAATACCAAGGAGGATAAAAATGGCGTATTACGAAAGAGTCAAACCGCTCGACACATTTTTCAACGACATTACGAGGAAATTTGGAAGCGGGAGGGATAGATACCGCGACAGGGACCTCGGCGATTATGAAGACGAGGAACCCATGATGCGGGTCCTTGAATTCGGGGAAGAAGTACCTCTCGAAGAAGACCTTTCGGAAAAAGACTGCGTCCTTCCCGCGGTAAGGTGCCTTTCAAGGACGTCAAGAAAAACGGACGCAAGAGGGCCGCTGCCAGGGCAGCGCGCTGAACTTAGTTCCTGATCGAAATAATGCAGGCAAATAAAGGATGTCAATAACAGACTGGCAGTTCGCGCTCCTCCTTTCCTAACCTGCCCCCTTCTTTGTCATTCCGAACGCATGTGAGGAATCTTAGAGGTTAATATTATAATTATTAAGATTTCTCGTTTCACTCGAAATGACAGCAAGGTCCCTCCGCAGGAGTGCCATGCTGGAGGTTCTCCCTTTCATAGGAGGGGCGTTCTAAAAGTTATTTCCCTATCACCTTCTTCAACGCCGCAAGGAACCTCTCAACGTTTTCTCTTCTCGCCGTGTGCCCCATTAGCCCGACGCGCCATATTTTCCCGGCGAGCGGTCCCAGGCCCGCGCCGATCTCGATCTTGAATTCGCTTCGCAGGCGCTGCCTCACTGCTTTTTCATCTACACCATCGGGCACGCTCACGGCATTCAGCATCGGCAGGCGGTAAGGCTCCTCCACCAGCATCTTCAGGCCCATATTCTTTAACCCGTCAACCAGGGCGCGGTAACTTTCCATGTGCCTCTTAAACACATTCTCCAGCTTCTCCTCGAAGATCACGTACAGCGCCTCGTACAGACCATAGATCATGTTCACGGGCGCCGTATGATGGTAGACGCGGTTCTTCCCCCAGTAGTTCGCTATGAGAGAAATATCGAGATACCAATTGGGCACCTTCGTCTTGCGTCCGTTCAGCTTGGCCATTGCTTTTTCGGAAAATGAAAGGGGCGCAAGTCCCGGCGGGCAGGAAAGACATTTCTGCGTGCCGCTGTAGAGCGCGTCGATGTTCCAGGCATCCATCATGACTTCGATGCCCCCCAGACTGGTAACTGTATCCACCAGATAGATGGCGTCACTGCCTTTGAGGAGCGCGCCGATTTCAGCAACGGGATTCTTCACGCCTGTGGATGTCTCGGCATGTACTACAGCAACTATCTTATAGGAATCCTGGCGTAGCTTCTTTTCGATCGCCTCCGGCACAGCCGGGGTTCCCCAGGTGAACTCCAGCGCGTCAACCTTGGCGCCGAGCCGGCCGGCCACGTCCTGCATCCGCATGCCGAAGACGCCGTTGGTGATGATAAGAACCTTGTCACCGGGCTCCACGAGATTCACGAAGCACGCCTCCATGCCGGCGGAACCCGTTCCCGATATCGGGATCGTGAGCTTGTTTTTCGTATTCATGATCCGGCGGAGCATCTCCATAAGTTCATCCATGATCATCAGAAAATAGGGATCCAGATGTCCGAGGGTCTTCTGGCTCAGGGCCTTGTAGACCTGCGGGGGCACACAGGAAGGGCCGGGACCCATGAGCAGGATTTCTTCGATATTTTCCAATAGATTCTTCATATCAATCTTCTCCTCTATCTTAGACAATGTTGGCAAAGCTTTCTGTATCATCTTAATTGCATAAATTTCATGAATTTTCAATAACAGTCAGAAGCGAAAAATCCATACCGCAGGGAAATTGACTATTCCCAAAGGAATCCTTGCAAAGCCCGCCCTTGTTATGTATAAAAACAGACTCAATCTGTGAGACGCATATTGATATTGTATCGGCCTTCATCCAGGCCTTGCGTTTCAAAATTTCCCGGGTCTTTAATCCACCTTTTTTCAGGAGATCTTTATGAGCAACTTATTGGTGAACACGAGAGATCAGCAATTCGTTCTTTACGAGCAGCTCGGCATAGAGGATATCTTCAAAGGCAAGTACGCGGATTATGCGAAAGAGATGGTGGACATGATGCTTTCCCAAGCGGAGAGGATCGCAATTGACGTGATCCTGCCGACATACGTGGACGGCGACAGGGAAGGATGCACGTTCAAGGACGGAAAGGTCTCCGTGCCGAAGAGCTTCCACGCCGCATACAAGAAGTTCGTTGAAGCAGGCTGGCAGTGCGCAGCGAAAGACCCTGAGGTGGGTGGACAGGGAATGCCGATAAGTGTTTCCACCGCATGCTTTGAACTTTTTCAGGCGGCAAACTACCCTCTCCTCATGTATCCCCTCCTCACAATCGGAGCCGCCTCCCTCATAGAGAATTACGGCACTGCGGAGCAGAAGAACAAATACATGTACAAGATGTTTGCCGGCGAGTGGGGCGGAACGATGTGTCTGACCGAGTCCGGAGCGGGAACCGACGTGGGCGCCCTGAAGACAACGGCGAAAAGATTGCCCGACGGAAGATACAGCATCACAGGGACCAAAATCTTCATCTCCGGAGGAGACCATGACCTCTGCCCGAATATCGTCCATCCCGTTCTTGCGAGAATCGAAGGGGATCTGCCGGGAACGAAGGGCATCTCCATCTTCATCATCCCCAAGTACCGTGTCAACGACGACGGGAGTATGGGCGAGTTCAATGACGTGCGCACGGGAAACATCGAGCACAAGATGGGGATCAAGGGCTCCGCCACCTGTACCCTCAATTTCGGCGACGACGGAAAATGTATCGGCGAGCTCCTCGGAAAAGAGAGGTCCGGCATGGCAATCATGTTCCAGATGATGAATGATGCCCGGCTTGAGGTCGGCATACAAGCCCTCGGCGTAGCAACAGCGGCCTTTGAACATGCCGTGGCGTATGCCAAGGAAAGAATTCAGGGCGTTGCCATATGGGATATGAAAAATCCCGATGCCAAACCCGTGCCCATTATCCAGCATCCCGATATCAAACGAACGCTTCTCTGGATGAAGGCCCACGTGGAGGGAATAAGGGTACTGCTTTATTTTACGGCCTACTGCCTTGATATGGCGGACGTCTCGGAAACCAAGATAGACAAGTCAAAATGGCAGGGATTGGCGGAACTGTTGATTCCGATCTGTAAGGCCTATTCCTCGGACAAGGCCATGCAGATATGTTCGAAGGCCATCGACGTATACGGCGGCTACGGCTATTGCAGCGAATATCCCGTAGAGCAGTACATGCGCGACTGCAAGATCACGACCATCTATGAGGGAACGAACGCGGTTCAGGCCCTTGACCTTGTCGGCAGAAAACTCGCGCAGAAAAGAGGCGAGTTTATGATGAGCCTCTATAGTGAAGTGTACAGTGTCATAACAAAAAGCAAGGGATTTGAAGATCTGACCGTGCCGTGTAACTACCTGGAAGAGGCCCTGAAGGCCTTCTCCGATCTGACTACACATTTTTACCGGCTGGGCAGGGGCGCAAGCTTTTTAATCCCAGTCCTTAACGCTTCTCCATACCTCGAGCTCTTTGGCGACGTCGCCGTCGGATCGCTCCTGATGCAGGCTGCTACGATTGCCAATGAAAAGCTGAACACCATCTATACGGATAAGGATGCAAAGGGTTCGAAGTCAAAACAGCGGGCGCTCATCCACGAAAACAAAGACGTCGCCTTCTATAACGGGAAGATTGCCGCTGCCAGATTCTTCGCGCTGAATATTCTTTCCACAGTCAAGGCCCGGTGCGAAGCGATAAAGGTCGGAGACAGGACGCCCATTGAAATGGCAGAGGAGTTATTCACGATATAACAACATGGCGCTCCATGCTGACGGTCTTCTGCAGCTTTCTGATCTCCTATGCAAAGGGATCGTTCTGCATGATCGCGAAGTAATTATTTCTTACACCTACGAGTAGCTTCATGAAGCCGGGAAAACTGAAGAGTCGGGTCACGCGGGGGAATTTCACCCCCACGGTCGAGTAGCCGCGCACCTCAC